>JAAWQM010000027.1 GCA_022800525.1 Oscillospiraceae bacterium
TGGACCTCTGTGACCGGCGGATTGTCTCCTTTGTCCTCCGGGACGCCAACGACAGCGCTCTGGTACATGAGACGCTGGACCGGGCCCTTGCCGCCAACCTGGACGCACATCCTCTGTTTCACAACGACAGGGGCTTTCAATATACGACCAGGGTGTTTCATGACAAGCTGGCCGCGGCTGGGATGACGCAGGGTAGTCCCGGGTAGGTAAGTGTATCGACAACGGGCCTATGGAGGGCTTCTGGGGTATTCTCAGGCGGGAGCGGTATTATGGCAGAAAATTTACCAGCCGGGAGCAGCTGAGCCAGATGATCCGGGAGTATATCGTTTACTACAATTTCAGCCGCCTCCAGCGCCGCCTGGGCGTCCATACGCCTATGGAGGTCTACACCCAATGCCGTGCAGCCTGACAAAATTTCACATATTATTTCACTGTCTACTTGACGGGGAGCAGTTCAAGTCTCCCCATAGTGTTCCATCAAAGCGGCCTGAATGTAAGGTGCCCAGCGGTTCCCATCCGTCCAAAAGCAGTCTGTGGCAGTCTGTTTTGCGATGATTCTGTCAGAGACAATGATACTCCCGTCCTGCCAAATGGAGGGCGGCCGGCAGAGATATCCTGCCGGGGGTGAGAGTCCCGTGGAACGGTGAAGCCAGCCGCCGTCTATTTCTTTGCCCTGTCACCTAGGGGAGTAGTGTCGAATACAGGTGTGTAAAGCGAGACTTATCTGAGTCTCAATGTCAGAAGCACCAGGGATCGCCGCAGCAAAAGCGGTCAAGAGATAGCATCGCAGCATTAACTAGCCGGAGTGCGGATGTTAAGGATGCCGCGCAAAAGACCTCTTCTATGCGGCGGTCCCTGTTTTTGTGACATTGAGTGAAAAATTTATATGAAGGAGCGATCAATTGTGAACCAGATATGTAAATCTATGGAAGACCTTCCCGCCATACTGACCATCACGCAGGTGGCCTCCGCCCTGAACATTTCCCGCACCAGCGCCTACGAGCTGGCCCACGGCAAGAACTTTCCCGCCATGCTCATCGGCAGGAGGATCATAGTCCCCAAGGACCGGCTGGTAACCTGGATTAACGATAAACTGGCTCTCAATGAGCTTGCAGGCTAAGGAGGGCAGAGAGATAGCAAAGCGCAGAGCCCGCGGCGAAGGGAGCCTCCGTAAGCGCAGCGATGGCCGCTGGGAGGGCCGATACACGGTTGGCCGGGACGAGGAAACAGGGAAGCTCCTGTACCGGAATGTCCTGGCCAGGACCCAGGCAGAGTGCAAAACAAAATTGCGTGAGGCTATGCGGAACATTCAGCAAGCAGAACCCGCACAGCAGGCCCCTGAGCGTCCCAAGAAGGAATCCGCCGCTCCCGCCAGTCAGTTCACTGTAGGGGAATGGCTTCGGACATGGTTCGAGCTGTACTCTAAGCCGAATCTCCGCGAGACTACACAGGAACAGTATACCAACTTTCTGGAGAAGCACCTGATCCCCAACATTGGCGACATTCCTCTGGAGAAGCTGACCAGCTTGCGGTTACAGAAACCGTACCAGGATCTGCGGACCAGCGGCAGAGTCATTCAGAATAACACAGAATGCTCCGGACTGAGTTCCAAGACAGTCCGGAGCATTCATATGGTTTTACACAGTGCCTTGGAGCAGGCGGTAAAGGAAGATCTCATCAAAAAGAATCCCACCGATGGCTGCAATCCCCCCAAACTGGAGCGGAAAGAGATGAAGGTCATCCAACTGGAACAGTTCGGTGCGTACCTCCAGGCCGCAGCAAGTCGAAATGTTCTCTCGATGTTTTATCTGGAGTTGACCAGCGGCCTGCGCAGGGGAGAGCTGCTTGCTCTTCTCTGGACTGACCTGAACCTGGAAAAGAACAGCATATCTGTCTGCAAATCCGTCCGGGGCAGCCAGGCGGAGCTGAAGGGCAGCGCCCCCAAGACCCGGCACTCCATCCGCACGGTGGTGATACCCCAGCAGGCCGTAGACCTGCTGATCCAGGAGCACGAGCTCCATCCGGACAACCCCGATATGTTTCCCTCGCCGGTGACCGGAACTATGTACCACCCCAACGCCGCCGGACGCATTCATCGAAAATTATTGAAGGAAGCGGGCATAGAACACGTCAGATTTCATGATTTAAGGCACACTTTTGCGACTTTAGCGCTGCAAAACGGCGTGGACATCAAGACGCTGTCCGGGATGCTGGGGCATTATTCCTCCGGCTTCACGCTGGACACCTACACCAACATCACTGACAAGATGCAGCAGGAGGCGGCGGAAAAGGTGGGCAGCTTTATGGAGATGACTTTTTAGAAGGTATCAGAAAAGACATCTTCCAATAAAATCAGCAGATCATCGTACAGAGAGCAATGAAACGCGGTGGGAACTGCCGCTTTTTCTGCTTCCGTCATTTTTTCCAGAAGATAGTCAGGGTAAACAGAATAGACGTTGTCTAAAGCAAATTTCCCGTCTGTCAACAAATAGACTTCTATCATCCTTGAATCCGGTTCAACGATCCAATATTCACGAACTCCAGCCGCTTCATACGCATCTTTCTTGTGACCACGGTCATAACGGGCTGTGCTGGGAGAGAGGACCTCGATTACAAGGTCTGGTGCGCCATAGATACCATTCCTTTTGATTTTGCATGGATCACAGACAACCATCCCATCAGGGATAAATCGATCCTTCTCCGTAAGGTACAGATCAACGCCGTCGCCAAAGGGACGGCAGGTTTTTCCATTCAAATACCTGGAAAAGATATTGGCGATATTCAGCGACACTTGGTGATGATTCACGGAGGGCCGCGGCGACATAGCAACGACTTTTCCATCGATCAACTCGTCCCAGGACTCTTCCTGATAAGCTAAATTATTCCCCATAGATACCACCTCTCAAGCTGTAAACCGTCCGTTTTGTCCGGCTCCGTCCGCCCTGTAATGGGTCAGATAATGGGTCACTGAATGGGTCAGAAAAATCAACTGCTCTGAAAAGTTACAAAAACTCGCCGAAACCAGCCAGTTTCGGCGAGTTTTTGGTCCGAGTGACGGGATTTGAACCCACGGCCTCTTGGTCCCGAACCAAGCGCGCTACCAGCTGCGCCACACCCGGATATTTAACTGCTGTGACAGAACAAGCGGGTAGGCGGGGAACCACAGCAATCAAGTACATTATAGTGGTTCCCCGCCCATCTGTCAAGTAGGGATTTCACAAATCCCGCTAAATTTTTCTAAAAACTTTCCGCAGCCGTCAAGTCCCCAGCTGCACCCACAGTTCATTATACAGCGCCCGGGTCTCCGCAGGCAGTACCAGATAGCTCTCGCAACGCTCCAGCACCTCGGCAGGAGCCGCCATGATTTCATACAGCTCCATATCCAGCTCCTCCGCATACAGCTCCTCGTAGTACGCTGGATACTTCTCCAGAGCTTCCCGGTTGGGGGAGGCGTAACCGATATAATCCATGTTGGCCAGATTGGCCTCCGTTGAAGCGATGAAGTTGATCCACTGCTCAGCGGCGTCCTTGTGGGGGGCGTCCTTCAGTACGCACATAGCGTCCACAAACCAGTTGGAGCCCTCCTCCGGGATCACATAGGCCAGTTCAACCCCATCCGCCTGATTATCCAGCATGGACAGGTAGTCACCGGCATAGTAGGTGGCGATGGCAGCGTTGCCGCCCTCCATCTTTTGGAACACCTCGTCTGAAGCCTTGCCCTGGAACACGCCCCGGCGGTTGGCGCTGGCAATCAGGTCAAAGGCCTGACGGATCTCCGCCTCATCCGTGGTGTTGACAGAATACCCCAGATAAAGCAGCGCCTCGCCCAGGGCGTCCCGGGAGTTGTTAATCAGCAGCACATTCCCGGCATACTTGTCGTCATACAGGGCGCTCCAGCTGGTGATTTCCTCGCTCACAACATTGGTGTTGTAAATAATCCCCAATGTTCCCCAGGTATAGGGAACCGTAAATTGGTTCTCCGGATCATAGGGGAGGTTCCGGAACCGCTCGTCGATCCGCTCAAAATTGGGGATATTTCCGTAATCCAAAGGCTCCACCATGTCCTCCTCAATGAACTGGGCAATCATATAGTCAGAAGTGACCACTACGTCATAGTCCGCGCCGCCGCTTTTCAGCAGGGAGTAGATTGCCTCATTGCTTTCCGCAGTCTGATAGTTTACCCGGATGCCGGTCTCCTCCTCGAACTGGTTAATCAGATCTGTGTCAATATATTCACCTAGACTGCACACATTGACAACCGGGCGGGAGGTGGTTGCGTTTGCCAGTCCGGAAACCACAATCGCAAAGACGGCCACGCACAACGCTGCCAGTCCCCGCTGCGCCCAGCGTCCTGTGGGAGAGCCCATCCACTGGGCCGCTTTTTCCACGGCGGCAGGCCGGGGCTTGGCCGGGGCAGGGGAGAAGTCCTTGGCGTTCCGTTTTTCCAACCGGGCTTCCCGTACATTGGTAATCACCAGCAACGTCAGCACCGACAGAAACAGCAGGGTGGAGACCGCGTTGATTTCCGGCGTGATGCGCCGCTTGGTCATGCCGTAAATGGTCATCGCCAGCGTGGAGCTGGAGGAACCGGCTGTAAAGTAGGAGATGACAAAGTCATCGATGGACATGGTGAAGGCGATCAGCGCACCGGAGACGATGCCCGGCTTGATCTCAGGCAGGGCGACCTTCCAGAAAGCCTGCATCCAGGTGCAGCCCAGGTCCTGGGCCGCGTCCAGCAGATTCTTGTCCATCTGCCGCAGCTTCGGCGCCACATTCAGGATAACATAGGGAATGTCGAAGGCGATATGGGCCAGCAGCAGCGTCCCCAGGCCCAGCGTCAGCCGGGTGGGCAGCGCCACTGCGCCCTGGATGCCGTTGAACCACTTGGCAAAAACGCCCCAGCCCTGAAAGAACGCCACGAAGAACAGGCACAGACTGACGCCCGTGACAATGTCTGCGTTCATCATGGGAATATTGTTCACCGTCATCAGGGCCTCCCGCTTCCGTCGGCTGAGGCTGTAGAGCCCTACGGCGGCGAAGGTGCCCGCCGCCGTGGAGATTACGGTGGCCAGCAGGGATACCAGCAGCGTCATATAGACGCTCTCCATGATGATCCGGTTCTGGAACAGTTGGGCGTACCAATGGAGAGAGAAGCCCCTCCAGACCGCGCTGCTGTCCCCCGCGTTGAAGGAGAACACAATCAGCAGCAGAATCGGCGCATACAGAAACAGGAAGACCAGGCCAATCAGCAGGCGGCTTCCGAAGCGGCTTTGCTTTCTCATAGCATCACCGCCTGTTCTTCACCCTCGCCGAAGTGATTCATGACCACCATGCATACCACCACAATAACCATCATCACCAGCGAGATGGCCGCGCCCAGGTGGGGGTTGTAGGCCCCGCCCAGGAACTGCTGCTCAATGAGGTCACCCAGCATCATCTGGGTGCCGCCGCCCAGCAGCCGGGAGATGGCGAAGGTGGATACGGAGGGGACGAATACCATCGTCACTCCGGACAGCACTCCCGGCAGGGAGAGGGGCAGAATCACCTTCCGGAATACCCTGGCGGAGTTGGCGCCCAGGTCCTGGGCGGCCTCCAGCAGGCTGTGGTCCAGCTTGACGATGACCGAGTAAACCGGCAGGATCATGAAGGGGAGGTAGTTGTAGACCATTCCCAGCACCACCGCTCCGGAGGTGCCGATCATAGGGAAGTATTGCAGCTCAGAGCCGGTCAGCCGGTTCACAAGGCTGATAAGCCCGATATTGCGGAAGAGCTGATTGAGCAGGCCGTTGTTCTCCAGAATAGACATCCAGGAGTAGGTCCGCAGCAAAAAGTTCATCCACATGGGCAGCATGATGAGGGCCATCGCTACCCGCTGGAACCCCGCCCCCTCCCTGGCCATCCAGTAGGACACTGGATAGCCGATGAGCAGACACACCAGCGTGGCGACAGCCGCCAGCCGGAAGGAGCGCAGAAATACAGAGGCGTAGGTGCCCATCTGCGCGAAGTTGTCCAGCGTGCCGCCGGACTCCGCAGTGGTGAAGGCGTACCACACCATAATCAGAATAGGGATCACTACAAACAGCGCCATCCAGACGACATAGGGGACAGCAAACAAGGAGCGCTTATTCTTCATCTCCGCCCTCCTGGAGGGCATCCTCCAGCTCCTCGTACTCCTCGGAATAGGAACTGTAGTCGCCGAACATGCCGGAATATTGGCTCTTGTGCATAATGTGGATGTCGTCGGGGTTGAGGATAATGCCGATGGTCTCGCCCTCCGGGTGATAGTCCGTGGTCTGGATCAGCCACTTGAAGCCCTTGAAATCCACGATTGTATCATAGTGGACGCCCTTGAAGGTGACGCCCGTCACAATGCCCTTCAGCTGCCCCTTGTCCTTGGGCACGATGTCCACGTCCTCGGGCCGGATGACCACATCCACCGGCTCCATGGGCGCGAAGCCCTTGTCCAGACACTTGAACTTCCGGTTGAAGAACTCCACCACATAGTCCTCGTGCATGATGCCGTCAAGGATGTTGCTCTCGCCGATGAAATCCGCCACGAAGGCATTTTTCGGCTCGTTGTATACGTCCTCCGGGGATCCAATCTGCTGAATCCTGCCCTGGTCCATGATAACAATGGTGTCGCTCATGGCCAGCGCCTCCTCCTGGTCGTGGGTGACGTAAATGAAGGTGATGCCAAGCTGCTGCTGGATTCGCTTCAGCTCGTTCTGCATATCCTTCCGCAGCCGCAGGTCCAGCGCCCCCAGGGGCTCGTCCAGCAACAGCACCTTGGGCCGGTTCACCAGGGCTCTGGCGATGGCTACCCGCTGCTGCTGCCCGCCGGAGAGCTCCGTGACCCGGCGGTGCTCGAAGCCCTTGAGGCTCACCACCTCCAGCATTTCCAACACCCTCTGGTGGATCTCCTCCTCCGGCAGCTTCACTTTTTTCCGGCTGCGCCCCTCGCCCTCCGTTTTCGGGATGCGCAGGCCGAAGGCCACGTTCTCAAAGACGTTCAGGTGCGGGAACAGGGCGTAACGCTGGAAAACAGTGTTGACTTGCCGCAAATAAGGCGGAATATCGTTAATCCTCACCCCGTCGAACATCACTTCTCCTGAAGTGGGCGTTAAAAAGCCGCCAATGATGCGCAAGGTGGTAGTCTTGCCGCAGCCACTGGGTCCGAGCAGTGTGAGGAACTCACTGTCATTGATATAGAGATTAATGTGATCGAGAACCAGCTCGCCGTCAAACGCCATGCAGCAGTCTGCAAGGCTGATTAACTTTTTGGACATTATCCTCCCCCGTTCTTTTTTCATAATTTGATGTCCCCGCGCTGGGGCGCGGAGCATAGAAAAACTGCCTGTTTTCCTGAGTATCTTTCCCCCAGGAAAACAGGCAAGCTTACTATAGCTGTTTTGTGTCGAAATGTCAATGATTTCTTTCAAAAAACTTTGAAAATTTTTCTGGAGCGGATACCTTTATGCCCGCAGCGTCAACTCCGCCTTGAACAGATCGCCGTCCACGCTGAGGCTGAAGCCGCCGCCCATGAGGTCCATAAGGCTCCTGGCGATATTCAGGCCCAGGCCGCTGCCCTCGGTGTGCCGGGAGGCGTCGCCGCGGACGAACCGCTCCATCAGCTCGTCGGCGGACACGTTCAGCGGATCCCGTGAGATGTTCTTCATGGACAGAAACACCTTTCCATCCCTGGCGCTGAGATCCACATACACCCGCGTGCCCGCCATGGCGTACTTGCACACGTTGCTCAGCAGGTTGTCCAGCACACGCCACAGCAGCCGCCCGTCCGCCAGGGCCATCAGATTGCCCTCGTAGGTGTTCACAATGACCTCCAGCCGTCCGGCGGCCAGCTTCTCGTCGTAGTCGCCGATGGCCTGATGGATGATCTCATTGACCACAATAGGCTCCAGGTTCACGGTCATGTTGCCGGTGGACGCCTTGCTGGCCTCCACCAGGTCCTCCGTCAGCTTCTTCAGCCGCTGGGCCTGCCGGTCCAGTACCGCCGCGTACTCCTCGGCGGCAGGGGAGAGCGCCTCCTTTTTCAGCAGGTCCACATAGTTGACAATACTGGTCAGGGGCGTCTTGATGTCATGGGAGACATTGGTAATCAACTCCGTTTTCAGCCGTTCGCTCTTGAGCCGCTGCTCCACAGCCTTGTTCATGCCCACGCCGATGGCGTTCAGGTCCTCGGCGTGGCGTTTCACGTCGAAATACATTTTCTCCGTGTCCAGCTGGGCCTCCAGGTCTCCGGCGGCCAGGGCCGCGCCCATATCCCGGACCCTCTGGAGCTGGACGGTCAGCCACGCCGCCCCGACCACCAGGGCGCAGTCCATGGCGGCGGTCAGCAGGAAGAAGAAAAAGCCGGTGTCGGATGCCAGAATAAAAAAGCACATCAGGGAGTGTACCCCCAGGATTCCAATTACCGACAGAATCACTCGCCAGGTCATCGGCAGGATGCTTACCAGTTCCATCATAGCCCGCCAGCACCTCCTCCATGTCCGGACACACCAGCGGCACAGCCGCCAGCAGATGGTATTGCGCCACCACTTGCCCTTTTTGAACCGGGTGGCCAGCGTCATCAGCGCGGCCAGCGCGACCACCGCGCAGCCCGCAGCGGACATGCAGGCGGTGGCGATCCTCAGCGCCACTGGCATCCAGCTGTCAGCGGACAAGAATGGGACCATTGCCAGACAAAACAGGACTGTGGCAAGGCTGAGGTACAGATCCAGGGGCACCCGGTCCTGCCAGTTAAGGGAGATGCCCTCCTTCCCCGCCTTGTGTCCGGCGGCGCAGCACAGGAACACCAGCGCCACCAGGGTCAGGACGTAAGCGGACGCCGTCAGCGCCACGGTCCCGCTGAAGGAAAGGCCGTGCAGGGTGTAGTAGAGGTCGTAGCGGATGGAAAAGTCGCTTCCCGACGGGATCTCCTGGGCGATATAGCCCACCACGGTGTACCACTCGTCCCCGCCGGTCTGGATGGACTCCTCCACCCGGCAGCGGTATTTCTCGGGGATCTCACCCCAACCGCCCAGCGGCGTGCCGGAGGCGGACGTCCCTTCATAGACCACGGCGGAGAAGCCTCCGGCCCGCTCCAGCGCGGTCTGGTAATAGTAGACGCTGTGTCCGCCGCTGCCGCTGCTGTTGCGGACATAGTAAAGAGCGTCCGACATCGCCTCCTGGATCGCGTACTTGCCGATGGGATCGTCCTGGAAGTGGTCAGCCGCGCCGTAACCGCAGGAGATGAAGGTCACTGCGAAGGTGCCCAGTACAGCGCCCGCTCCCGCCAGGAACAGCAGCGCGACTGCGATGCATTTCGCCAGCGGGCTTTGCCGCAGGTCCTTTTTCTTTTCCATAGGGTCACCTCTTTCTGTCGGGACGCGTCCGCCCTTTGACCAGGGGACCGTCATTGCCCTGCTTCCATCTTATACCCCAGGCCCCAGACAACCTTCAGGTATCTTGGGTTGGAGGGGTCGATCTCCAGCTTCTCCCGCAGGTGCCGGATATGCACCGCAACAGCCCCCTCGGAGCCGAAGGCCGTCTCGTTCCACACCTGTTCGTAGATCTGCGCGGAGGAGTACACTCGCCCCGGGTGCCGCGCCAGCAGCAGGAGGATGTTGTACTCAATGGGCGTCAGATTCACCGGCTCGCCGTCCACGGACACGGTCTTGGCCTCGTCGTCTACGGCGATGGAGCCGATGACCAGCTTGCTGGGCTTCTGCTCCATGCCGCCCAGGGTGGTGTACCGCCGCAGCTGGCTGCGGACTCGGGCCAACACCTCAATGGGGTTGAAGGGCTTGGTGATGTAGTCGTCCGCCCCCACGTTCAGCCCCAGCACCTTGTCGGTGTCCTCGCTCCTGGCGGTGAGGAGGATAATGGGGATGTTGTAATCCTCCCGCAGCTTGGCGGTGCCGGAGATGCCGTCCATCTCCGGCATCATAATATCCATCAATATGAGATGGATGTCGTTCTTTTTCACGATCTCCAGGGCTTCCCGACCGGTGTAAGCCTCAAAGAGGGTGTAGTCCTCTGAGCTGAGGTATATCTTCAGCGCGGACACAATGTCCCGCTCGTCGTCGCAGATCAGAATATTCGCCATATAGAGTCGTTCCTCCCTTTCTATGGTATCAGTATAGCACAATGAGGATTAAGAATAAAGACGTGTAATCTTTAAGAGCGGTTTAAGATTGCCGAGTTAAACAATCCTTAAACTTTCCCCCTCTTTCAATTTAAAGTTTCTCTGCTAGGATAACAGCATACCAACTTTCCAGATAATGAATCCGACAGGAGGGAGCCGTATCATGGAGCTGATTCACTACATTTTGCTGACGCTGTCTTTCAGCCTGAAAATTTTCACACTGTACTTTGCGGTGGTAGCCGTGTTCGCGCTGCTCCGGCGGCGGAGCTATCCCGCCGCCGCGCCCCAGACTCGCTTTGCCGTGGTCATCGCCGCACGGAATGAGGAGACGGTCATCGGCAACCTGATCTACAGCCTGCTGAACCAGGACTATCCCGCTGAGCTGCTGGACGTCTATGTGGTCCCAAACAACTGCACGGACTTCACCGAGGCCGCCGCAGCAGCGGCGGGGGCGAAGATCCTCCATTGCCTTGGGCCTGTCTCAAGCAAGGGCGACGCCCTCCATCAGGCATTCGCCCAGCTGATGCCACTCGACTACGACGCCTTCCTGGTCTTCGATGCGGACAACGTGCTGGAGCCGGACTATCTGGCCCGCATGAACGACGCCTTCGCCTCCGGCGCGATGGTATGCAAATCCCAGACCAGGGCGGGGAACCCCTCTGCCAGCGCGGTGGCTGGATGCTACGGATTGTACAACGTCTGCTTTGAGCTGATCTGGAACCGTCCCCGGGCGGCCTGCGGGCTCTCTGCCAAGCTGGTGGGCACCGGCTTCGGCTTCCGCCGGGAGGTCCTGGAGCGTTTGGGCGGCTGGAACACCTCCACCATCGCCGAGGACGCGGAGTTTGCCGCCCAGTGCGCCAAGGCGGGCATCCGGGTCAGCTGGGTGCCTGACGCTGTCAACTATGACGAGGAGCCCACCAGCTTCCGTGTCTCCCTGCGCCAGCGCTACCGGTGGTGCAGCGGCGTCATGCAGGTCGCCAAGCAGAACGTGGGGAAGCTGTGGCGGTCCGGCGTACCCCGGCCCATGCTGCGCTGGGATATGACCATGTTTATGCTGGCGCCCTTCACCCAGGCGGTCTCCGGGCTGCTGCTGGCGGCCAGCGTTGCGGCGGGCATCCTGAACGGCAGCGCCGCCGCCGCAATCGCGGCCCTGTGCGGGCTGGGGCTGTACTGCGTGGGAGGCATGGCCCTGGGGGTGGTCCTCTGCGTCCTGGGCGGCTACGCCCTCCAGGGTATGACAAAGAGCATTCTTTTCTTCCCGGTTTTCATGGCCTCCTGGCTGCCGCTCCAGATCGTGTCCCTTTTCCGCGACAACACCCAGTGGCGGCAGGTGACGCACCAGGGACAGGGCGCCCTCCGCTCCGCCAAGGCCAGATGAGCAGGCGGGGCGGAGCAGGCGGCGCCTGCTCCGCCCTGGATACAGCAGAAAGAAGCGTCGTCCGGTTTTATACCGGACGACGCTTTTGCAACTTAATAATAGCGCTTGTTGCGGTTCTTCCGAGCAGCCTCAGACTTCTTGCGGCGCTTGACGCTGGGGCTTTCGTAATGCTCCCGGCGGCGAACCTCGGCCAGAACACCGGCCTTGGCACAGCTGCGCTTGAAACGCTTCAGCGCGCTGTCCAGAGATTCATTTTCCTTGACATGAACTTCAGACATCTATCTTCCCTCCCTCCGATGCATCCGGCTTGATCCAGGATACTCTCTAGGGCCATTTCGTGGCTTGACAAAGGGCATTATACCTAGTTTCTTTCCATTTGTCAAGGCTAAATTATGCAAAAATTCGGGGATTCGACCATTTTTCCGCTGAGGGCCCGCTCCCGCAGGCGGTCCGGCGTGCGGCGTCCTGCTTCCTGGCGCGCGGCGGTCCGCTCCCAAACATGAAAAAAACGTGAATTTTCTGGAAAAACGCCCTGCCTCACTTGCGGCAGGGCGTTTTTTGTGTTAAACTGTGCTGAGTATCACACAGAGATCATATAAAAAGAGGATAACTATATGGAAATCACACAGGGCGCGCGCTTTGATACCCTGGGGCTTTCGCCCGAGATTATGCGCGCGCTGGAAAAAAAAGGATATGAGGTATCCACTCCCATTCAGGCGGGGGGCATCCCTCCCATGCTGGACTGGCAGGACGTGACCGCGAAAGCGCCCACCGGTACCGGAAAGACCTTCGCCTTCGGCATCCCCATCATCGAGCACGTGGACCCTGGCTCCGATCAGGTTCAGGCGGTAGTGCTGGCTCCCACCAGGGAGCTGGCCATGCAGATCACCAGCGAGATGCGGGACCTGGCCCAGTTCAAGCCCAATATCCGCATGGTCTGTCTCTACGGCGGCCAGCCTATCGGCAAGCAGATCGACGCGCTGAAAAAGCGTCCCCAGATCGTTATTGCCACCCCCGGACGCCTGGGGGACCACCTCAAGCGCCGCACGGTCCGCCTGGACCATGTGCAGACCGCCATCCTGGACGAGGCGGACCGGATGCTGGACATGGGCTTTATCCACGACGTGACCCGCCTGCTGGACCAGATGAAGAGCCGGAGGAACCTGGGCCTCTTCTCCGCCACCATCAGCCGGGAGGTTATGGACATCGCCTGGGTATACCAGCGGGACCCGGTGGAGATCACCGTCCGGGCCGACGAGGAGAACAAGCCGGATATCCTCCAGTACAGCCTGGAGCTGAGCATGAACGAGAAGGTGGACGCGGTGGAGAGAATATTGAACCGGGAGCGGTTTGACCGCGTGATGATCTTCTGCAACACCAAGGGCAACACGGAGCGGGTGACCAAGCTGCTGCAAATGCGGGGCGTGGACGCCCAGTGCATCCACGGCGACATCCCCCAGGAGAAGCGGGAGAGGGTCATGGCCCGGTTCCGCCGGGGGGAGCTGCGGGTCTTCGTGGCCACCGACGTGGCCGCGCGGGGCATCGACGTGGACGATGTGGACGCGGTGTTCAACTACGACGTGCCCGACGAGAACGAGTATTACGTCCACCGCATCGGCCGTACCGGGCGGGCCAGACGGCGCGGCGCGGCCTATACCCTTGTGACCGACTATCCCGCCCTGGTGCGTCTGAAGGACATCGCAAAGCATACGCGCAACGAGATCCAGCCGGTAAAATTCGGGGAGGACGGCTCCCTTGTTCCGGCGAACTGATGAGGAACCTATGAAAAAAAAGAGTACCACCCTGCTGGCGCTGCTGCTGGCGGTTCTGCTGGCCGCGTGCGGCGTGGGGCAGCCAGCGCCTGATAAAGCCGGGCCGTCCGGCGTCCAGCCCCAGGAGCCCTACAGCCTCACCGTGCGCCTGAGCGAGGCGCAGACCACCCTGGACCCGGCCAGCGTCACGGCCCGGGGCGGGGAGGCCATCCTGTTCCACCTGTTCGAAAACCTGATGCGCTGGGAGGACGACGGCCACGGCTGGGCTGTGACCGGCTATGGGCAGGCGGAGAGCTTCGCCGTGGAGACCGACTACGCCGGGAACAGCACATACACCTTCACCCTGCGGGAGGACGCTGTCTGGTCCGACGGGACGGCGGTCACTGCCAATGATTTTGCCGCCGCGTGGCGGCGGCTGGCGGACCCGGCCAACAACCTGCCGCACCGCATGCTGCTGGAGGCTGTGTCCGGCTACGCCGAGGTTCAGGAGACAGGGGACACGTCCCTGCTGGGCGTGTCCGCTCCGGATGAGCGGACGTTCATCGTGTCCCTGACCGGCAGCCCCTCCTACTTTCTGGAGGAGGTCTGCGCCAGCGCCTATACCATGCCGCTCTATCCCGGTGCGGATTCCAATACCAAAGGCGAGTTTACCAATGGAGCGTATGTCGCAAAAAGCGCAGCCGGGGATGTGGTCACGCTGGAGCGCAGCGGAACCTATTATCAGGCCGGAGAGCTTCAGGGCCCTCAGAAGCTGAATTTTGCCGTAATCGAGGATGCCGAGGCGGATTATGCCGCTTTCCAGTCGGGAGAGGCGGCTCTGGTAGTGGATCTGCCGGAGGAGGTTCTCCAGGAGCTGTCAGACAGCGGGAGCTGGACGCCGGAGCCGGTGAGCGCATCCTACGCCGTGCTGCTGAACACCCGGCAGGCGCCCTTTGACAATCCCGATGTGCGGCTGGCCTTCCTCCTGACCGCCGCCTCCCAGGCGGTGACGGAGCGGATGGGGCTGCTGACCATCCGCGCGACGCCCGGCATCATCCCCTACGGAGTGGCCGACTACAGCGAACGGCCTGTGGAGGAGGAGCCGGAGGAACCGGAGGAGCCCACCCTGCCTGACCCCAACGCCGTCCCCGTACCGGAGGAGCACGCCGCCCCTGTCTTCTGGGACTACCGCGCCCACAGCCTCCATCTGGTGACCCTGGGAGCGGACGAGCAGGACTATGAGGCCGACTGCCGTCAGGCCAGGGCTCTGATGGCCCAGGCGGGCTACGCCAACGGCAGCGGCTTCCCGGCGGTGGAATATCTCTATGTGGAGTCCGAGGAGGGCCGCGCCGCCGCCCAGGCTCTCCAGGCCATCTGGAAGGAGCAGCTGGGGGTCACCGTTACCCTGAAGAGCGTGAGTCAGGCGGAGTATGACGAGAGAACCGCCCTGGTTCCCATTGACCAGGAGACCCTGGACAGCGGGGAGGACATCCCCCGCCGGGTGGACGGGCTGCCAACCGCTACCGGCAGCTTTTCCATGGCGGCCCAGCCCTTCACCGCGCCCTACAGCGACGCAGGGGCGCTGCTGGAGCAATGGCACAGCGAGGACCCGGCCAACGTCACCGGCTATGTCAGCGCGGCCTTTGACATCCTGCTGGATTCCGCCCACAGTGTGGTCTCGCCGGACGCAAGGGACGCTTACCTCCACGACGCCGAGGCCATTCTGCTTACCGACGCGCCGGTAATTCCCGTGTTCTGCCGGAGCGGCAGCTATCGGCTGAGGGAGGACCTGACGGGTCTCTACCGTGGACCCAACGGAGTCTATTTCCTGCAAAATGCGGCACCGTCGGAGAGTCCGGACAACAGTTAATGTGAATGAGCCGTGAACGGACGGCGGAAGCTTGGACGCCTCTGCCGCCCGTTTTGTGTTTGGACCTTTTGGGAATGAACGGTATGTTGCATCCGCAACTGTACAATTTCGCAGGATGCAGTATGCTGTCATTATAACCTGACGCGCCTGAACAGGTAAAATTTTGGACCGCCTGGGCAAAGCCCTGGCGGGTTTGGGCGGAGCCCAACGCCCACAAGCCCCGGTCAAGTGCGCCGGTCACCCCCGCAGTCATTTTGGAAATCATTCATTGGAGGAGGAAAACATCATCATGAACACCTGCACCGGCTGCCTCAGCCGAAACACCTGCCCCAGCGCGGATCAGCCTATGGAGGAATACATCCGCCAGCTCCCCCTTGAGACCGCCCACCACCGGGTGGCCACTCAGGAAACCAA
Source organism: Oscillospiraceae bacterium (assembly GCA_022800525.1). Lineage (GTDB taxonomy): Bacteria > Bacillota > Clostridia > Oscillospirales > Oscillospiraceae > Pelethomonas. The sequence continues at coordinate 15,558 of JAAWQM010000027.1, forward strand.
GTGCGGCTTTGGCCTGCAGGGCGTGTGCTGCCGCCTGTGCGCCAACGGTCCCTGCCGCATCACCCCCAACGCGCCCCGCGGCATCTGCGGGGCCAGCGCCGACACCATTGTGGCCCGGAATTTCCTGCGGGCCGTGGCCGCCGGGTCCGGATGCTACATCCATGTGGTGGAGAACACCGCCCGCCAGCTGAAGAACACCGGCCTGCACAAGGATAAGATCCGCAGCGAGAAGGCTCTGAACCATCTGGCAGAGCTCTTCGGCGTCACTGGAACGGACAAGTACGACCTGTGCGTGAAGGTGGCGGATGCGGTGCTCAGCGACCTGTACCGCCCCGAGTACGAGCCGATGGAGCTGGTGGAGAAGATGGCTTACGCGCCCCGGGTGAAGAAGTGGAAGGAGCTGGGCATCATGCCTGGCGGCGCTAAGGGCGAGGTATTCAACAACATCGTCAAGACCTCCACCAACCTCAGCTCTGACCCTGTGGAGATGCTGGTTTCCTGTCTGCGGCTGGGTATTTCCACCGGTGTGTACGGCCTCCAGCTGACCAACCTGCTCAACGACGTGGTGCTGGGCGACCCTGAAATCCGCACCGCGCCTGTGGGCATGAACGTCATCGACCCTGATTACATCAACATCCTCATTACCGGCCACCAGCACTCCCTGTTTACCTATATCCAGGACCGCCTCCTGGACGGGGACGTAGTGGAGAAGGCCAAGGCCGCCGGCGCCAAGGGCTTCAAGTTGGTGGGCTGCACCTGCGTGGGCCAGGACCTCCAGCTGCGGGGCGCGCACTACACGGAAATTTTCGACGGACACGCGGGCAACAACTACATCTCTGAGGCGGTGTTGTCCTGCGGCGCGATTGATGCGGTGCTCAGCGAGTTCAACTGCACGCTGCCGGGCATCGAGACCATCTGTGATGAGCTGAAGATCAAGCAGATTTGCCTGGATGCCGTCGCAAAGAAGGCCAACGCCGAGTACATCCCCTTCAACTACGAGACCCGTCAGGCGGACGGCGACAGGATCATCGACGAGATCATCACGGCCTACAAGGCCCGCCGGGGCAGCGTGCCCATGAACCTGTTCACCGATCACGGCAATAAGAACACCCTCACTGGCGTCAGCGAAGGGAGTCTGAAGGCGTTCCTGGGCGGCAGCTGGAAGCCCCTTGTTGACCTCATCGCCGCGGGGAAGATCAAGGGCCTGGCGGGCGTCGTGGGCTGCTCCAGCGTGGCCTACGGCCACGACACCCTGACCGCCGAGCTGACAAAGGAGCTGATCGCCAGGGACATCCTGGTCCTGACGGCGGGCTGCTCCTCCGGCGGTCTGGAGAACATCGGCCTAATGACCCCCGAAGCCGCCGAGCTGGCCGGTCCAAACCTGAAAGCGGTCTGCAAGGAACTGGGCATCCCGCCGGTTCTGAACTTCGGTCCCTGTCTGGCCATCGGCCGTCTGGAGATCGTGGCCACCGAGATCGCGGAGGAGCTGGGCATAGACCTGCCCCAGCTGCCGCTGGTGATTTCCGCCGCCCAGTGGCTGGAGGAGCAGGCGCTGGCGGACGGCGCGTTCGCATTGGCGCTGGGCCTGCCGCTGCACCTGGGCGTGCCGCCCTTCATCACTGGCAGCAAGCTGGTCACCAAGGTGCTGACCGAGGACATGGTTGGCCTCACCGGAGGCCGGGTCATCGTCGATCCGGACGGCAAGTCCGCCGCCGGCCAGCTGGAGGCCATCATCGAGGAGAAGCGCAAGGCCCTGAACATTTAAGGGAGGCGCGGGAAGATGAAACGAATTTTTATTGACCCTGCCAAGTGTGACGGGTGCAAGAACTGCACCGTCGCGTGCATGGCGTCCCACAGCGACATGCCCCTCAGGAAGGGGACTCTGACAGAGCTCCGTCAGGCTGTCTACGCCCTGGACCTGACCGATCCCGAGAACCAGTCCCGCAACCGCATCATTTCCGACGGCAAGGGCGGCTATAAGCCCATCTTCTGCCGCCACTGCGACGTCCCCGACTGCGCGGGGACGTGCATGAGCGGCGCGCTGCAAAAAAATATGGAAAACGGTCTGGTGGAGTATAACGCGGACAAATGCGCGGCATGTTATATGTGCGTTATGAACTGCCGCTACGGCGTGCCCGCCGTCACTCCTGACCGGAAGCGGGTCATCAAGTGCGACTTCTGCGCCCATCTGGAGGAGGGCCCCGCCTGCGTGAGGTCCTGCCCCAAGAAAGCTATTGAAGTAAGGGAGGTGTGACCATGGAGCGATTTGTCATCATCGGCGCCGGCGCGGCAGGTATCACCGCCGCCCAGACGCTGCGGGACTTCCGCCCCGACGATATCATCACCGTAATCTCCATCGACGGGCACGTCCATTCCCGCTGTATGCTCCATAAGTTCTTAGGCCACGAGAGGACCATCCAAGGGATCAACTTTGTGGGGGAGGATTTTTTTGAGAAGAACAATATCTTCCATATTTCCTGCCAGACTGTCAATCGGATCGACACCGGGGCCAAAACCGTCCATTACGGCGAGGATTACAGCATCCCCTATGACAAGCTGCTGATTGCCACGGGTTCCGGCTTCTTCATCCCGCCCATTCCCCATTTCCGGGAGGCCCCCAACGTGTTCGGCTTCCGGGATCTCAGCGATGCGCTGAAGATCGACGAGGCGTTCGCCAAGGGCAAGCGGGTGTTCATCGTGGGTTCCGGCCTGGTGGGCCTGGACGCCGCGTCGGCCCTCTGCCACCGGGGCGGTCAGGTCACCATCGCCGAGATGGCACCCCGGGTGATGCCCCTGCAAACGGACGACTACGCCGCCAGCGTCTATCAGAAGGTCTTTGAAGACCAGGGCTGCCGGTTCCTGCTTGGCATCGGGGCCTCGGACGCGGTGGTGGACGGAGAGGGGAACATCACGGAGGTGATCCTCTCCACCGGAGAGCATGTGCCCTGCGATTTCATTATCATGGCTGCGGGCGTGCGGCCCCGCATCCAGATTGCCCTGGACAGCGGCATCAAGGCGGAGCGTGCCATTGAGGTGGACGATCACCTGCGGACCTCCGCACCGGACGTGTACGCGGCGGGGGACTGCACCGGACTTTCCGGCGTGTGGCCCGACGCCATGGCCCAGGGCAAGGCGGCGGCGGAGAACATGGCCGGACTCGACACGGTATACGAGAAGCCCTATCCCTTCAAGAACACCAGCAACTTCTTCGGCGTGACCATGCTGTCCGTAGGCCGGATGGACCTGACGGAGGGCGCGGATATCCTGGTCCACAGGACGCCCAAGGAGTACAAGAAGGCCATTATCACCAACGGCAAGCTGACAGGCTATCTGTCCCTGGGGGATATCTCCAACCACGGCCTGTACCTGCATCTTATCAAGAACGGCATCGACGTCAGCGACAAGAAGGACAGAGTCTTCCGTCTGACCTTCGCCGATTTCTACGGGATTAACGAGAAGAACGGCGAGTACGTCTATACGGTGTAACAGGGGCGGAAAAATTCCCCCAGAACAGGCCAGCGGCGGCTGTCTCCCTCAGAAGAGGCGGCCGCCGCTGGTTTTTGACACCATACCGTGTCAGCGGTTCCCGCAATTTTGTCAGATTGCCTGTTGAAATTCTGAAAGAAATGTCTATAATAGTTCAACAAGCAAGTTTTCCAAAAGTCGGAGGTAAAGGATGAAAACAGGAATCGTAGACGTAGGCGGAGGCTTCCGGGGCATCTATGCGGCAGGGGTGTTCGACTACTGCCTGGACCGGGATATCCATTTTGACCTGTCCATCGGCGTGTCGGCGGGCAGCGCCAATGTGGCCTCCTATCTGGCGGGGCAGCGGGGACGGAACTACACATTTTATACGGAGTATGCCATGCGGAAGGAGTACATGGGGGCCAGGAATCTTCTGACCCAGCGGTCATACATCGATCTTGACTATGTGTATGGAACGCTGAGCAACTCCACCGGGGAATATCCGCTGGACTACAGGGCGATGATGGAAAACCCCGGGGAGATGCTGGTGGTAGCCACCAACGCGCTGACTGGCAGCGGGCGGTATTTCGGCAAGGGGGAGGTGGTTCAGGACTGCTACGACATGTTCAAGGCGTCCTCCGCCATCCCCTTCGTGTGCAGGCCCTACATGGTGGGCTGGATGCCCTATTTTGATGGTGCGCTGGCCGACCCGGTGCCCGTTGAGAAGGCGTTCCAGTGCGGCTGTGACAAGGTGGTGGTACTGCTGACCCGTCCGGCGGACCGGAAGAGGGGGCCGGGGAAGGACGCGTTTTTCGCGGACAGAATCCAGCATAAGTATCCCTTCGCCGCCCGGAAGCTCCGTACCCGCGTGGAGCGGTACAACGCCGGGGTGGAGCTGGCAAAGCGGTATCAGGCGGAGGGCCGCGCACTGATTGTCGCGCCGGACGACACCTGTGGGGTGGACACCCTGACGCGGGAAAAAGCCTCGCTGACGCGCTTTTACCACAAGGGCTATCAGGACGCCCAGGCAATTCTGACATTTCTGGCCGGAGAGAAAAAGGAGGTGGTATGACGGTGAAGAAACGTTGGAGCCGGATGCTGGCCGCGCTGCTGGCGATTGCGCTGCTGATTCCGCCGGCGGCGCTGGCGGCGGAGGAGGGGACTGCAGTGACCATCGGCACCGGGATAACGGAGAGACCGGAGGCGGAGGTTACGGTCAAATGGGACGATGCATGGTTCGCCGTGGACGCAGACGTCTACCAGCATGAGCTGGCAGTGACCGCCATGGCTCTTAGCGCCGCGGCCTATGTGAGGACGGCCCAGGGGGTGAGCGTGCAGAAGGCGATGGAGGCGTTCGGATTCCAACAGGTGCGGTCCTACAACTACCAGTTTTCCGCTCAGTCCAGCGAACAGACGGCCTACACCCTTGCGGTCAAGACGGTAAAGGACCGGAATAACAAGGCCGTCAGGCTGGTCGCCGCCGTTATCCGGGGCACAGGCGTGTATACCGAGTGGGCGGGGAACCTGAACGTTGGCGCCGGCAACGAACACGCGGGCTTTGCCCAGGCGCGGGACGAGCTGATGGACAATCTGGAGAAATACCTGGAGGAGACAGGCGCCGCCGGCAGGACGAAATTCCTGGTCACCGGCCACAGCAGGGGAGGAGCGGCGGCCAATCTGACGGCGGCCCGTCTGATGGAAGCGGGGCTGGCGGAGAAGGAGGATATTTACGGCTATACCTTCGCCGCTCCGGCGGTCTCCACGGAAGCGAAGGCGGAGGGCTATGAGAACATCTTCAACACCGTCAGCGGGAGTGATCTGGTTCCTCAGGTTCCTCTGGCCCAGTGGGGCTACCGCCGCTACGGAATTGACCGCCCGCTGCCCGATGGAAGCGGGGAGAACTACGGCGCGCAGTTCGCCGCGATGAGCCGGCAGTACGAGGCTCTGACCGGCCAGTCCTACGCCGTCTACCAGGACGCGGAGACGGTGGAGAGGCTGACCGGGACGCTCTGCCAGCTGGCCCCCACGGTGTCCGGCCCCAACATGACGATGCTGTCCGCGCTGCTGCGGGGCGACCTGGAAGGGCTGACTGCCCTGGTGGAGGGAAACCCTGTTGCGGCGCTGCTGATGGGCCGGACAGCGATCCGGGCGTCCTCCGAACTGACGCCTCTGCTCCAGCGGGAGCAGGCGGCCCTGGTCTCCGCCCATTGCATGGCGGGCTACTATAGCTGGCTGTCCGCTGGAAGCGTGGCCTGAGAAGGCGTGCAAACAGAAAGAAAACGCTGCCAAAACAGCCATTTATAGGCAGGAGTGCCAAGATCCGGTTGCAATTATCCCATTTCTTTGTGAATGGAACGCATTGCAAAACGGAAAAATGAGGTATACTATAATAAAAGTACCGGAATATGCTCCGATACTTCACTAAAGTAGATTGGAGAACGTGAAAAATGCCCAGAAAGAAAGCTGTTGAGGCCGCCGGGCCCGCCCAGGCGGAAACCGCCAAGAAAGCCTCGTCCATCCTGAAGAAAGCCGCCGCCAAAAAGGAAGCCGAGAAGCCCGTCGAGAGGGTTGAGGAGATCTATCTCCAGGCTGGCGGTACAGAGTGGAACATTTCCGCCTGTAAGGACCGCGCTGTTGCCGCCTATGTGGCGGAGGGCCACCGCGCGTCCAGCGTGAAGAAGCTGGTGATTTACCTCAAGCCCGAGGAGGGCAAAGCCTACTACGTCATCAATGACAGTGTGAATGGCAGCGTTGACCTTTAATCAAAATGAAGCGAAAAAGAAGCGATGGGCCTGACGGGGACATCGCTTCTTTTTCAAACAGGATCATAAAAGGGAGGAAAAGGATATGGATATGCCTGTGGTGGGGATCATTCCGCTGGTGGACGCGGGCCGGGAAAGCCTGTGGATGCTGCCCGCCTACATGGAGGGGGTCACCCATGGGGGAGGACTGCCCGTGATGCTGCCCCTGACGGACAGGGAGGACCAATTGGAGCGGATGCTGGAGCTGTGCGACGGCTTCCTGTTCACCGGAGGCCACGACGTGTCGCCAGATGTCTACGGTGAGGAGACGCTGCCAGTGTGCGGGGAGCTGTGCCCGGGTCGGGACCGGATGGAGAAGCCCCTGCTGCTGGAGGCCCTGGCCCGGGATAAATCCATCCTGGGCATCTGCCGGGGGCTTCAGTTCCTCAACGCGGCCCTGGGCGGTACACTGTACCAGGACCTGTCCGCGCAGCGGCCAACGGATTGCAGCCACCGCATGGCCGCGCCCTACGACCGCCCGGAGCACCCGGCGGTCCTGACGGAGGGCGCACCGCTGCGGCGGCTGCTGGACAGCGCGTCTATTGGCGTGAACAGCTGCCACCATCAGGCGGTCAGGGACCTGGCTCCGGGGCTTTCCGTGATGGCCGAGGCGCCGGACGGTGTGGTGGAGGCGGTCTGGATGCCTGGGAAGCGGTTTGTGTGGGCGGTACAGTGGCACCCGGAGTTTTCCTACTATGCCGACGCCAACAGCAGAAGGATATTTAACGCTTTTGTGGAAAGTATGAAAAAACAGGAAGATCACAGCAAAATCCCAAATGAATAAGAAACAGGAGATGGGCCGCCGCCTTCAGCGGACCGTTCTCTATTTGATGATCGCTATGATTCTAAAATTTTTGCGATTTGGTCTTTACTCCGGCTGTGTTTTGCGCTATAATTCCAGTAGCCAGCGTCCGCCAGGGACGCACATTGATCGAGAGGAGTACATAGAAGCATGGATGAGAAATATACCGTTACCGCAGAGGACATGAGCCGCTTTGAGGCGGCGTTTGACAAGGAACGGGCCAACGCCGTCGCCATGACCGCAGTTGTCAACAATGGCCTGCTCAAGAGCGCCAAGGCCGCCCCGGCGGTTCAGGCGGACACCCACGTATTTTCCGTCAGCCTCAAGCAGGGGGAGATCACCAACCAGAAGCAGAGCGGACGCTGCTGGATGTTCGCCGGGCTGAACATCGTCCGCTCCAGAATCATGCGGGAGCGGGAGATGAAGAATTTCGAGCTGTCCCAGGGATATCTGTTTTTCTATGACAAGCTGGAGAAGTCCAACTATTTCCTGGAAAATATTCTGGAGACCCTGGATGAGCCGGTAGGCGGCCGTCTGGTGTCCTTCCTGCTCCAGGCCCCTCTGGGCGACGGCGGGCAGTGGGATATGCTGCGGGGGCTGATTGAGAAGTACGGCCTGGTTCCCAAGACCGCCTATCCGGAGACCGTTCACTCCTCCTCCAGCGGGGAGATGAACAGCTGCCTGACGGAGAAGCTGCGGGAGGACGCCTGCATTTTGCGCAAGAAGCATTCCGCCGGAGCGGGGGAGGAGGAGCTGCGCTCCGCCAAGAGGGCGATGATGGAGGAGATCTACCGCTTCCTGTGCATCTGCCTGGGCAAGCCACCCAAGACCTTCGACTTCGAGTACCGCGACAAGGATGACGGGTTCCACCGCGACTGCGGCCTGACGCCCCATACGTTCATGGAGAAATACGTCACCATGAACCTGGACGAGTACGTCAGCCTCATCAACGCCCCCACAGCGGATAAGCCCTACGGCAGAAGCTACACCGTCAGATACCTGGGCAGCGTGAAGGAGGGGACGCCGGTGCGGTATCTGAACCTGCCCATCCAGGAGCTGAAGCGGGCGGCTATCGCTCAGATGCAGGACGGCGAGCCGGTGTGGTTCGGCTGCGACGTGGGCAAGCGCTCCGAGCGGGATGGCGGCATCATGGACGTTGACCTCTACAGCCTGGAGACCCTGCTGGATACCAGATTCACCATGACCAAAGCGGAGCGTCTGGACTACGGACACAGCCTTATGACCCACGCCATGGTGTTCCAGGGCGTGAACCTGGACGAAAACGGCGTTCCCAACCGCTGGCGCGTGGAGAACAGCTGGGGCAAGGACCCCGGTCAGGACGGCTATTACGTCATGACGGACAAGTGGTTTGACGAGTACATGTATCAGGTCGTGGTGAACAAGAAATATCTGACGCCGGAGCAGCTGGCGGCCTACGAGGACCAGCCCATCGAGTTGGAGCCCTGGGACCCCATGGGTTCGCTGGCGGACTGACGGCCTGGATCTGACATAACGACAGCCCAGGGTGACTTGATGCTGCCCTGGGCCTCTTTCTGCCGCAAAACGGCACATAGCAGGTGACATGATGAACGAACGAAAAGAAAACCAGGGCGGCGTGACCGTCCTGACGGAGGGCAGTCCCTGGCGGCTGCTGTTCCTGTTCTCCTTGCCGCTGATGGCGGGGAACATCTTCCAGCAGATGTATACCGTAGTGGATACCGCAGTAGTAGGGAAGGTGCTGGGCGTGGACGCTCTGGCGGCTTTGGGGGCGGTGGACTGGCTGAACTGGTTGACCCTGGGGGCGATCCAGGGGTTCACCCAGGGATTTTCCATCCTGATGGCCCAGCGGTTCGGCGCGGGGGACTACGGCAAGCTGCGCCAGACGGCGGCGAATTCCATCGTCCTGGCGGCGCTGTGCGCCGCCGTCCTGACAACAGCCAGTCAGGCGCTGGCGGGGACGGCGGTGGACCTGCTGCAAACGCCGGGGGAAATCCGTCCCATTTCCATAGCCTATCTGCGTATCATCTTCGGCGGACTGCCCATCGTCATGGCATATAATCTGGCGGCGTCCATCCTGCGGGCGCTGGGGGATGGCCGGACGCCGCTGGCGGCGATGATCGTAGCCTCGCTGACCAATATCGCCCTGGACCTGCTGTTTGTCATGGGGTTCCGCTGGGGAGTCCAGGGAGCGGCGGCCGCCACGCTGATGGCCCAATGTCTGGCGGCGGGGTACTGTATCTGGCGGCTGAGCCGGATGGAGGTACTGCGCCTGAGCAGGGAGGACTGGGTCCTCAGCGCACCGCTGTGCGGGCGGCTGATGTGGCTGGGGTCCCCCATGGCGTTCCAGAACACCATCATCGCCATAGGCGGGATGATTATTCAGACAATCGTCAACGGCTTCGGCGTGGCCTTCATCGCAGGCTATACGGCGGCCAATAAGCTCTACGGTATCTTGGAGGTGGCCGCCACCTCTTACGGCTATGCCATGACAACCTACGCCGGACAGAACCTGGGGGCAGGGAAAGTCCGCCGCATTTCCCAGGGCATCCGGGCCGGTATGGTTATTGCCCTTGCAACGTCGGTGGTCATCACGGCGCTGATGCTGGCCTTCGGGCGGCTTATCCTGTCCTTCTTCCTGCCTGCCGGGGCGGAAGCGAGCGCAGAGGCGCTGGGTGTGGGCTACCAATATCTGTCGCTGATGGCGCTGTGCCTGCCGGCGCTGTATGTCCTCCATGTAACCCGCAGCTGTATCCAGGGCCTAGGGAACACCGTGCTGCCCATGGTATCCGGCATGTCAGAGTTCGTGATGCGTACCGGAGGCGCGCTGACGCTGCCGCCGGTCATCGGAGAGACGGGCGTGATGATTGCGGAGGTCCTGGCGTGGTTCGGAGCGGACCTGATTCTGGCGCCCAGCTATTTCTTTGTCATGAAACGGGTCCGGCGGGAAATGCCGGAGGATCATTAAAGTTTTGGTCCAGCCTTTTCGAAGGATGGTGGGTTCGGGCAAAGCCCAACACTCACCGCAGCTTTCTCCGAAAGACACTATCCAGCACACCCAATACCCGGTCAAAGAGCAGGAAGGTGACATTCCCCAAAATAAACAGACCTGCAATCATCCAGACAGAGTACTCCGCAAACTCCTCCACAAGCGCTTCCATCCGAAAGAGGAACAGCAACAGCGCATACATCGCCGCCATAGCCGCAGTAAACAACCCGCACTTGACGGCAATCCGGAGAACCCTGGGCAGCCGTCCCAGCCGGGGCCGCAGAGTGGGATACCACCCAAGAAACAGGTAAAAGCACGCCAGCTCCTTGTCCGCGCACAGCAGAACCGCCAATACCGACACCGCCGCATACACCAACAAGGAGGTCCCCAAGCCATAGGAGCCAGCCACCGGCAGGAGGCATACCATCGCCAGCATGGGACAGGCGAAGGTGGCCAGCGGGATGATGCTGCCCAGCGACAGGATCACAACGGACAGAGCCGCCAGCAGCCCGCAAAGGGCTGTTTGGCGGCTTTTCCGCTGGAATTGGTCATGCGTCATAACACTCCTCCATATTAAAAGCGTTCCAGCAGTATCTGCTTCGCTTCCTCGCTGCCGTTCCTGGCGGCGATCTCCAGCCAGTAGCGGGCCTTCTTAGGATTGCGTGTCTCCGCCCGGCCGCTGTGATACATGCGCCCGCATTTCAACTGTGCGCCCACATCCCCCTGTTTGGCCGCCTGCTCATACCAGGACAGGGCCCGCTTCAGATAAATCTCTGTGCCCGCGCCCTCCTCATACATCGCGCCGCAGGCAATCTGCGCCCGCAGGAATCCCTGCTTCGCCGCCCGCTTGTACCAGGAGAGGGCCGCCCTGCAATTTTTCTCAGCGGCGATGCCGTTCTGGTACATGTGCCCGCAAAGGAACTGGGCCTCCATATGTCCCACCTCCGCGGCGCGGAGCAGAGCGGCCAGCGCCTCCTCCGGCCGCTTTTCGCGATAGGCCAGAATTCCGGCCTCATAATCGTCCTGTCCTGGCGCCCGCTCCGGCGGGAGCGGTTCCGCGAAGGGGTCATCGTCCCAGCCTTCTGCCGGCGTTTCGCCGGAAGGGGAGGAGATCTCCGCCTCTTCTGAAACCTGGGAAGGCTTGGGCGGTTCAGGCTCCTGGGGGGTTCTGGAGGACTTCCCGGGAATCTGGAGGAATTGCAGGCCCTTTGTTACATAATCTCTCAGCATGATACGTTTGTCCCACCTCTCGATACTAGTTCACGCAAAGCTTATTATAATCCAAAAGGGGGGGAGATGTCAACTTTCTGTCGAATGCTGGACAAGGTATTTGAATGAGTGAATAAACTGTGAACAAAATCGAAGTAAAGGATATCATAGGTGCATGGATAATTATGTGAACTATAATCTCACCGATGAATAATGGGAACATATTCAGCCACTGCTGCCACCGGAAAATACGGGAAAGAAAGGACAACCTGGAAAAGACGACCGGACGATGTTGAACAGTGTGCTTAGGATGAATCGCAGCGGGGTGCAATGGCGACAGCTTCCAAAGCGTTACGGACCTTGGTAAAGCGTTTATGCGCGATTTGCCAAATGGTGTAACGATTGAGATTTCTCCTAAAAGCAATGCCAAAGAGCCGTGGGAGATCGATTATTTCTTGTGCAAAGAGCTGCGCCTCGTTGAATGCTTCTTCCAAAAGTTGAAACGGTTTCGCCGAGCTGCCACACGGTACGATAAACTAGACAGATCCGGGATTGTTGTTTCTGGCACAGGGTGCCCCAATACCCAGATTGACAGATAGAGAAAGGTATGTAAACTGGACAATTATAAATTGCTCATTTTTAATAGTAATATTGACAATTTCAATTTACAGATAAGCTCTTAATGCCTTCGTTGGTGCGCTGGTCTTCTGCGTCTACCCATTTGTTCTATCGGTGGCGGGTCGCTGCGGTATCACTGCAGGGCCGTCATTGTCCGTAGGACAATGACGGCCCCCGCCTGCTGCCACCGCCATCCATGCAGCTGGTCAACGATTTATTCGCAGAATGCTTTGTAACGGAACACCCCTGTATGGGCGCATATCATCCGCCCGTTTTCTCCAGACATCTGTCCCAATCGGCCCGCGCTTCCTCCATCACCTCTGGCGGCAGATGGAAAACAAAATCCTCTTCTGAATAGTTCTTCCCCGCCATAGGCTCAAAAATGGTATCTGAGCAATCAATTCCTACTTTTCGTGCCACAGCCGCAGCAAACTCCCGGAATGCCCCGCCATAGGCGGTAACCAGATTCCCATCCTCCACCAAAAATGTGCGTGCAACTCCCTCCCGGGGTATCACCGGAAAGGCATCCAGAAATTCCTCAAATACACCATGGGTAAACCGTTTGCTCTCCAGCAGCCCCGCCTTTCCCAGCAGCAAAGGCGCGGAGGATATGGCCGCAATGACAAAGCTTCCATCCCCCCGGAACTGCTCCAGAAACCGGATATTCCGCTCATCCAGCATAACCGGCAGCGGCTCCCAGATTCCCGGCAGGAGCAGACAGTCAAACTCTTCCCGCTCAAACTCCGTAAAAGCCTTATCCGGCAGAATGGTAAATCCATCCTCACTCCTGACCGCTTCCCCACCTGCGGTGAAGGTGACAATCTCCTTGTCATAGAACTTGAATAATTCTGTCGTACAGCTAATTTCCTGCATGGAAAACAGCGGATAAAGCATCACAGCAGCTTTTTTCATAATGAAACCTCCATCAGCTGTTCCCGTTCCACCGGGAACAGCCCGTCTTCAGTAAACCGGTACAGCTTACCGCATACCTGCGTGAGGAACTTCCGGTCATGGGACACGCTGATGACCGTCCCCTCGTAGTCCGCCAGCGCCTCCCGCACTCTTGGTCCGGAAATCGGCGAAAAGTTCCGGGTCGGCTCATCCAGAATCAGCACATTCACCCCGTCCAGCATCATTTTCGTCAGTAGCAGCTTCGCCTTCTGCCCGCCGGACAGCTCCCGGATCGGGTGGGCCATCTCCTGCCGGGTATAGCGGATACTGCCCAGATACGTCCGCGCTCTCGTCTCTGACGCCGTGTCCCCCTCCGGGGCCAGGTACTGCACCGGCGTCTGCTCCAGCGGCAGTGTATCGGCGTAATCCTGAGACATATAGGCGGCGTGAATGTCCCTGCGGGACAGCAGCTCCGCCACGATGCGCCGCAACAGCGTGGTCTTCCCCGCCCCGTTGGGACCCAGGATGCCCACCTTCTCTCCGCCGGAGACATGGAGCCGGACATTCCTTGCCAGTAGCCTCTCTCCCGCCCGCAGCTCTGGCAGACTCAGATCCAGTACGGTCTTTCCGGCAGGCACAGCCGTCCCGCCTGGAAAACGGAGGAACACAGCCTCCTCCACCTCCGGCAGTTGGGTCATATCCTCCGCCTCACGCTCGAACCGGCGGCCCATGGACAGCACAGTATGCATCTTCTTTTTCAATAGCCGGCCCGTACCCGGATCCTGGCGGGAAACCGCGCCCTGTGCGCGCTCCACGCTATGCTGGATGCGGCGGTATTTTTCCATCTTCTTGTCGTACGCTTCCCGCTCCTTTCGGGCCTGCTGGGTCTGAGTGACGATGGCCTCCTCCCGGCGGCTGATATAGGCCGCGTAGTCCAGCCGGTGGACCGTACACCGGGGCGGCTTCCCCTCCCGGGGATGCTCCATGTGAAGCACCATCGTCGCGGTGTTCTCAATCAGCGTCTCATCATGAGAGATATACAGTACGCTCCCGTGAAACGCGCAAATGAATCCTTCCAGCCACTCCAGCGTCTCCAGGTCCAGATCGCTGGACGGCTCATCCAGCAGCAGCGCCGCCGGACGGCTGAACAGCAGCCGTCCCAGCTGGAGCTTGATCCGTTCCCCGCCGGAGAGGCTGGAGACCGGACGGCCGCTGTAGAACTCCTCCGCCGGGAAGCGCAGCTTCCGGGCGATATCCGCCAGCTCCCTGGGCGTCAGGTCGAAGAAGGCCGGGGATGCGGCGCAGAAGTCATAGACGCTCCCCGCCTTCTCCTCCTCGCTGAGGTCCTGGGCCAGATAGCCAATGAAGCCCGGATCCCCAGCCAGCTCGCCGCTCCATTCGCAGTAGGACTCAATCAGCCCGGGATCATAGACCCATTTCAGCAGCGTCGATTTCCCGTTGCCCTCCTCTCCGATGACTGCGGCCTTGTCTCCATCGCCGATGACGAAGGAAAAATCCGCCGCCAGGTCCCGCAGGTCCTTCCGGTGCGTCAATGTCAGGTTCTTTACTTGGATCATGGTGGTGTCCTCCTCTCTTTTGCCAAAAGAAAAACGCCTTCGGACTTGCCGAAAGCGCAGAAAGACACATCAGGGCGCACTGGAGCGAGACGCTCCGGCCAGACAGGTGATTCCCCGTCTAAAATGACCCAGGCATCTTTTGACTTCCGGCAACACAAGACAGACCCCGCGCTGCGCGCGGCGTCCAAAAGCGTCCTGTTACACGAAAATCAAATCAGCCGATCATTTTTTCACCCTTCCTTTTTCAATTACCACCAGCATATCACGATTTTACGAAATGTCCAGTTACAATTTTGTTACAAACGATGTATAATTCCCCGGATTTTGCCGCACAATAATGTGAATCGTCCCATCAGGGCGAAGAAAGGATCAGAGAACCATGAAAACCTACGAAGTTATCAGAGAAGAATACGTCCCCTGCACCGGGGACATGCTCCCGGACCGTCGGGAGATCTTGGAGCTCCAGCTGGAAAATCCCGCCATGTATGTTCAGGATCAGTACCGCAGGGAGCGGTCCGTGGAATTCCTGGCTACCGAGCACGACGGCAGCCCCGTCATCGAGGCTCTGCTGGAGGGCGGCCGGAAGCACCGGTATATTTTCAGCGAGATCTGAGGGCATCGGAGGCGGAGAGCGTCAGCCCTCCGCCTCCGATGCTTCATAGTCTGCGATGACGGACAGGAAGTCCTCTCCGTAGCGGGCGGCCTTCTTCTCGCCTACGCCGGAAATCTCCAGGAATTCCTCCATGGAATGGGGCATCCTGGCCGCCATGCCGGAGAGAACGGCATTGGAAAAAACAATGTACGCAGGCACGCCCTCCCTCTGGGCCAGCCGGTAGCGCTCCGCCTTCAATGCCGCCAGCAGGCCGCTGTCCACAGGCACCTGCTGCCGGAGCTGTTCCCGCTTTCTCCGGGACCCGACGATCTCATCCGCCGGAGGCTTCTCCCTCGCCAGCATGGTCACCCGTTCCCCACGGAACAGCACTGCGCCCGCCCGCTGGGTCAGGCGCAGGGTGGAGTGGGCCTGCTCTGTAAATACATAGCCCCCGCTCTCCAGACAGTCAAGAATCGCTCTGACCTGGTCACTGGGGCTCTCCTTCATCAGGCCGTAGGTGGGCAGCGCATCCAGCTCCAGCTCCCGAATCCGCTGGCTGTGCCCGCCCCGCAGCACCTGCACAAGCAGGGACGCGCCCACATAGTATCCCAGCTTGTCCCTGACACGCTTGACGCAGGAGAGGATCATCTGGGCCTGGACGGTCACATCCACCTCTGTGAAAACGCTCTTGCAGTTGCCGCAGTTGCCGCATGTTTCTGAATGGGGCTGGCCGAAGTAGTCCAGCAGACATCCCCGCAAGCAGTCTGTGGTCTTGCAGTAGCCCACCATTACGTCCAGCCGGTCCAGGTCACGCTGCTGAAGCAGCTCCCGTTTCTCCTCATTCTGACTGCTGTTCTCCATCAGTAATTTTGCCGTCACCACGTCCCCTGCGCCGTAGAGTAGGATGCAGTCCGCCGGTTCTCCGTCCCGCCCGGCGCGGCCAGCTTCCTGGTAATAGGACTCCAGATTTTTAGGCATGTTGTAGTGGATTACAAAACTGACGTTTGATTTGTCTATGCCCATGCCAAAGGCGTTGGTGGCGACCATCACCGTTCTGCGGTCAAAGCGGAAATCATCCTGGTTCCGCCGCCGCTCCTCCTCGCTGAGGCCCGCGTGATAGCGGGTGGCGGGGATGCCAAAGTCCAGAAGGCCCTGGCAGACCCGCTCCACGCTGGAGCGGGTGGCGCAATAGACGATGCCGCTCCTTCCCCTCCGCTCGGACAGCAGGGCCATGAGGCTGGTCAGCTTGTTCTTTGGCCTGCGGACATCGAAGAACAGGTTGGGACGGTCGAAGCCTGTGACCACCCGGACAGGGTCCTGAAGGGACAGCTGCCCGACAATGTCCTCCTGCACCTTGGCGGTAGCGGTGGCGGTGAAGGCCGCCAGCACAGGGCGGCAGGGCAGCCCCGCCACAAAATCCGCGATTTTCAGATAGCTGGGCCGGAAGTCCTGTCCCCACTGGGAGATGCAGTGGGCTTCGTCCACAGCCACCAACGGGATGTCCAGTGAGCTCACCAGCTCCAGGAAGCGGGGATTCTCCAGCCGCTCCGGCGCGACATAGAGCAGGCGCAGCGCCCTCCGCCGGAGGGCGGACCACACGGCGCGGGACTCCTCCAGGTCCTGGGAGCTGTTGAGGAAGGCAGCGTCCACACCTGCCGCCGTCAGCGCGGCCACCTGATCCTTCATAAGGGAGATGAGGGGCGAGATGACCAGGGTGAGTCCCGGCAGCAGCAGGGCCGGGACCTGATAGCATATGGATTTTCCGCCGCCCGTGGGCATGATACCCAGGGCGTCGCGGCCGGACAGGATGCCGGTCACCAGCCGCTCCTGGCCGGGGCGGAATGCAGTATGTCCGAAGTATTTTTGCAGGACGGCGCTTGAGTCCATTACAATCAGTCCTTTTCTTTTTCTTTCAGTCGGATTATAGCACAGAGGAGGGGGCGGTTGCAAGGAAGCCCTTCCCGAAAAAGCGGACAGCAAAATGAGAGAAAAAGCGGAATGAATTTGTCGAGATGTGAGATAGGTCAATTAAAATGCAAAAAATCACCGGCATGACTGGTACAAGTCACGCCGGTGATTTTCTGTTTATGGCAGCAGGGTACTCTCCAGGTCCGCCAGCATCAAATCCAGTGCAGTGATGCCGCCCTCGGCGGTGTACCACACAGCGGGATGGGCCAGATACACAATGTGCCCGTTTTTGTAGGCATCCGTTCCCATGACCAGCTCATTCTCCAGAATCTCCTGGGCGAGCTGCGCGCCCTCTGTGGCAATGGCGGCGTCACGGTCCATCACAAAGATGTACTCCGGGTTTTTATCAACGATGAACTCAAAGGACGCCTCGTTTCCGTGAGTGGAGGTATCAATGTTGGCATCCACGCCCACGTTCTCGAATCCGATCTCCACGCCGATGATAGAGCAGCGGCCATCGTTGCCCAGGACATTAAAGCCGCCGCTGGTACACAGGCCCACAATGGCGTTCTTGCCCTCCGCAAAGGTTTTCAGCGTTTCGATGCGGCTGTCAAACCCACCCATCAGCGCTGCCACCTGATCCTCCAGACCGAATATGGAAGCAATCGTGGCGGCATTTTTACGGACAGACTCCACCACGCCAAGGCTGCTGTCGGTGGACAGATAGACCACCGGAGCGATCTCACTGAGGGCGTCATAGGATTTGCTCAGACGCCCACCGATGAAGATCACATCAGGCTTGCAGGCCATGGCCGCCTCTAAATCGGCTTCTTTGATCGTCCCCAGGTTGGAGATATTCGCATCCGTCACATAGCTCTGGAGGTAATCCAGACTGGTAGAGGCGGAGCCGACCACCCGATCCCCTACACCCAGCGCGTCCAGAATATCCAGACTGGCCATATCCAGAATGGCGATGCGCTGGGGGTCATAGGGAACCTCCAGCTCCACAGGCTCCCGGTTGCCGTTCAGGCTGGTAATGGTAATGGTTTCAGGAGCGGCAGGAGTCGAGGGGGGGCCAGAGGGAGTCGATGGATCGGAAACCGGGGCCGTACTGTTCTCCTGCTGGTCCGTATCAGGCGCACCGCCGGCCTGTCCGCCGCAGGCGGCGAGGCCAAGCATAAGCATGGCGGCGAGGAGCAGGGACATCATTTTTTTCATAGTGTAATTCTCCTTTTCAATAAAAGTACCGAAAAATGTGGGGGCTTAATAGTAGATGGACAGCGGACGGCCTGCGATCTCCATGATCTCAAAGTCCACGCCGTACACCTGGGATAAATTTTCCTTGGTCATCACCTCCTTTACCGTGCCGAACCTGGCAATCCTGCCATCTTTAAACGCACAGATATAATCAGAATAGAATGCCGCGTAGTTGATTTCGTGCAGCACTAAAATCACCGTCTTGCCCAGCTCATCGCAAAGGCGACGGACGATTTTCATCATGTTGGTGGCATGGTAAATATCCAGATTGTTGGTCGGCTCGTCCAGCAGAACATATTCCGTATCCTGGGCGATCACCATGGCGATATACGCCCGCTGGCGCTGCCCGCCGGAAAGCTCGTCAATAAACTGGTCTTCAAACGCCCCCAATTCCATGTAGGAGATGGCCCGGTTGATGATCTCCTGATCCTCCGCCGTAATCCTTCCCCCGGAATAAGGAAAACGCCCAAAGCTCACCAATTCCCGAACCGTCAGCTTCATCTGGATATTGTTGGTCTGCGTCAGAATGGCCAGCCGCTTGGACAGCTCCCGGCTTTTCCATTTCCCGATGTCCGAACCTTCAAAATCCACCGTTCCGCCGTCCCGCGCGATCAACCGGGAGATAATTCCCATAACGGTAGACTTCCCGGCTCCGTTAGGGCCGATCAAAGAAATCACTTTCCCTTTGGGAATGGCGAAGCTGACCTGGTTTACCACCGTTTTCCCATCGTACCGCTTGGTCAATTCTTTTACCTGCATAGTCATGCCCTCCTGTTGGTAAGAAGTAGATAGAGGAAATACACGCCGCCGCCCACTGTGATAAATACGCTGACCGGGATCGTATAGGAATAGGCGTGCTCTACAAGAAGCTGGCCTCCCACTAATACGATCATGCCGAACAGGGTGGAGCCGAGGATCAGCTGCGAGTGGCGGTAGGTTTTCAATAGTTGCCAGGACAGGTTTGCAATGATCAGGCCAAGAAAGGAGATCGGTCCAACCATGGCGGTGGCCACAGCAATGCACAGCGTGACCCCCAGCAGCAGGCGGCGGATGCATCGGTCATAATCCACGCCCAGGTTAATGGCCTGATCCTTCCCCAGTGTAATCACATCCAGTAAAGCCAGCTCTTTCCGCAGCATGAAAATGATTGCTGCCAACACAATCAGTGATATGACAATGATCTCCGAGTTGATATTGCTGAAGCTGGCCACAAGGGTTGCCAGAAGATTGTCGTACTCATTGGGGTCCATCACGCGGGTGAGGGTACTTTGAATGCTGGAAAAGAAAGAGGACAGGACAGTCCCAATAAGCAGCACATAAAGAACATTGTGCTTGGCCTTTTTGAACAGATAGCTGTAAACCACCGTTGCCACTACACCCATCAGCACCAGGTCCACTGCAAACGAACAGTTTGCGTTTGTGGCCAGAATACTGCTGGACCCCGCAAGAAAGACAACTGCGGTATGAATCAACGTATAGAGAGAGTTCATGCCCAGCAGACAGGGGGTAACGATGGTGTTATTGATAATAGACTGAAACACGATAGACGCCCCGCCAATGGCAAAAGCGGTAATGAGCATAACGATCAATTTGGGAAAACGTATCCTCAGCGCGTACTGAAACAGCTTTGCGTTGTCAGAATGTACGCCTACCAACATATACCCTGCGGCGCACAGCAGGACAAGCGCGGCAAGGATGGCCAGCTTCCGCCGGTTGGCGCGCACTGCTTTTGTGTTCATGCCGCGCCGCCCCCTTTCCTGCCCAGACGAATCGCTTTTCGTCCATGGCTGAGGCGATAGAGCAGCAGCGCTACAAAAAGGACGCTTCCAATAATGCCGACAATCAATTCAATGGGCAGCTCATACGGGAAAATCACCATTCGGCCTGCCATGTCGCACACCAGCACAAATAACGCGCCAAACAGAGCCGTATCAATCAATGTACCACGGATTTTATCACCCTTGAACATGGCCACCAAATTGGGAACGATCAGGCCGATGTAGGAGATAGAGCCTACCACCACGACAACGGAGGCAGTGATCATCGCGGCAATCGTCAAGCCCAGGAATAATACAAAGTTGTATGGAACGCCGAGGTTTTGTGAAAAGTCTTTCCCCATGCCTGCAATGTTGAAATGATTGGCAAATAGAAAGGCCAATGCGACCAGAGGGAGCGTCAGCCAGACGATCTCATACCGGCCCCGCAGAACCATGGAGAAGTGGCCAACCAGCCAGGTAGAGAGGGCCTGTGTCATTTCGTACTTGTACGCCAGATAATTCGTAATGCCGCCAATCACATTGCCGAACATGATACCTACCAGCGGAACCATCACCACGTCCTTGAACTGGATACGCTGGATGAACCAGACAAATATCCATGTGCCGAGGATCGCAAAGACAAAGGAAAAAACAGCCCTCCCCCATAGAGTGGAATTGGGCAGGAACAGCAATGCCAACAGGATGCCGAACTGCGCGGAGGAAATGGTGGCCCCTGTGGTTGGAGAGACAAACTTGTTCATGCAGAGCTGCTGCATGATCAGGCCCGCCACGCTCATGCCGGTGCCGGTACAGAGAATTGCCAGGAGACGGGGCAGACGGGAAATCAGGAAAATTTCCAAATGCGCACTGTCCCCCTGTAGCAACCCTGATAGTTCCATGTCCAGGACGCCAATGAACAGCGACCAGATGGACAGGATCAAAAGCAGTGCGAACAAAACAATGGTAGTCAAATATTTTTTTATAACCGACACCTCCACAAAAGTTTGTTATAGCTAACTAAAGGGCATTAAGAAATGCGCATGACGGAAGGCGAGGAAACTTGCCCATCACAACGCACAGCGCAATCAGTATAGCACATCGGTTAGTTATACACAACTGCATGATTGAACAAGAAAAACTGTATTCAAAGCAGGAAAATTTATCTATTATCACGAGAGCCATTCAGGAGACGGCAATTAAGACAAGTTCCAATTTATCTCTTGACAAAAGTCCCCACCTGTGTTAACGTTTGTTTTGAGGTTAGTGATATCTAACCAAAGCAGCGTATGCCCCCCTGCTTTCTTCTCCCCAAGGCCCTCTTCCCTTGTGGCTTCTCTGGCTGCGGAGGTTGGCCATTACTAACTGCAACCAAAAATATTTCATGAAGGAGTGTTCAACTATGAATAAGATCGCAATCGTATTCTGGAGCGGGACCGGAAACACGGAGGCCATGGCTGGCTTTATTGCCGAGGGCGTCCGGGCCGCTGGCGGCGAGGCGGAGCTGCTGGGGCCTGGGGATTTCTCTGCCGGTCAGTTCTCCGCTTACAGCGCCGTGGCCTTTGGCTGTCCCGCCATGGGCAGCGAGGTGCTGGAGGAGATGGAGTTCGAGCCTATGTTCGCCTCCCTGGAAGGCAGTCTCAGCGGTAAGCGGATCGCCCTGTTCGGTTCCTACGGCTGGGGTGACGGCCAGTGGATGCGGGACTGGTGCGCCCGGTGCGACAACGCTGGGGCCAACCTTCTGGATGAAAATGGCCTGATGGTAAACGAAACGCCGGATGCGGAAGCGGAGGAATTTTGTAGGGAACTGGGGAAAAAGCTGGCGGCGTGGTAAGTCGGAGTGCCAATGTTTCCCGGACGCTTGAGGCTATATTGGTCCGGCACTGCGCGCCTACACTGGCAGGGATGAAACCGGGAAGCATTTTCTGTGTCAAACCACCTGTGCCGGAAATCGTCCGGCAGCAAGTCAAGATATGGAACGAGCGGTTGGCCGCCTTGGGGCTGTCCATTCAAATTCTTTTGGAGCGCCCTGTTTCTGGTTCTATGATTGTTTATGTGTACCGGAGAAACCTCTTGGAGAGCGCCTTATCCGATTGTGACTGCCAGCATTTTTTAGAGAAAACCGGATATGATAGAGCGGATTTGGATGGTATGCTGACACAGCTTGCATACCGGCTGGAAACACAAGCGGAGTTTCCCCATGAAATCGGCGTGTTCTTGGGCTACCCTCTCCAGGATGTGATTGGGTTCATTGAAAACCAGGGCCGGAATTTTACCTGCTGCGGATTTTGGAAATCATATAGTGACCCGGCAGAAATTCAGACGTGCTTTGATTGTTACCGCAGATGTATCAATATCTATGTAAAACTTTTTGAGCAGGGAGTCCCTCTTGAAAAACTCGCTGTGCCGGCGTAAATGATCGTCCCCATAGGGTAATTCTTGTGGGGACGGTTTTCTTGTATGTCGCATTGACAACGGGAAAGAAATGTTATAAGATAAACGGGATTAGGCATATCTAACTATCGGGTTGGAGGAACTATGATAATTTGATTCTCCCTGCGCTGCCTTATCTGCTCAGTTTTACGACTGGAGCTATGACCTATATTGTGGTCGAGGAACTGATTCCAGAGGCATCTGCCGGGACGCACTCCAACATCGGGACGCTGTTCTTTGCGGCGGGATTTACCATCATGCTGGCGCTGG
>JAAWQM010000099.1 GCA_022800525.1 Oscillospiraceae bacterium
TGTGGCTGAGCTGGCCGAGGGCGCCCGCGAGGGCGGCCTGAAGTTCTAAGGGAGGAGAGAGAATATGCCTAGATTTGAAAAACCCCAGAGCGAGTATATCGAGAAGGTCGTCCACCTCAACCGCGTCAGCAAGACCGTCAAGGGCGGCCGCGTAATGAAGTTCTCCGCCCTCATGGTCGTCGGGGACGGCAAGGGCAAGGTAGGCTTCGGCCTGGGTAAAGCCGCCGAGGTTCCCGAGGCCATCCGCAAGGGCCTGGAGGATGCCAAGAAGAACATGGTGACCATCACAACCTCCGGCACCACCATTCCCCATGAGATTATCGGCGAGTTCGGCGCGGGCCGCGTCATGCTCAAGCCCGCCGCCGAAGGTACCGGAATCATTGCCGGAGGTCCCGTCCGCGCCGTCATGGAGGCGGCCGGCATCAAGGATATCCGTGCGAAGTGCCTGCGCTCCAACAACCCCCAGAACGTGGTCGCGGCCACCTTCCAGGGGCTCAAGAGCCTGCGTGGTCCCGCCGAGGTGGCGCGGATCCGGGGCAAGAGCGTGGAAGAGATCGTTGGTTAAGGAGGGCGTGCGACATGGCAAATCTGAACATCAAGCTCGTCAAGAGTCTCAACGGCAGATTGGAAAAGCACATCGCCACTGCCAACTCTCTGGGGCTGCGAAAGATCGGTGATTCCACCGTGCAGCCCGACAATGCACAGACGCGGGGCAAGATCGCCAAGATCGGCTATCTGCTCAGCGTCGAAGAGACGAAGTAAGGAGGTACCGGATCTATGAATCTGCATGAACTGTCTCCCGCCGCCGGCTCCACCCATGTTGGGAAGAGAAAGGGTCGTGGCGCCGGTACGGGCAACGGCAAGACCGCAGGCCGCGGTCACAAGGGCCAGAAGGCCCGCAGCGGCGGCGGCGTCCGCGTGGGGTTTGAAGGCGGCCAGATGCCTCTGGCCCGCCGTGTCCCCAAGCGTGGCTTCAACAACATCTTTGCCAAGCCTCTGGAGATCATCAACCTCAGCGCTCTGAATGCTTTTGACAACGGCGCCAAGGTTACAGCGGAGGCCCTGCTGGAAAAGGGCATCCTCAGCAAGTGCCCCTACGGCTACAAGGTTCTGGGCAACGGTAAGATTACAAAGAAATTGACAGTGGAAGCTTCCGCATTCTCCAAGTCTGCCAAAGAGGCTATTGAGGCGGCCGGAGGAAAGGCGGAGGTGAAGTAGCATGATCCAAACCATTCGCAAAGCGTGGGGCATCCCCGAGCTGCGGAAGAAGATCCTGTTTACCTTACTGATCCTTGTTATCTACCGCATCGGCAGCGCGATCCCCGTCCCCTATGTGAACGTCCAGATGCTGGAGTCTTACCTGGACAGCATGGGCACCACCATACTGGGGCTCTATAACGTGATGAGCGGCGGCGCCTTCGCCCAGGCCACTGTATTCGCCCTGGGCATCCAGCCCTATATCAACAGCTCCATCATCATCCAGCTGCTGACTGTCGCTATCCCCGCCCTGGAGCGGATGCAGCGGGAAGGCGGCGAGGAGGGCAAGAAGAAGATCCAGTCCATCACCCGGTATTCCACCGTGGCCATCGCCTTCCTCCAGGCCCTGGGATACTACTTCATCCTCCAGCGGGGCATGAACGGCGTGAGTATGCTGACCAGCGAAGGCATCTGGGTGGCTCTGGTGATTATGGTCTCCTGGGTGGCCGGTTCCAGCTTCCTGATGTGGCTGGGCGAACAGTGCAACGAGTTCGGCGTCGGCAACGGCATCTCCATGATTCTGTTCGCCGGCATTATCTCCCGCGTTCCCACCATGGTGTCCTCCCTCTACAGCCTGACCGTGTCCGGCCAGCTCTTCTGGCCTTGGGTCCTGGTGATCGTAGTAGGCATCCTGGCCCTGATCGTCCTGATCGTGTTCGTCAACGACGCCGAGCGGCGCATCCCTGTGCAGTACGCCAAGCGTCAGGTGGGCCGGAGAATGTACGGCGGCCAGACCAGCAATCTGCCCATGAAGGTGAACATGTCCGGCGTTCTGCCCATCATCTTCGCCCAGTCTATCGCAACCATCCCCGCCACCATCGGCGCGTTCCTGCCCGCCCCGGAGGAGGGGTCCTTCTGGGCCGGTGTGCTCAGCGCCATCGACACCAAGTCCTTCCTGTATCTCATCATCTATTTTCTGCTGATCATCGGCTTCAGCTATTTCTATGCCACCATCCAGTTCAATCCGGTGGAGATCTCCAACAACCTCAAGCGAAACGGCGGCTTTATCCCCGGATTCCGTCCGGGTAAGCCCACCAGCGACTTCATCGCCAAGGTCCTGGCCAAGATCACTCTCTTCGGCGCGATCTACCTGGGCATTGTGGCGATCCTGCCCCTGCTGGCTGACAAGTTCTCCAAGACCAGCATCGGCGTTGGCGGCACCTCCGTCATCATCGTCGTGGGCGTCGCCCTGGAGACTGTCCAGGTGCTGGAGAACCAGATGCTGATGCGTCAGTACAAGGGCTTCCTGGATTAAGGAGTAAGGAAATGAAGCTGATTTTATTGGGCGCTCCCGGCGCCGGTAAAGGGACACAGGCGGAGATTCTGTGCAAGAAGCTGGGTATCCCCACCATTTCCACCGGGAACATCCTCCGCGCCGCCATGAAGGACGGCACGCCCACCGGCCTGAAGGCCAAGAGCTATATCGATGCCGGGGCCTTGGTGCCTGACGAGGTCATCATCGGCATCGTGGATGAGCGCCTGGCCCAGGACGACTGCAAGAACGGCTATATTCTGGACGGGGTGCCCCGCACCATCGCCCAGGCCGAGGCCCTGGAGAAGGCGGGCATCACCTTTGACGCCGTCGTCTCCATCGAAATCAGCGAGGAGGAGATCCTCGGCCGCATGACCGGCCGCCGGGTGTGCGAGGCGTGCGGCTCCACCTACAACGTCGTGGCGATCCCCCCCAGGCGGGAGGGCATCTGCGACAACTGCGGCGGCAAGCTGATCCAGCGCAAGGATGATACGCCTGAGACCGTTCGTGAGCGGCTGAAGGTCTATCATACCGAGACGGAGCCCCTGGTGGACTTCTATGCCCAGCGGGGCCTGCTCCGTCCCGTGCGGTCCGCCTCCACCAAGGAGGCGACCACCGACGCGATCCTGGCTGCTTTGGGGTTGGAAAAATGATTACCCTCAAATCAAGCCGTGAGATCGAACTGATGCGCCAGGCGGGTAAAATTACCGCGGCGGCTCGCGCCTTGGCGGGAGCTATGGTAGCCCCTGGCGTTACAACCCGAGAAATTGACAAGGCGGTAAAGCGGTTCATCCGCTCCAAGGGCGCGGAGCCCTCCTTCCTGGGGCACCACGGGTTCCCGGCCAGCGTGTGCATCTCCGTGAACGACGAGGTCATCCACGGCATTCCGGGCAGCCGGGTGCTGAAGGAGGGCGACATCGTGTCCGTGGACGTGGGCGCGTTCAAGAACGGGTACCACGGCGACTGCGCCGGGACCTACCCCTGCGGGAGGATCGGCCCGGAGGCCCAGCGGCTCATTGACGTGACCCGTCAGAGCTTCTTCGAGGGCCTCAAGTACGCCCGTGAGGGCTACCGCCTGCCGGATCTGTCCGGCGCGATCCAGAAGTACGTGGAGGCCAACGGCTTTTCCGTGGTGCGGGAGTACGTGGGGCACGGCATCGGGACGAAGATGCACGAGGCCCCGGAGATTCCCAACTACGTGGAGCCCCGGGCGGGCCGTCCCCGCTTTCTGCGGGGGATGACCATCGCCGTGGAGCCTATGGTCAACGCGGGCGGGGCCGGCGTCCTGGTGATGCCGGACGGCTGGACGGTCAAGACCGCCGATGGGCGGCTGTCCGCGCACTATGAAAACTCGATTCTGATTACGGATGGTGAGCCGGAGCTTCTGACTGACCCGGAGGCGAAGGCGGAGTAAATTGGCTATGGACATTGCGCGATCAGATATTGTGAAATCAACCGCCGGCAGGGACAAGGGGAAGCCCTTCTTCGTCCTGGAGGTGGAGGGGGACTTCCTCCTGCTGGCGGACGGCAAGACCCGGAAGCTGGAGCGGCCCAAGCGGAAGAAGCGGAAGCATACCGCCTTCCTGGCCCACTCCGCCTCCCGGGCTGCCGGGAAGATCAGAAGCGGGGAGAAGCTGACCAACAGCGAGCTCCGCAGGACCCTCGCCCAGTTTGGCGGGGAAGGTAATCCAGACCAGGAGGGATAAGCACTTGGCAAAATCCGATATGATCGAGGTTGAGGGCGTTGTCGTTGAAGCGCTTCCCAACACTACATTCCAAGTAGACATTGGAAACGGGCACACCATTCTGGCCCATATTTCCGGAAAACTAAGGATGAATTTCATCAGAATCCTGCCCGGCGATAAAGTCACGGTGGAAGTGTCTCCCTATGATTTGACCCGCGGCCGGATTACCTGGCGTACGAAGTAGGAGGAATACCAACATGAAAGTAAGACCGTCCGTGAAGCCCATGTGCGAAAAGTGCAAGATCATTCGCCGCAAGGGCCGCCTGATGGTGATCTGCGAAAATCCCAAGCATAA
>JAAWQM010000028.1 GCA_022800525.1 Oscillospiraceae bacterium
AGATATTCTTTCTCCGCTGCTTCCATTTCAATCCGTTTTCCCATTCTTGCTCCCCTCGCTTTTACTATTTTTCTGTCTGCTTTATAGGGAGCATATCAATTTGTCCACAATATCTACACCATTTACGGCAACAATATCATGGAGTAGATAGGGGGCAAGCTGCTCATAGCCCTCCAGATAGGAGGTCAGATATAGCTTGCTTCCGAAACAAGCGACGGAGACAGGGAAGTACCGATCATAGTGGGGAGCATAGGGATACATCCACGTATGGGCATCCCCCTCGGAGCAGACATAGAAGGGGCCCGAATCCCCTCCCGCAGGGACCCGATATCCTCAATCCAGTCCTGCTCCCGCTGAGAGAGAATCTGGACAGATTCCGGTACGACTTCCGGCCCTGTGCGCTCCGGTTCCGCTGGAGCGGGGGCCGGCTCACTCTGGCCGGCGGCGCTGGACAGAAGGACGCAGAGGAGCATAAGGATGAATAAATTTTGCTTTTCGTGGTGATCTGCCTCCAGGCTAAAACCTGAAAGGAACTGCGGCAGCGCTGATAAAAGCTGCCGCAGCTTCATCGCTGAGGAAACGTCAATGGTTAACCCAGCTCAAATCCAAATCCTGAGTACGCTATGCAGCCATATTGCGGACTACAGATACCAGTTGATTCGCCACCGCCCTCATCATTGGAATGCCGCAGTATGCAACTGCAGGGGCAATTCCTGGTTCTCCGTTACCTGAATTGATGATCTCAATGGGGATTTCTACAGGATTCATGTTTTCCATATGAAGAAAACCTTCCTTCCTTGAATAAGGTTGTGGATCGTCTCTGCCTTACCATTTGCTCCCTTCTGCCTCAGCTTAGCTCTCACACTACTGCAAGAGCTTGGATTTTAAATGTTTTTGTTAGTGATTAGTATGATTTAAGCCATCAAAAAAGCTGGAAGGGATTTCCCTTCCAGCTTTTTTCTCCCTGTTTGATTTCCTACGCGGAAAGCTTTCCGTTCTCCACTTCCTTGAACAGCTTCCTGAGCATCAGCAGCGCGGCAGCGGCCAGAATGACCTCGGTGACCGCCTGGGCGTAAGCCAGACCGTACAGCGGGATCAGCGCGTTCAGAATATACAGCGCGGGGATTTCCATGACAATCTTCCGCAAAATCGCAAACGCGAACGCCCTGCGGCCCATACCGGCGGCCTGGAACACGCCTACCGCCATAAAGTCGATGTTCAAAAACGGCAGCGCCAGACACATCCCATGCAGGAACCTCGCCCCGTAGGCGATGATGGTCTCGTTCCTGATGAACAGCCCAATGAGCTGCGCCGCGCCAAAGTAATAGCATGCCGCTACCGCCACCAGGAACGACACGGAGATCCGCATGGCGAAGGCGATGGCCTCCCGCATCCGTCTGGCGTTGCCGGAGGCGTAGTTGTAGCCCACCAGCGGCATCACGCCCTGGGACGCACCGAAGGCAATGTTCATCGGCACCATGTTGATTTTCTGGGCGATGCCCATGGCCGCCACGGCATCCGCGCCGAAGGAGGATGTAAAGTTGTTCAGCACCGTCATCCCGGTCACGTTCAGCAGATTCTGGATGGCCGCGGGGATTCCCACCGCGCACACGCCGGAGGCAATCCGCCTGTCCCAGGGAAACATACTGGGACGGATGCAGACATAGGTCTTCTTCCCCCTCACCGCCAGCAGCACGAAAAAATACACACAGGCCGCGCAGTTGGACAGGAACGTGGCCAGCCCCGCGCCCGCCGCGCCCATATCCAGCCCCCAGGGCAGGATAAAGACGGGGTCCAGCATGATGTTCAGCAGGCAGCCGCTCATCGTGCCCACGCTGGCATGGAGGGTGGCCCCCTCCGAGCGCACCATGTAGGCCATGACCACGTTGAGGATCGCCGGGACCGCCCCGCAGGTGACGGTCCAGTGTAGATACGCGCCAGTGGCCTCCGCGGTCCCCGCGTCCGTCCCCAGCAGAACCAAGACCGGGGTTCGCGCCAGGAGCATGATGACGGTGAACGCCAGACCGCCCGCCACCGCGCCGTAGAACCCGAAGGCCGACACCCGCCGGACGGTATCGTAGTCCTTGCGGCCCAGGGAGCGGCTCATCAGGCTGGAGCTGCCGACGCCGAAGAGGTTGTTCACAGCGTTGAATGCCAGCAGCACCGGCGCGGCCAGGGTCACGGCGGCGTTCTGAATGGGGTTGTTCAGCATCCCCACAAAGTAGGTGTCCGCCAGATTGTAAATCACCATCACCAGCGAGCTGATGATTGTGGGGACGCACATGGAGACCACCGCCTTGGACATGGGGGCCTCCTCAAACAGATACAGCTTCTTTTCGTCTTCCATATATCGTGGGTATTCTCCTTTTTATGTAGCAATCAGGGGGACGGCGCGACCGCTCCCATCATCCGCCCGGCGAACGCCAGGCTCCGCTCCGCCACTCCCGGCAGCCTGACCAGGCTGCCTTTCTCGTTGGCGGTCTCCATCATACAGAACCGGGGCGGCAGATAGAAGCTCTTGTTCATATTCAGCCCGCTGATGAGCTGCCGGGCAATCAGGTCCCCGCCGGAATACCCCGACACAATCAGCCCATAGAGCCGCTTGTCATAGAACCTGCTCTGCCGGAACAGCGCCGTCAGCCGGTTGATGAACGCCGTCAGGTTGGCCGCCAGCGCGTCGTTGTAGTTGGCGCACAGCATCACCAGCGCGCCGCACTCCCGCACAGCCGGGAACACCTCGTCCACCATGGGGCCTCCATAGAAGCACCCGCCCTGCTGGCCGAAGTGCAGGCAGGCGGTATAACTGCATCCGATGCAGTCCGCCAGGGTCCCGTTCTGCAGGCACAGTTCCTGGACCGCCACGTCCTCCGGCAGCCCCGCCTTCACCAGCTCCCACAGGGCCAGCGTGTTGCTGGTAGCCCGCATGGAGGCGTGGAGCGCCAGCACCTTCCGCACCTCCGGCGGGCCGCTCCAGTCCACCAGCCGCTCCAGCAGCTCCGCCGCCGCCATGCGGAACGCGGTCGGCTCGTCGGTGTCGTTGATCTGGGCCTGGACCCGGAAGTTGCGCAGGCTCCCGGTGGCTTCCACCAGCGGACGTCCCAGAAACGCGCACCCCGCCAGATTCGCCGCCAGCACCAGATCCCGGGCCACGTCTTTTGTATACAGCTCGCCCTGTCCGGTAACGACCAGTCCCGCCGTGCAGCCCTCCAGCAGGCCGCCGCCGCGCCGGAGGGCGGAAAGGAGCCTGTAATATTCCGTGCTGCATCCGCCCTCGTCCAGAGCGATGGCGAACACGAGCTTTTGCCCCTGGAGGCCCGCCAGCCCTCCGCCGGGGTCCAGGAACGAGCCGCCGTCCGGCAGCAAGGGCGCAAGAAATGCCTTCAGCCTCTTGCTGTAAGGCGGATTGTCAGGCAGAATAATGACCATACCGCTCCTTACTCCACCTTCTTCAATTCCTCAGTGGTTTCCCTGAGCCGCGCGGTCAGCTCCTCTGGCAGCGCCAGCCGCTCCACCTCACAGCCACCGGCGGTGAGCCGGTTGCGGATTCCAAAGAACACCCCATCCATGAATACGGACGAGTAGTGCCATTCTCCCCGCAGGCAGGCCAGCACGCTCAGCGCCCCCGACGACAGCGCGGGAGCCACATAGGGCTTGTACCCCAATTCCCGCATCTGCAAATTGGCGTGCTTGGTCAGCTCCGCCAACTCTTCGGATAATTTGCCGTCATAATGACTGACAGAATTCGCGATAACCAGCCCCTCGCCGTGGGGCCCGAAGGCCCGGCCGTCCGCCAGATAGGTCCTGAACCGGGAATCCTTCCCGGCGTAGTACCTGGCCCTTGCGTTCATCACGCCCAGCCCGAACCCGCGCACCTGGTTGACGCTGAGCCACTGGCTCTCCGACAGTACGGCCCTGCATAGCTGGTCCACCGGGTCACTGACCACGCAGAACATCCCCTGAAAGCCCTTTTCCCGGGCCATGCGGGCGTAGCTAACCGCCAGGGGCCGGTTCAGCTCATACTGCGCCATGCGCACGTCGCCGCTCTTCACCGCCGTGTCCGGCACGAACCTGGACGCGCAGAACAGGAACACGTCGCAATCCAGGATGTGAGCGGCGTCCACGATTTCTACATCCGGGAATCCGCCCCCGTCCGGCGCGGCGATCTGGTTCAGCTCGAACTCCCACCGCTGGGGCACGCCCTCCCGCAGGTCGCAGACGCCCAGTGTGGAGATCACGTCCCCGCCCAGCAGCCGCAGCCCGATGGCCAGCGTGCTCCCCACGTCCCCCAGGGCCAGCAGGTGGACCCGGTATTTGTCCTTCCGGACCAGAGGACGGTTGGAAAACCGCTCATCCTCAGATATTATAATGCTATTATACGGAAAGTATTCCATTTCATCACCCAATCACGATTTTGAAATTCGCCTGAAGCCGCCGCAGCATCTCAATGTCGTTGTCCAGATAGGTGGACGCGGCGCGGCTGAGGTCATAGGACATGCAGCCACCCTTGTCCGGGCACAGGGGCAGGATCACCGCCTCGCTGAGCCTGCTCAGGGTCAGGTTCCTGGCATACAGCGCCCGGTACTCCGTCTCCAGCGTCAGCAGGATGTCCCTGGCGTTCTCCAGGCAGCACAGGCTCAGATGGTATGTGGACCCGTCGGCGCAGTCCTCGCTGAAGTCCGGGGAGGCGTAGGGGAAAATGCGGTTCACCGCCGGATGCAGCCCGCCCGCCATAGGCTCGGCCCGCCGCACGGTGTCCCCGCCGATAAAGGGATACAGGGTGGACTCCACGAAGCGCGTGCGCAGGTTGGGCAGGTAGTACACGCAGTCCACCGGATACCCCAGCTCCTCCATGGTGTCCCTGCCCACGCCGGTGAGATACCCCACCAGCACCTGCCGCACCGGCGTCCCCGCCTCCTTCAGCAGGGGGGCGATGCGGTGGATGCGCTTGCCGTCGTGGAGCATGTCGTCCACCAGGATGACAGGGCGGCCGAAGGCGTGGATGGTTTGCACCTGATCCTCCAGGGGAGAGTAGTAGGGATACGCCTCCACGGAGTAGCTGGAGAGGTCCGGTTCATAGATTTTATCGGTGTGCAGGGTCTTGGTAACGGTGTTGGGCACCGCCACTCCCCGCATGATCTTTCCGAAGGGCACGCATACACAGTCCCCCAGGACTCTCGGCTCGGTTTGCTCCGGCGGCACGCCGTTGCAGGCAGTGATGCGCCGCAGCAGCCTCTGATAAATCACCCCTGCGGACATGGACAGCACCAGACAGCCAGGATACAGCTCCGTCAGCGCCCTCTGTAGCCGCCGGTGGGCCGCCGCCGTGGCGGCCAGCACCCTGGGGTTGGAATTGAAGGGGGCCTTGATGGTGGTGTCCACGTTCCGGGTCAGCACGATGGGCCGCCGCATGTCCACCACCAGCAGCTCCTGCCCCTCCTGGGACACGGGCGCGTGGACGAAGCCCTGGAGCGTCAGGATCTCCCGCACATAGGGCGCCGGGGTCTCCGCCGGGCAGAACAGGGCGCAGGCGTACTCCTGCCGCAGGGCCAGCGTCAGCGCCTCGGTCAGCAGCAGCTGGCACAGGTCAAGCTGCGCCGGACCCTTCGGAACATAGATGCCGCTGATGACCAGCACCCGCCCGCCGGTCTCCCGCCGGATGAACGCGCTGACCTGGGCGCTGCCCAGCCTGGAAAAGAGCTGGTGGGAGTCCAGGCACCGGAAGCTGGCGAAGCCCAGGGCTTCCCCGGTTCCGCCCTGCCGCAAAACGCACAGGTGGTCCCCCAGGCGTTTCAGCTCCCTGAAGAGCTCCCCCGTCCCCGGGTGGCCAGCCAGGACGGTCTGCTCCAGCAGCCCCTCCGTCTCCTCCGTCAGCTCCAGGCAGCGCTGGAACTCCAGCTCGTCCAGCCGCAGCAGCGGCTTGTCCAGGGGCTCCCGCAGATACAGCCCGTGGCGGTAGATGAACTCCTGGGCCACCGGGTCGATGAGGTTGGACACGTCCCGGCCCTGGTCGATGGCGTCCCGGATGCTGGTGGAGCTGATCTCCTCCAGGTGAGGCGGCAGCTTCAGCTCGATGACCCTGCCGGCGACGGCGGAGTAATCCGGGGCCCTCCGTCCCCGTCCCCGCCGGAAGATGATGTGGTCGAAGGTGTGGATGGAGTTCTCCTCCGGCGGCTTGGCGTAGGAGGAGGCCCCCTTGATGACGTCGCTGCCCACCACGACAGCCACCTCCCGGCCGGGGAACGCGGCCCGCAGGGCCGCCAGATTGGCGGGGTTGGCGATGTTCACGGGAAAGTCCTCCGGGAAGACCTGGACGTGGAACTCGTCCGCCACAGACAGGGTCGCCAGCCGGCGCCGGATGCGGTGGGGCTGGGTCTTCTTGGACCAGGAGAACTCGTCGATGGCCAGCATGACCTCGTAGCCCAGGTCCCGGATGGCCCGCACGATCCCCTTGTGGGACAGGGTGAAGGGGTCGAAGGTGCCGGGGAAGAACGCCACCGGCCGGTCGGTCTCGTAGTGGAAGCCGCCCCGCAGGATCTCCTGCTCGGTGAGGAAGCGGTACAGCTTCCCCAGCATGGCGGCGCGGTAGTAGAAGGTCAGCTCGCTGGCGGACTCCTCGTCCAGCAGGGCCAGGATCTTTTTCAGCGTCAGCAGGAAGGCCCGCCGCTTCTCATGGCGGCCCAGGGTCTCGGACCCGAACACATGGCGGCCCAGGACGAACAGCGCCTCCTGATGGACCTCCGGCCGGAACCCGGCCAGCCCTTTGAGCAGCATCCCCAGCAGCCGCTCCCGGCGGCGGCGGTAGGTCTCGTCGTCCTCCGGGAACCGGACGCGGTAGGTATCGTACTCCTCATAAATGACGCCCACGGTGTCCAGCGCGGCGGAGATGACCCGGGCGTTGGGGGAGCACAGCGACGCCTCCAGCTCGGCCCGGATCTCCTCCAGCTGGGCGGGGGGCAGCCACAGGCAGAACCGCCCCAGGTAGCCGGGGATGTACTTGGCGAACTCCTGCTGTCCGATCTCCAGCCCCCGGCACAGCTCCACGGCCACCTCGTTGCGCTCCTCGGTGGTCAGCAGAGGCGCGACGGCCAGCAGGGCGCCCCCCGCCGCGTGGCGGACGGTGACCCGGTCGCTGACCTTCACCAGGTTGGTCAGATGGGTGGCGACATGGAGCAGCCGCCCGCCGCCCGACTGGGCGGACTCCGTCAGCAGGCGAATGTTGACCTCCTTCAGAATCCAGGGCGTAGCGGTTTTCAGGTTGTCCAGGAAAATTTCGGAGATGGTCTCCTCCGGCAGCGCCAGGGGCGCCTCCGCGCCGGTGACCTCCCGGCAGACCCGCTCCCGCAGCAGCGCCAGCGACGCGCAGTCCGAACAGTCCACCTCCCGCAGCGCCCCCAGCAGCACGTCCTGGGTGGAGACGGCGGGCCGCAGCCAGCTCAGCAGCAGTACCGCCGCGATGCGGACAGTCAGGTCCTTCCGCCCGGAGAGGGCCTGGGCGAAGCCCAGCAGGTCGTAGCGCTGATGGGGCTCCAGTACCTCCACCGGCAGGGCCGTGGCGGTTTCCAGGAGCCGGAAGGCGGTCTCGTCCTCCAGCTTCTCCGGGCGGCGGTAGTAGCGCAGGAACGCCTTGAGGAACTCCTCCTGGTGGTCCGGGGCGCACTTGTCCAGCAGGGAGTTGACCACCATCTTCAGGGTGAACCCGATCCATCGCCGGTGCTGGAGCATCAGCTTGTGGTCGGGGTAGATGATCTTCTCAAGATACAGCCGCCACTGGTCCAGCCCGGTGACCTCCCGCGGGTCGGGAACATAGTCAACCGGCGTCTCCTTCACGTAGCCCGCGTGGAACCGGGCGATGATCTCGCCCATGAGGGCCGCCGCCTGACGGCGGATGTCGCCCTCGCGGTGCATCAGCAGCTCATAGAGGAACGCCAGGGTCTGCACCTTCTGGGGGCGGCTGAGGTAGACGGAGTAGGACTCGAACACCCCCAGGAACGCCCGCAACCGCCGCCAGTCGGTCTCGCCCCTGGCCTGCTCTAGCAGGGCGGCGAAGCTGCGCTGTCCGGTCAGGCGGCTCATGAGGGCCAGATTGTGGCTGACGCCCAGCCGCCGCAGCTCCTCCACGGCCTCGGCGGGGGACATGAGGGCGGCGTCCTTCCGGGGCGCGGCCCCGCCGGACGCGCCGGACAGGGTCGTGTCCACACCCAGGCTCTCCATGTACCGCTCAAAGTCCCGCAGCTTGGCGTAGACGAAGGTATACCGGGTGCGCTTCTCATTGGTTACGTTGTCCAGCTTGCTGAGGATGACGTCGAAGGCCTCCGTCAGGGTGGAGATTTTCGTGATCTCCCGTCCGTCGGGGCCCCGCTCCTGCTTGACCCGGAAGTCGGCGTAGATGAGCAGAAGGCTCTCAGCCGACAGGTAATCCAGCTCCAGGTCCCATACGGAATGGTTGGCGGCCACATATCCGAGGTCGGCCATATGGCGGCGGCGGAACCAGAGGTCGGTATAATAATAATGCAAGTAGGGCACCCGCTCCCCGGGGCGGCAGCCGAACTTGCCCACGTCGTGCCCCGCGGCGCTGCCGGACACCAGAGCCAGGTCGACAGCCACCCCGGCCCGCTTCAGGTCCCTGGCGGCGCTCAGCGCCACATGATGGACCCCGGCGATATGCTCCAGGGTACGGAAGGGCGTGGCCTCCAACCCCAGGCGCATCATCTCATAGACGTACTCCCGGCGGTAGGAGCGCAGGAAGACGCGGTAGCTGTCCTGGTGGGCGCTGCCGGCCAGCTCCTCCTCGTCCAGCAGCTCCAGCTGCCACATGGGGTCCGGGGGCAGCTTGGCCCGCTCCGCGTCGAAGAGGACCTGGAGCAGGGAGAGGAAGAAGACCGCGCCGGGGCCATATGCCTCCCGCCGGGTCTCGAAGTCCGGCTCAGGGAACATGGACTTGCGCGCGAAGTCGTAGGAGAAGAGAAGCCACCCCTCCTCCGGCTCAGGGGACAGCGTATCCATCTCCTCCCGGCACAGCTCCAGCACGGCGGCGCACTGGATGCGGGTCCCGTCGTAGAGGGGGACGAAGCGCTGGAGGTAGTTTTTTTCCTCCAGCAGCCCGGTGAGCATGGCCCGGTGGGGGGCCAGGAATCTGAGGGCGGGCTGCGTGGTCAGCCGCCGCAGCAGGCTGGCTGTCATCTGGCGGAGCCGTTTTTTATTCATCAAAGGGACCTCCTCGACCATTTTCTGTCTCTATTATGCACCAATCATCCGCGAGAAGCAAGGCTTTCTTTCCCGCGCGCGGAAAAATCCGCCTGAGCGGCGGAGACCGCCGGCGCGCAGCCATAGAAAAGACCCGGAAGCCGCGCTTCCGGGTCTTTTCTATGGTTTGGAGGATCAGATGAAAAAGAAGTCTTGTCACTTGCAAGTATTATGATAGCCCAGGAATATTAACAAATACAGCGATAGTTGTTACAAAAGTCTAAAATATTTTGCGAAACTGGTAAAATCCAGGGTTGAACCGGGCCGGAAACTGTTCTATAATGAAGGTGAGACAAGACAAGGGAGGAATAACATGGAAAAGACATGCTGCGTGGTCGGGGCCATGGAGCCTGGAGAGATCGTTCTGCCAGAGGGCGCGCTGGTAATCGCCGCCGACGGCGGGCTGGCCCACCTGGAGCGCCGGGGGCTGAGGGCGGACCTGATTGTAGGGGACTTCGACTCCCTGGGCTGGGTCCCGGAGGGGCCAAAGGTCATCCGCCACCCGGTGGAGAAGGACGATACGGACATGATGCTGGCCGTCAGGACGGGACTGGCGCGAGGGTGCCGGGACTTCCTGCTCTACGGCGGCCTGGGCGGACGGCTGGACCATGCCTACGCCAACCTGCAGACGCTGGTCTGGCTGGCGGAGCATGGGGCCAGGGGCCGTCTGCTGGGTCCCGGCATGACGGCCGCCGCCGTCCGGAACGGGCGGCTGGACTTTCCCGCCGGACATCAGGGCGTCATCTCCGTCTTCTGCCCTGACGGGGAGGCCCGCGGCGTGGACCTGACGGGGCTGTACT
The DNA here is from genome assembly GCA_022800525.1 of Oscillospiraceae bacterium. Taxonomy (GTDB): domain Bacteria; phylum Bacillota; class Clostridia; order Oscillospirales; family Oscillospiraceae; genus Pelethomonas. Next base: position 10,044 of record JAAWQM010000028.1, read on the forward strand.
ATCCCCTGGAGGATGCGGTCCTCACCAGCGGCTTCCCCCTGGGGGTCAGCAACCAGTTCACTGGCGGGGCTGCGTCGGTATCTGTCCGGGAGGGGACGTTGCTGGTCATGTGGGAGACCCCGTAGGGGCGGCGCTCAATACCGCCGGATCTCCAGAGAGGCGTCGTCCTGCCCCTTCTCAATGGAGCGGACCTCCATGTCATACTCCACATCGCCGCCGGCCTTCACATGGACCCGGTCGCCCACCTTCCGGCCCAGCAGAGCCTTGCCCACAGGGGACTCCTTGCTGATAAGCCCCTTCCCGGCGTCCGAGCGCAGGGTGGTCACCAGCCGGATGGTCATTTCCCGCCCCAGCTTCCCGTGGTACACCACCACCTTGTCAAACAGCCCCACCGCGTCCTCCGCCGCGTCCACGGAGATGACTTTGGCGGTCCTGATCATCCGCTCCAGGTAGCGGATGCGGCTGTCGTTGCGGTTTTTCTCCTGCTTGGCGCACTTGTATTCGTAGTTCTCGCTGAGATCGCCGAAGGCCCGAGCGGTCTGCACGTCCTCAATCAGCTTCGGCCTCAGCACCTGCACCCGGTGCGCCAGCTCCTCCTTCATTTTCTGGATATCCACTTCCGTCAGTTCATCATACATGCTGAGCCGCTCCTTCTGAATGTATTGATATGCGGGCGGCTGAGCCCCCGCAACGAGAGGAGGACCGGGTTCGCGCCCAGTCCTCTTCTCCCCTTATTTCGCGCCGTTTTTGGCGGGCATGGAGGCGGTGCCGTTGAGCCGTCCGCCGTCCTCCACCACCAGGGACACGGTGGTGAAATCGCCCTGGAGGCTGCCGGTCTTCTCAATGAACAGGTGGTCCCTGGCGCTGACCACGCCCTCAACCCGGCCCGCTATGCGGATGACGTCCGCCGTCACCGGACCACTCACCAGCCCGGAGGGGGCCACGATCACCGCTCCCTTCAGATCGATCTCACCCTCCACAACACCCTCTACCTGGATGATGCCTTCACCCTTCATCGTACCGGTGATAGATGTGCCGGAGGCCACCACTGTACTGCTGGGCGGCTCAGGCAGGTCGGGCAGGTCCTCCTGGCTGACGCTGGCGGACGTGTCCAGGACGTCCTCCTCTTCCTCAACGTGCTTTCTCCCAAACAAAGCCATAGTGAGTCTCTCCTTTGTCGTGAAAATAAGTAAAATGTGCGGTATCCTCCTCCGCCTGCGGACGCTGATACCGACCCACAGGGGACATTGTAACATATTTGTAACCATTTGGCAAGGGTTCTGAGAAAAACCTCTTGCGGAAGAAGGGAAAATTCGCTATAATAGGGCGCAGGATCAACAAGGCTGGAAAAGCCGCTGAAAGGAGCAAGCTATGAGTTATTTTGAGGAAGCCAAGCAGAAAGCCAGGGAGGTCGCCGCCGTCGCCGCTGAAAAGGCCCGCGCCGCCGCCGACTCCGCCAAGATCTCCGCCGCCATTATCGCGGAGAAGCGGGAGCTGGACAAGAACTACCGCGCGATCGGCCAGTGGTACGCCTGCGAGTACGCCCAGAGCGGCGTGCCCGACGCCATTGCGGACGTCATCGCCGCCGTCCGCGCCTCCCAGGAGAAGATTGCCGAGCTTCAGGCCAGCCGCGAGGCCGCCGAGACGGCTGAGGCCGCTGAGACCGCCGCGGGCGTGAGCTGCCCGGTCTGCGGCAAGATCAGCGACACCAAGTTCTGCCCCCACTGCGGGGCGCCCATGGGAGAATGACGCGAAGGGGCCGGGCTCTGTCCCGGCCCGTCTTTTTGAGACCATCGATCTCCCCGGGGACCGGGCGGGCGCGCAGGCCCGCCCCCGCAGATTCAAACGGAGGGCATATGCTGGACAGAAGCGAGATCGGCAAGCGAGGATACCTGAACGAGGCGTACCGGCTGTTCCACCTGCGGGACAGCCGGGAGCTGAACCTGGACTATCACTACCATGAGTTTGACAAGCTGGTGCTGCTGCTGGGCGGGCGGGTCACCTACCATATCGAGGGCATCCGCTACTCCCTCCAGCCCCTGGACGTCCTGCTGGTGAGCCGGAACCTGATTCACCTGCCGGAGGTGGACTCCGGCCAGGACTACGAGCGGATGGTGCTGTGGATGGACCGGGGCTTCCTCTCCCGCTACAGCGGGCCGGATGCGGATTTGGCGGAGTGCTTCGAGCGCACCGCCCGCCGGGGCGTCCACCTCCACCGGCCCCGGGGAGAGGAGCGGGAGCGCTGGCGGGCCCTGTTCCAGCGGGTGGAGGACGCGGTCCGGGATACGGCCTTTGGCTCCCGCCTGCTGGCGGACACCTGCGTCCTCCAGCTGATGATTGAGCTCAACCGCGCCACCCTGGCCGCCCCGGAGCGGATTGACGCGGATGCCTACCGCTTCGACCCCAAGATGGAAGAGGTCACCCGCTACATCCGCGCCCATCTGCGGGAGGAGCTTTCCATCGGCCATCTGGCCGGAACATTCTTTCTCAGCCGCTACTATCTGATGCACCGCTTCAAGGAGGTCTACGGCTGTTCGGTCCACCAGTATATTCGTCAGAAGCGCCTCCAGCAGGCCGCCGAGGCCATCCGCCGGGACGTCCCGGTGCTGAAGGCCGCCGAGGACGCGGGATTCAGGGATTATTCGGTATTCCTCCGGGCTTTCCGGGCTGCGTATGGGAAGAGTCCCAGAGAATGGAAGTAGGCAGGGAAATCAATTTATTGTCTGCAGGGCGCGCCAGGGTCGTCGCGCCCTGCACCCCTGAAAATTCCCACTTGACGAAACAGGTCTAATCTGTTAGACTACTCTTGGAAGGTCTAACAGATTAGACCTGTTTCTGTTACAAAGGAGGGGCCGTATGGAAACACCAAAAATTTTTGAGAGTGAATACCGCTTCTGCCAGATCCTCTGGGAGGCGGAGCCGGTAGGCAGCACCGAGCTGGTCAAGCTTTGCCAGCGGCGGCTCGGCTGGAAGAAGTCCACCACCTACACCGTCATCAAGCGCCTTTCAGAGCGGGGCGTGGTGCGGCTGGAGGACGCGGTGGTGACCTCCCTGGTCACCCGGGAGCAGGTCCAGCGCAGCGAGAGCCGTGAGGTGGTGGACCGGGCCTTTGGCGGGTCGCTGCCCAGCTTCATCGCGGCCTTCGCGGGCGGAAAGAAGCTGACAAAGGCCGAGGCGGAGGAGATCCGCCGCCTCATCGACCAGTACGAGGAGGAGTGATATGGAAAGCTTATTTTTGTCCCTCTGGAACCGGAGTATCGCGGCGGGATGGCTGATTCTGGTGGTAATCATCCTGCGGCTGGTTCTGAAAAAGGCCCCTAAGTCCATCCGCCCCTGGCTGTGGGCGCTGGTGGGTATCCGGCTGGTGTGCCCCGGTTTCAGAGAAAGCCCCCTGAGCCTGATCCCCAGCGTGGAGACAGTCCCGCAGGCGGTGCTGGCGCGGGATGCCTTCCAGGTCAGCTCCGGCGTCGCCATGTTCAACAGCGCGGTGAACGATCAGCTGGCAGACTTTTATAAAACCACGCAGGTCCCCGCCGGACATACCAGAAATTTTCTTTTGATCTGCGCCGTTGTCTGGCTGATTGGCATGGCGGTAATCAGCCTGTGGACGGCGGTCAGTACCCTGCGCCTGCGGCGGCGGGTAGCGGAGGCCGTGCCCGAAGGGGAGGGCGTGTGGGTCTGCGAGCATATCAGCTCGCCGTTCCTGCTGGGGCTGTTCCGGCCCCGCATCTACCTCCCGGCGGGACTGGACGGGACCAGCCGGACCTGCGTCCTGGCCCACGAGCGGGCCCACATCCGGCGGCGGGACCACCTGACCAAGCCGCTGGGCCTGCTGCTTCTGATGGTCTACTGGTTCCAGCCTCTGGTATGGGCTGCGTATGTACTGCTGTGCCGCGACATTGAGCTGGCCTGCGATGAGCGGGTCATCGCAGGGCTGGGCGCGGAATGCAAAAAAACCTACTCCGCCGCGCTGCTGCAATGCAGCGTCCACCAGGGCGGCATCACCGCGCTGGCGTTCGGGGAAGTAGGAGTAAAAGAAAGGGTGAAAAACGTGCTGCATTACAAAAAACCGGCCTTCTGGGTCGTGGCGGCCTGCATCGCGGCGGTGCTTGTGGCGGGCGTGTGCTTCCTGACGGACCCGGTGACGGCCAAGGGAACGGAAAATCAGCCCCCCTTCTATTACCGGGGCATAGACCAGCCTGATGAACCCATAGTGTTCCTCGCTGGGGCGCTGCTGCACCAGAACCCCTACCTGGGCTTCCGGCCAGCGGACGGCAGTTTTTTCTATGACACGATCCTTTACGGCGGTGACACGCTGACCCTGACCTACGGGGGAGAGACCTTCGCCTATCAGCTGGATGAAACCGTCGGTATGGGCTGGGACAATCTCTACGACTATATCCCATACCTGAAGGAAGCGGAGGAACTGTATGACGCATTCCTGACGGACCACAATGAGCTGGTCATCACCGCCCGGTTCTACTCCGCTGAAGACGGCGAACGCGGCCCGTCGGTCTGGACCATCCAGAAGGAAAACGGCGGCGGCCAGCGGTGGTGGCTGTACGACGGTCTGCGGCTCTACGCCCTGATCCTTCTGGAGGACGCGTTTCCGTTCATGGCCAACGGCGTGCTGTGGACCTACACCCCCTATCAATCCACGGTTCTGCCCATCCGGTTCGACATAGAGGGCGGGGCGGACGTCTTCGCCGGAGAGGGCCATCTGCGCCTGCACCCCGTGGAGGGGGAGTGGGTGGACCACCTGACGGTAGAGGAAGGCCAGACGGTCTACTGGAAGCCCCTGCTGAACAGTGAGGGCAGGCCCATAGAGGGCGTGGGACTGCGCTACTACTATGACACCGAAATGCAGGGTGAACCCCACCAGTGGGAAGAGACGCTGACCCTGCGGGCTGTCATGGACTACGCCAGCATGTACGGCGGCGTGACCTACGGCGTCTCCAACAACTGGCTGGGCGCGGCCAGCAGCGCGGTCCATGCGTCATATATCACAGTGGACAGCGAAACTGGAGAGCTGGTTGTCAGCAGTATTCAGGATTCCGGTTTCATGCCCTACATGACCCAGCCGGAGGCTGGCGGGGTAGACAGCGTACTTGGGACCACCGAGCCGGGACCAGTCCACGATGCTCAGGCAGAATAAAAGCACGGGCGCGGCGCACTCAACATGCGCCGCGCCCGTGTTTTTCAGATTTCTCCCAGCCTCTCCCGCAGCCTGGCGATTTCCTCCCCATGCCCCTTGTCGTCAGTCGGGGTCTCCAGGATGAAGGGCAGTCCCTCCAGGGCGGGATGACGGATGACCCGCAGGATCGCCTCCGTACCGATGGTCCCTTCTCCAATAAGGGCGTGGCGGTCCTTGTGGGACCCGCAGGGATTTAGGCTGTCGTTGATATGGACAGCCTTCAGCCGGGACAGCCCCACGGTCCGGTCGAACGCCTCCAGCACGCCGTCCAGGTCGCCCGCGATGTCATAGCCGCCGTCTGAGATATGGCAGGTATCCAGGCACACGCCCAGCCGCTCCCCGCACCGTGCCATGTCCAGAATCATCCGCAGCTCCTCAAACCGCCCGCCAATCTCGCTGCCCTTGCCCGCCATGGTTTCCAGCAGCACCGTGGTATGCAGCTCCGGCTTCACCGCCCCGTCCAGCATGGCGGCGATCTGCTGGCAGCCGGTCTCCACCCCCTGCCCGGTATGACTGCCGGGGTGGAAGTTGTAGTAATTCCCCGGCAGATGCTCCATAAGCTCCAGGTCCTCCGCCATCATCCGCCCCGCCAGCTCACGGATCCCCTCGTCCTTGGAGCAGGGATTCATGATGTAGGGCGCGTGGGCCACGAAAGGCCCGAACTGGTTTTCCGCCAGCAGCGCCCGCAGCTTCGCCATATCCTCCGGCTTGACGGCCTTGGCCCTCGCGCCCCTGGGGTTGCGGACGAAGCACTGAAAGGTGTTGGCTCCGATGGCCAGAGCGTCCTGGCCCATTTTGAAAAATCCTCTGGAAGAGGACAGATGTGCGCCCAGATAAGTCATGGCTGTTTCTCCTTTTCTATTGGACTCCGTCCAAACCTGCCAGGGACTCTGTCCCTGGACCCTGCCACCCTTTGAAAAGGGTGGACCTAAACTTTGATATTTTTGATATGCTCCAGCAGAATGCCCCGCTCATTGGGCAGCTTTCCGTCGATGACCAGCACCAGCAGTCCGTTCAGAGCCTCTCCCACCGCCGGACCCCGGAGGCCAAGGGCTGTCAGGTCTCCACCCTTCACAGCAAGCTGCTTCAGGGAAAAGCATTCCCCGCTTTGCAGCGTCAGCTCCAGCAGGTCCTCCCACTGGCGGATGAGCGTCTGGCGGTTCCGGTAGGGCTCCGCCTGGGCCAGATTGTCCGCCCGCTTCACCTCCAGCAGCAGACGCAGCGTCTCCTCCCCATACCGGGACAGGTTCCGGCGTACGGACCGCTCGCTGAGAGTCAGCGGCGCGTCATGACGTTCCACCAGGGTCAAAATTGTTTTCTTGCTGTGGTTATCCATCCGAAGGCGGTCCAGGACCGCCGCCCCCAGCCGGACGCTCTCCCGCCAGTGGCCATGGAAATGGCCCCGGCCCTCCTCGTCCAGTGTGAAGGTGGAGGGCTTGCCAAGATCGTGGAGCAGCAGGGCCCAGCGCAGGACAGGCTCCGGCTTCGCCACCGCCGCCGCCCGCGCCGTGTGCTCCCATACGTCGTAGCAGTGGTACACGCTGCGCTGGCTGAATCCCACGCAGGGCAGGATTTCCGGCATGAATACCCCAAGCACGTCCGGGTACTCCAGCAGCGCCTCCGCCACATGCGCCCCGCACAGGATGCCCGTCGTCTCCGTCAGAATCCGCTCCGGCGCAATATTTTCCAGCAGCGGCCCGCAGCGGTGGACTGCCCCGGCGGTCTCTGGATCAATGGAGAACCCCAGCCTGGAAGCGAACCGCAGCCCCCGCAGGATACGCAGGGCGTCCTCCCGGAAACGGCTTTCCGGGTCCCCCACCGCCCGCAGGGTCCGGGCCGCCAAGTCCCTCCGCCCGCCGAACGGGTCCGCCAGCTCCCCCCGCAGGTTCAGGGCGATGGCGTTCACGGTGAAATCCCGGCGGGCCAGGTCCTCAGCCAGGGAGCTGGTGAATTCCACGTGGTCCGGGCGGCGGTGGTCCAGATAGTCGCCGTCACGGCGGAAGGTGGTGATCTCCACGCCGCCTGCTGTGACCGTGCCGTGCCGCAGTCCCGTGGGCAGGGCGTTGGGCGCGAAGAGCTCCAGCGTGACCTCCGGCGGCGCGCTGGTGGTCACGTCCCAGTCTCCCGGCGGCAGTCCCAGCAGCGTGTCCCGCACCGCGCCGCCGACGCACCACGCTTCATAGCCCGCCCGTTCCAGGCGGCGGAGGATTTCTTGTACTGGCTCTGGGATGGCAAACATGGGCCCGCACCTCGTTTCATCGGAATTTTTTATTCCCGGTTATTTTTCTTGAAAAACTGGCATAGTATCAATAGAAATATTGGTTGCGTTGGAAGGCTTCTTATAGTATAATACAATCCTGCAAAAAAGGCAAATACCGGCAGATGCTGCCGTTCGGGAAGGAAAACGGTTCCATGACCCATATTGATACCAAGATCCAGCACTATATCGCACCTGGCCGCCGGGTCCACCTGGCGGGCATCGGCGGCGTGTCCATGAACCCTTTGGCGGAGGTCCTGCACAGCATGGGACTTATTGTCCAGGGCAGCGACCAGAGCAGCAGCCCCGCCGTGGAACGCCTGCAAAAAATGGGCGTCTCCATCCATATCGGCCATACGGCGGAGGACATCGATGGCGCGGAGTTCCTGATCCGCACGGCCGCCATACATGACGACAACCCGGAGATCGCCGCGGCTCACGAAAAGGGTATCCCTGTTTTTGAGCGGGCGGAGGCATGGGGCGCTATCATGCAGCAGTACGAAAACGCCGTCTGCATTGCCGGGACCCACGGCAAGACCACCACCACCTCCATGACCACCCATATTTTCATGGCGGCCCAGGCGGACCCCACCGTGATGATCGGCGGTACGCTGCCCATGCTCCACAGCGGCTACCGCGTGGGGAAGGGTGATACAATTATATTGGAATCCTGTGAATACTGCAACAGCTTTCTCCATTTTTTTCCCACCGTGGCGGTGGTGCTGAATGTGGAGGCCGACCATCTGGACTTCTTTAAGGACCTGGATGATATCAAGCGGTCCTTCCGGCGGTTCGCGGAGCTGGTGCCGGAGGACGGGCGCATTGTGGTCAACGCGGACGACCCCGGCGCGATGGACGCTCTGAAGGGCCTGCCGATGTTTACCTTCGGGTGCGAGCAGCGGGCCAATTGTCAGGCGCAGGGCCTCGCCTGGAACCGGGGACGGCCCAGCTTTGATGTGGTGATCGACGGGCAGCTTTATACGCATCTGAGCCTCCGGGTGGCGGGACAGCACAATATTTATAACGCTCTGGCGGCGGCAGCGGCGGCATATGTGCTGGGCATCCCCGCCAGGGCGGTCCGGCAGGGGCTGGAGGGCTTTTTCGGTGCGGGGCGGCGGTTTGAGCTGCTGGGGCACTGCAACGGGGCGGATGTGTTCGACGATTACGCCCACCATCCCGCCGAGCTGCGCGCGCTGCTGGAGATGGCGAAGACCTTGGGTTACCGCCGGGTGATCTGCGCGTTCCAGCCCCACACCTATACCAGGACCAAGGCGCTGTTTGACGACTTTGTGAGGGAGCTCCAGCTTGCTGACGTGGCGGTGCTGACCGATATCTACGCCGCCAGGGAGCAGAATACCGTCGGGATCTCCTCCAAGGATCTGGTGGAGCGGATTCCGGGGTCCGTTTACTGCCCCTCCCTGGAGGACGCCGCCGCCGCCCTGCGGCGGATTGCCGGTCCGGGGGACCTCGTCCTTACTGTGGGCGCGGGGGATATCTTTACTGTGGGGAAAATGCTGGTGAAGGCTTGACATCCGCCTTTTCCCTGCTTATAATGAAACCGCCGGGGGTCCTCCCCGGCGGTTTTTGCTTCAGATTACAGAGGAAAGGATGATAGCAATGAATACGAACCGTGCCTGGAGGGTCCGCGGTATCTGACCCTCCTAATTTATTTTTGGAGGATACCAATGGACAAGCACATTACGATCCGGGAGCTGACCGCTTCCAATGACATTGCCAGATTCTGGGATGAGCTGTACGCGCATTTTCGGCGGGACGTTTTCCCGGACTCTGAGGGCGAAGACCGACCCTATTTTCTGGGGCAGGAGTACCGGGACGCGATTGAGAAGCTTCATGAAAGGGACACCGATCCGCTGCACTACCTCTTTTTTCGGCAGAATGGTACGGATATTGGTCTGGCGATGACCGTCACATATCTGAGCGAGGACAGGAAATGCTTTATTCTGGAGTTTTGCGTCTTTCCGGAGTTTCGGGGGGACGGCACAGGCCGTTCCTGCGCCGCCGCTCTGCTGGAATGGGCCAGGCGCGGAGGCGCGGATTATTTTGCGCTGAACGCTGACACAGAACAGCGCCAGCGGTTTTGGGGGTATTCCGGCTTCCGGGTGGTTGGCGAGGATGAGCATGGGCTTCCGCTGCTGCTCAGAAAGGATTGACCCGATGCGGTGAACGTTTTTTGATTGGTGACGCTATTTTTGGGGGGCGGGCGCTATGCCCGCCCCTTTTGCTGCTGTTTCACGCGTTGCAAGAGCAGCCTGCGTACCGCGCCCTTGCCCGGAACAACCAAAATCCAATCCTGTGCATAATATGGAGCAGTACAGCTTCTTTCTACAGATTCTCTTTGCTGATCTGTGTCCGCTCAAAATGGCGGATGCTCTGGTCATAACTGCGGTTGAAGTAGGCTGTATAGAGAATGTCGATCATGTTCAGCTGCGCGATGCGGGAGCTCATGGCTCCGCTGCGGAAGGTCTCCTCCATCGCCACTACATACAGGTTGCAGTCCGCCAGCTGAGACAGGGGCGATGGCTCAAACCGGGTGATGGCGATCATAGGGGCTCCCTGCCGCCGCAGATCCTTGGCGCAGCGCAGAATCTCCTCCGTATAACCGGTGTAGCTGATGATGATGGCCGCGTCAGCCGGTCTGGCGTTGCGGGCGTGAACGTATTGGCAGTGGATGTCCTCCGAGATGGCGCAGCGCTTCCCCACCCGGATGAACTTCTGGTAGGCGTCCTGGGCCACCAGGAAGGAGGCCCCCATGCCGAACAGCAGCAATGTATCGCAGGCGCAGATCAGGTCCACGCTGCGCTTTACCGCCTCCGGCTCCACCAGCATCCGGGAATTCTCCAGGGATGCGACGTTGCGGTAGGTCACCTTGTCGATGATATCCGAGAGCTGGTCCGTATGCTCCAGCTGCCCGCCCTTCTCCGCCCGGTTCTCACTGCGCACCGCCAGCTCGTAGAGCAGGGACTTCTGCAGCTCCCTGTAGCCCTTGAAGCCAAGCTTCCGGCAGATGCGCACCACAGTGGAGGGTGAGGTATAGCTCAGCTCCGCCAGCTTGTGGATGCTGCACTGGGCCGCCGCCTCCGGGTCCTCCAGCACGCAGTCCAGGACGCCCCGTTCCGCGCCGCTGGCTTGGGCGCGGTATTGGGTCATGCGGATCAAAACGCCCTTCATCATGGCTTTTTCCTCCCTTTTTCACATTTTTCCTTCAGTATAGAGAAAATTTTCCCCCGGCGCAACCCCACCGGAGAAATGGAACTGCCAAAAATCACCAGTTTCATTTTGGCGATATTGACGAAAATACTGTCCGGCTGTGCCATTCTGTTTGCACGAAACAGGTGGAAACGTGTCAAGAGGCAAAATAAAATTTCATCTGCCAAGAAATAGCTTGATAAAATTGTTTTGCCGATGTAAAATCATTCCACCGCTGGGAAGCCGGCGGAGCAATTCCCCCATACCCTTCAACCACTATTTATTTAAGGAGGACAACATGAAAAAGTTTCTTGCACTGCTTCTCTGCCTCTGTATGATCCTGGGCCTGGCCGCCTGCGGCGGGAACAACGATCAGAAGGATGACAGCAACGACGGCCAGCAGACCGCCACCCCGCCCGCGGACGATAAAAATAATGACGCGGAGCCCGCTCCCGAGCCCGCCTCCGCCGACGAGGACACCATCGTCATCATGGCTCCCCCGGTCACCGGCGACTACGCCGAGCTGCTGGCCGGCTGGATTACCGACTTCCAGAAGGACTATCCCCACCTGAAGGTGGAGGTCATCAATACCTCCTGGGATGACCACAGCTCCAAGCTGTCCACCATGGCTCTGGCCGGAGAGGCGCCCGACATCGCCGAGGTCAGCTACGGCGCGATCGGTACATACGTGGAGATGGGCGTGGCCGTGGACGTGAAGCCCTATCTGCCTGACGGCGCCCTGGACGACTACGACCAGAACGCGCTGGACTACATGACGCTGAACAACACCCTCTACGGCCTGCCCCTGTACCTGACCATCCAGGCCCTGGGCGGCAACCGCCAGATGATGGAGGAGGCCGGCGTGGACGTGGAAAAGGTTCAGTCCGGCGGCTGGACCTATGACGAGTTCCTCACGGCGATTGAGGCCGGCACCAAGGACGAGACCTACGGCTTCGTGTTCGCCAACTCCGGCGTCACCACCGCTGACTTTGTAAGCATCTTCGGCGTAGGCGCGGGTATCACCGCCAACTTCACCGACGATCTGAAGTACGCCTATACCTCCGAGAACATGAAGAACCTGCTGGCCGCAGTCGAGACCATGGTCTCTTCCGGCTGGATGCCCAACTACGCCGTGGAGGCCGGCCAGCGTCTGGTCATGCTGGAGACCGGCAACGCCATGATTACCGGCAAGGCCATGCCTCTCTTTGAAAACAACGTCAACAAGAACAACGCGGGCATCGCCACCGGCGAGGCTGTGGACGGCTCCATTGAGGTCGAATACGCCTTCCTGCCCGTGCCTACCATGGACGGCGTCACCGAGTCCTGCTTCGGCACTGTGGACGGCATGATCATGCTGCGCAACAACAACAGCACGGAGGAGCATCTGAAAAACGTGGGTCTGTTCCTCAACTACATCTGCTCCGGCAAGCCTGTGGCTGAGACTGTCAACCAGATCCTGCTCTCCTGCGTCTGCAAGTCCGGCCGTGAGGCGCAGGCAGGCGCCGACCTGGGCCAGGACGCCCGCAACGCCGAGGCTTCCACCCGCTGCATCGGCATCGTGAAGGCCCCTCCCACGGGCATCACCAGTGAGCAGGCCGCCAACGCCAAGACCCTGATGGATGAGACCATCGTGCCCAAGTTCCAGGCGTTGCTGGCCGGTGAGACCACGGCCCAGGCCCTGTACGACGAGGTCTGCGCCAAGGCGGTGGAGCTGTTCGGAGCGGACGGCTGCGAGATGGGCTTCATCCAGTAACCGGAAGGCGGCCGCAGGCCCCCCGGCAGGGACAGCGTCCCTGCCGGGTCTGGGCAGCGCCCACCGCCATACCGCAGTATCACCGATAAACGACATGGGCCTGCCCGTGGCGGGCCCATGTCTTATTGTACCCAAAACGCAAGAAAAGGAGGAGAGGAAAACGATGAGATCCAAAGCAACCACCCTGCGTGACCGCCGTTTCCGGATCACCCTGGAGGACCTCAACGGCTGGGCCTTCATCGCGGTGGCGATGATCGTCTTTGCCGTCATGACCATCTACCCAGTGGTATCCGCCGTCATCACCAGCTTCCAGAGCTATAAACCCTTCGGCTCGGAGTGGGTGCAGTTCGACAACTACAAGACTGCCCTGTCCAACGACCTGTTCTACAAATCCATTCGCAACACCGCCATCTATACCGCAGTCACCGTCCCCCTTTCCCTGGTCATCGCCTTTGCGGTGGCGGTGATGATCCTGCCCTTCAAGCGGAAGACGCAGTCGGTATTCAAATCCCTCTACTACATCCCCGCCGTGGCGTCCGGCGTGGCCATGAGCGTGGTGTGGCTGTGGCTGTACGACTCGTCCCCGTCGGGTCTCTTCAATCAGCTGCTGACCTTCTTCCACGCCCCCACGCTGAACTGGCTGAGCTCCAGCAAGACGGCCATGATGTCGCTGATTCTCATGAGCCTGCTCTCCGGCCAGGGCAGCAGTATCATCATCTATATCGCCGCCCTCATGGGCATCGACAACACCTACTTTGAGGCCGCGGAGCTGGACGGAGCCACCTTCTTCCAGAAGCTGCGCTTCATCGTCATCCCGCTGTGCAAGCCGACCACTCTGTTCCTGCTGGTCACCGGCATCATCAACTCCTTCCAGGTGTTCATGAACGCCTACATGATGACCGGCGGCGGGCCGGACAACAACACGACGATGATCGGCCTGCTGATCTTCAACAACGCCTTCGTCTACGGCAAATACGGTCTGGCCTGCGCCCAAGCGATCATGCTGGCAATCGTCATCGCCGCGCTCACCGCCATCCAGTTCAAGGTGGCCGGCGACGATGTGGAATATTAAGGGAGGGGGAGAAAAGCAATGGCAAGCGGTTTGTATTCCCAGCATCTCCGCGATCCCAAGATCCGCATCATCCGAAACGCGGTCATGGGCGTGGTCCTGTTCTTCTTCGCCGTGGTGGTCCTCTTTCCCCTGGTCTACATGCTGGCCTGGTCCTTCGGACCCGCCCAGGAGATGGCCGCGACCTCTTACGCCATCTTCCCCAAGACCTGGAGCCTGGACTCCTACAAATACTTTTTCAGCTCCAACCAATACTCGGTAAAGTGGCTGTGGAACAGCTTCGTGGTGGCTGCGGCCACTGTGGTCTCCAACGTCATCTTCGCCAGCATGGCGGGCTACGCCTTCGCCAAGATCAAATTCAAGGGCAGCACCTTCCTGTTCTTCTTCATCCTGATGGCGATGATGATTCCCTATCAGGTCACGCAGGTGCCTCTTTACATCCTCTTCGTCAACAAATTCAAGATGACCAACACCTTCACGGCGCTGATCCTGCCGGGGTGCGTCACTTCGTACAACATCTTCCTGTCCAAGCAGTTTTTCGCGGGCATTCCGACCTCCCTGATCGAGAACGCCAAGGTGGAGGGTGCGACCCAGTTCCGCATCTTCCGGAGCATCATCCTGCCCCTGTCCAAGACGGTGCTGGCGGTCATGGCCATCAACACCTTCATGGGCAACTGGAACACCTTCTTCTGGCCCTTCCTGGTGACCTCCAAGGACTCCATGTATACCATTCAGGTGGGGCTCAAGACCTTCAAGTTCGCCAACGGAACCCTGCTCTCCCCCATGATGGCGGGCGCGACCATCTCCGCGCTGCCCATGTTCGTGCTGTTCTTCTCCTTGCAGAAGTACTTTCTGGAGGGCGTAACCATCGGAGCGGTGAAGGGGTGAGCGCGCCGGGCGGCGGTTCGCACAGGCCCTTTGGACAGCGGGCGTACACTGCGCGCCCCTGCACCAGCGGATCATGAGAGGAGGAATGAGCATGATACGCAACTACCAAGCGACCGATTTCCCAGCCCTGGCGGCCCTCTGGAATACGGCGGGAACCGCCCAGGGTTACGCCCCGCAGACGCCGGAAGCCCTGGCTCCCCTGCTGGCGGAGCACCCCTGTTTCTCTCCGGACCACGCGTTCGCGCTGGAGGAGGACGGCGCGGTCAAAGGCTTTGCCTGCGGCTGCGTGGGGGACGATCTGGCGCAGGGAGACAAGCGGGGATATTTTACCTGCCTGCTGCTGGACAAGGCGTTCGAGTCCAAGAAAAACGCGGCCGCCCTGCTCTCCGCGCTGGAGGACTCCTTCCGGCAGGCTGGAAAGATCCAGGCCGCCATGACCTTCTTCAACCCTATGCGCCTGCCTTGGGTCATACCCGGCACGGACGGACACCAGCACAACAACTGTCCCGGCGTGGCGGAGGACCTGCCGCTGCACGGGTGGATGACGGAGCTGGGCTGGCAGGTCAGGGCCAAGGAGTGCGCCATGTACCTGGACCTGGCCCGGTTTGAAATGCCGGACTGGGTGGAGGAAAAATCCGGTAGGCTGGCGGCGGAGGGCTACGGCGTGGACTGGTACCAGTCCGGGAAGCACCGCGGCCTTGCGGAGATGGTCCATTCTCTGGGCAACCCCATCTGGGACGCGGAGGTCCCGGAGGCGGCGGAGAAGATCAACATGCTGGTGGCCCTGCACGGCGATGAAGCCGTCGGCTTCACCGGTCCGGTCTATCCGGAGTCCACCGGGCGGGGATACTTCGCCGGAATCGCTGTCGCCGCCGGACATGAGGGACACGGCTTAGGCACGCTGCTGTTCTACCGCCTGTGCCAGGCGGAGAAGGAGGCGGGCAGCCGGTACATGTCCCTGTTCACCGGCTCGGACAACCATGCGCAGAAAATTTATCTTGGCGCGGGTTTCCAGGTGCGCCGGATCTTTTCAGTCGTAACAAAGGAGCTGTAAGCAATTATGAAGTACAACCGTATTTTAGCCATCGGCGGCCATGTGGGCGACATGGAGCTCACCTGCGGCGGCATACTTGCCACCTGCGCCGCCGCAGGCGGGCACATCGCCACCCTGGCCCTCACCGCCGGCGAAAAGGGCGTCCCCGCCGGTCAGACGGCGGAACAGTACCGGACGCAGAAGCTGAAGGAGGCCAAGGCGTTTGCGGACCTGCTGGGCGGGGAGAGCTATGTACTGGACTACCCCGACGGCTTCCTGCCGGACAACGAGGAGGCCCGCCTCGCCGTATGCGACATCATCCGGAAGGAGAAGCCGGACCTGATCGTCACCCACCACGAGAAGAGTATGCACAAGGACCACGCAGCCTGCCACCGCATCGCAGTGGACGCATGGTTCTACGCGGCCCTGCCCGCCATTGAGCGGGAACTGCCCCACCACTTCGCGCCCCTGCGCTTCGCGGAAAACTGGGAGGATGCCACGGACTTCAAGCCCTTCGAGTACCTGGAGGTTTCCCAGGAGGGCTTTGAGCTGTGGCAGAAGGCGGTGCGGACCCATTGGTTTGTCACCGGGTCCGTCAGCTTCCCGTATTTTGAGTACTATTCCCACCTGAAGCGTCTGCGGGGCATCGAGGCCCGGCGGGCCTACGCGGAAACCTTCATGCGCCTGCCGGAGGAAGTCCGGCTTGTCAGCGCGCTGTGACAGCGCGCGCAACAGGAGGATGCAGATGGACTGGAAAAAGATCAAGACGGAAGAACGGAACGAGCGGACGGCCAATATTGACACGCTCTCTACAATCGATATGATCCGCCTCATCAACGACGAGGATAAAAAAGTAGCCCTGGCTGTGGAGAAGGAGATGGAGCGGATTGCCGCCGCCGTGGATGTGATTGCGGCGCAGCTGAAGGAGGGCGGACGGCTGATCTACTGCGGCTGCGGTACCTCCGGGCGGCTGGGCGTGCTGGACGCGGTGGAGTGCCCCCCGACCTACTCTACGGACCCGGATATGGTGGTGGGGCTTATCGCCGGAGGCTATAACGCCATGTTCCGGGCGGTGGAGGGCGCGGAGGACGACGCCTCCCTTGGCGAGAAGGACCTGCGGGAGATCGGCTTCTGTGACAAGGATGTGCTGGTGGGCATCGCGGCCTCCGGCCGGACCCCCTATGTGCTGGGGGCCATGACTTACGCGAAAAGCGTCAGGGCCCATGTGATCGGCGTGACCTGCTGCCCCGGCTCCCCGGTGACGCAGGCGGCGGAAATTGCCATCGCCCCGGTCCCCGGCCCGGAGGTGGTCACAGGCTCCACCCGGATGAAGAGCGGCACCGCGCAGAAGATGGTGCTCAACATGCTGTCCACCGGGGCCATGATTAAGCTGGGGAAGGTCTACGGCAACCTGATGGTGGACGTGAAGCCCACCAATGAAAAGCTGGTTGCCCGTTGCCACAGGATCGTCTGCGCGGCGGCGGACGTGGATGCGGAGACCGCAGGAGAGGCGCTGGAGCAGTGCGGCTTCCGGCCCAAGACCGCCATTGTGATGCTGCGGCTGGGCGTGGGGGCGGAGGAGGCGAAGACCCTCCTGGACCAGTCGGATGGCCGCATAGCGGCAGCTTTGGAAAGGGGTGTTGAGCATGGCGCGTTTTTGTCGTGACGGCAAACCGGAGGCTTTGGGCGTGGGCGCCGGCATGGAGGCCGTCCTGCCGGATGAGGGCAACCGGCAGGACAAGCTGGCGGAATCAACGCTCCGGGCGCTTGTGTGACAGAAACTATGCACATTTTATCTTCCCTTTGGGAAAAGGAAACAAGGACCGTTATCGGTCTGATGTCCGGCACCTCCGCCGACGGCATCGACGCGGCGCTGACAAGGATCTCCGGCTATGGGACGGCGACGAAGGCGGAGCTGGCCTCCTTCCTCTTCACCCCCTTCCCGCCCGCGGTGAGGGAAGCGGTCCTTGCCGTGGCCGGGGGGAGGAAGACCTGCGCGGCGGACTTCTGCCGCTTGAAGACGCTGCTGGGCGGCCTCTATGCAGAGGCTTGCCTGGCCCTCTGCCGCCAGGCGGGGATACCCATCTCCCAGGTGGATCTGGTGGGCAGCCACGGCCAGACGGTCTGGCACATCCCGCAGCCGGAGGACTATCTGGGCCGGACAATCGCCGGGACCCTTCAGATTGGCGAGGACTCGGTGATTGCTGAGGCTATGGGCTGTCCGGTGGTGGGCGATTTCCGGGTACGGGATATGGCCGCCGGAGGCCAGGGCGCGCCGCTGGTGCCGTACACGGAGTACCTGCTCTACCGGGAGGAGGAACGCACCGTGGCCCTGCAGAACATCGGCGGCATCGGCAACGTGACGGTCCTCCCCGCCGGGTGCGCGCTGGAGGACGTAACTGCCTTTGACACCGGGCCGGGGAACATGGTCATGGACGCCCTGGTCCAGCGTCTGACGGACGGGCGGCTGACATACGACAAGGGCGGGCGGCTGGCCGCGGGAGGAACGGTGTCGAAGGAGCTGCTGGCCTGGATGCTGGCGGACCCCTATTTGGAGAAAAAGCCTCCCAAGACCACCGGGCGGGAGGTCTACGGCGAAGCCTACGTTGCCCGCCTGCTGGCGCGGGCGGACGGGCTGGGTGTGGGCCTGCAGGACGTTCTGGCCACCGCCACCCGCTTCACCGCCGAGGCCATTGCGGTCGGGCTGGACCGCTTCGCCCCCGCGCCGCCAGAGCGGCTGGTGGTGGGCGGCGGCGGCAGCTGGAACAGGACCCTGCTGGACCACCTGCGGGACTGTCTGCCTGGGTGCCGGGTGGTCACCAACGAGGACCTGGGGTTCAACAGCGACGCCAAGGAGGCGGTTGCCTTTGCCATCCTCGCCAACGAAGCGGTGTTCGCCAGCTGCAACAACGCCCCGTCCGCTACCGGCGCAAGAAATCCCGTGGTCATGGGCAAACTATCGATTTGATGGAGAAGAAACGATGGTAACATATGGGATTGACCATTTAGCGGAGTACAAGGAACTGCTGTCCGGAGGCCGGGTGGCGCTGGTGACCTCCGTCACAGGCCGCAGCAGCGGCAACATCCCCACAATCGACCTGCTGGGGCGTGTGTGCCGCCTTACGGCCCTGCTGGGACCGGAGCACGGCGTCCGGGGCGACCAGCCCGCCGGTGCCCTGACCGGAGACTATGTGGACGAGGCCACGGGACTGCCGGTATTCAGCCTCTACAGCGCCGCCGGGAAGCGGCTGCGTCCGGAAATGCTGGATACGTTTGACATCCTGGCGTATGATATCCAGGATGTGGGGCTGCGGTTCTATACCTTCATTTCCACACTGTGCGCTCTGGTGGAGGACTGCGCCGCCGCCGGGAAGCGGCTGGTGGTGCTGGACCGCCCCGACCCGCTGGGCGGGAACGTTGTGGAGGGCGGTATCTTACAGGATGAGTACCGCAGCTTTGTAGGCTGCCGCCCCGTGCCAGTGCGCTATGGGCTCACCGCCGGGGAGTTTGCTAGGATGGTCAACGAGAAGGAGCGGCTGGGCTGCGACCTCCGCGTCATCCCCTGCGGCGGCTGGCGCGGAGAGCCCTTCCCCGCCTGGGGGCAGATCTGGCAGATGCCCAGTCTGGGCCTGCCCACCTTTGAGGGGGCCGCACTGTATGCGGGCGTCTGCATCTTCGAGGGGACGGCCCTCTCCGAGGGACGGGGCACGGCGGCCCCCTTCCGCATTATCGGCGGGCCCGGAATGGACGGCGAACGGCTGGTGAGGGAGTTTGCGGCCCTGCGCCTGCCTGGCGCGGCGGCTACGCCGGTGTATTTCACCCCTGCCGCATCCAAGCACCAGGGCACACCCTGCGGGGGGCTGATGCTCCACGTGACGGACTTCCATGCCCTGCGGCCCGTAGAGCTGGGGGTGGAACTGCTGGCCCTGTTCCAGAGGCTCTATCCGGAACAGTCCGCCTTCCTGCCGCCAGTGGAGCCGGGACGGCGGCCCTTTATCTCCCTGCTCACTGGCTGCGGCGACTTCGTCCCCGGCTGGGACAAGGACGCCATACTGGAACGCTATGCGCGGGAAAGCGCGGTGTTCGCCAGGGAAAAGCAGGCTTATCATTTGTATGAGAGGGTTTAGATTATGACGATCACTGAAAAAATCGGCCAGCGGCTGGTGGGCGGCTTCCCCGGGACGGAGATGAGCCCGGAATTTATCCGTCTCGTAAAGGAGTACAAGATCGGCAACGTGATCCTGTTCCAGCGCAACTGCGAGAGCAGCGGGCAGCTGGCGAAGCTCTGCCGGGACATTCAGGAGCTGGTGGGCAGGGAGACGGGCCACAGAGCCTTCATCACCATCGACCAGGAGGGCGGCGCGGTGACCCGCCTGCCCTGCGAGGCGGTGAACGTCCCCGGCGCGATGGCACTGGCGGCCGCCGGCGGCCCGGAAAACGCTTACAGGGCCGCCCGGCTGACGGCGGCGGAGCTGCGCTCTTACGGCATCAATTTCAATCTGGCGCCGGTGGCGGACGTGAACAACAACCCCGACAATCCGATTATCGGCGTGCGCAGCTACGGCGATACCGCCGAACAGGCGGCGCGGTACGCCGCCGCCGCCCTGCAGGGCTATCTGGATGGCGGGGTGATGGCCTCCGCCAAGCATTTCCCCGGCCACGGAGACACGGCTATGGACTCCCATCTGAGCCTTCCCTGCATCGACAAAACCCTGGAGGAGCTGGAGCGGCTGGAACTGCGGCCCTTCAAGGCCCTCATCGGCGCCGGGTGTCCGGCGGTGATGACCACCCACATCCTCTTTCCCCGGCTGGAGCCGGACAACGTGCCCGCCACCATGTCCCGGCGGATCATTACCGGCATCCTGAAGGAGCGGCTGGGCTTCAAGGGGCTGGTGGTCAGCGACTGCGTGGAGATGCAGGCCATCGGCGTTTACTACGGCTCCGCCAAAGGCGCGGCGGCGGCCATGGCGGCAGGCGTGGATCTGGTGCTCGTCAGCCACACCGCTGAGACCCTGGAGGAGGCTGCCCGGGCCTGCCGGGAGGCGGTGGACTCCGGGGAGATCGCTATGGAGGAGTTGGACGCCTCCGCAGAAAAAATCCTGCGGTACAAAGAACAGTATTGCATGGAGCCGGTGGGCGCGCCAGAACGTCCGGAGGCGCTGGCGGAGGCCGCCGCCCTGCGGCAGGCCACCATTACCCTGGCACAGGGGACCATCCCGGAATTGGGTGAGAAGCCCTTTTTCTGCGGCTGCGCGGACTATCAGGCGGGGCTGGTCTCCAACCGGGAGATGGAAAAGCCTGCTTTCGCGGAATTCATGGCCTCCAGGCTGGGCGGCGTGGCTCTGGTCACCGGCAAGGACCCCTCTCCGGAGGAAATCCAGACGGCAGCCGATGCCGCCAGAGGGCACAGCTCCATTTTCCTAAGCGCCTACAACGGGCACCTCTTCCCCGGCCAGACCGCGCTGATGGAGGCGCTGGGCAAGCTGGACATCCCTATGGCGGTGGTGGCGCTGCGGAATCCATACGACCTGCGGTATGCGCCCGGGCACGCGGCGGCCATCGCCGCGTGGGACTACTCCCGCCTCACGCTGGAGGCCCTGGTCCCTGTCCTGGCCGGTAAGGCAAGGCCACAGGGGAGGCTGCCCATTGCGCTGGAGAGACGGGCATGAGATTTGCGGCGGGCATTGACGGCGGCGGCACCAGGACTACCGTGGAGTGCCGGAGCGCGGACGGGACTGTCCTCTGCCGGGCAGTATTTGGGCCATTTAACCTCAACAGCATCGGGGAGGAGCGCTTTACCGCGCTCTGGGCGGAGATTACCGCGTTCCTGGGTGAAAAAGGCCAATGCGCCGCCCTGTGCGCCGGGGCGGCGGGGGTCAGCAATCCCAGGGTACAGACCTTGACGGCCCAGGCGATGGAGCGGGCCGGTATTTCCAACTGGCGGATGGCAGGCGATCACGAGATCGCCCTCCATGGGGCGCTCTCCGGCCAGCCGGGATGCGCTCTCATCGCCGGGACCGGGTCCATCTGCTGCGGCAGGAACGCCAGAGGCGAGTTCGTCCGCGTTGGCGGCTGGGGCCATCTCATTGACGACGGCGGCAGCGGCTACGCCCTGGGGCGTGACGCTCTGGCGGCGGTGGTGCGGCAGTGGGACGGACGGGGCGAGAAGACCGTCCTCTCTGAGCTGGTTCCCGCCAAGCTGGGGATCAAAACGCCCCAGGAGCTCGTTGCGTACGCCTATGGCGGCGACAAGAGCCGTATTGCGGCGGCGGCCCCCCTGGTGGAGCAGGCCGCCGGTCTGGGCGACAGGATTGCGCTGCGCATCTATGGACGGGCAGGCATGGAGCTCAGTGCGCTTGCAGCAGCCGCGGCAAACCGGCTGGGGCTGGAGAATGGCGAAGTTGCCCTTCTGGGCGGCCTGCTGCGCCATGACAAGTGCCTCCGGGCGGCGTTCATGGCGGACCTGATGGAAAAGGCGCCGGGGCTGCGGTGTGTGGAGCCCCGGCAGGACGCCGCCGCCGGAGCGGCCATGCTGGCTGTGGAGCTGCTGGGAAAGGACCTGCCATGAAGCTGCAATTCCAGAACGATTCTCCCATCGGTCAATTTGTTGGCCGTGTGCTGGAGCTGATTGGGCTGAATATTTTGTGGGCGGTCTGCTGCCTCCCTGTCGTTACGGCGGGAGCCGCCACCTGTGCGCTGCATTTCGTTCTCTCGCCGCAGAGGAATGGGGACGAGGGGGTATTCCGCTGCTTTTTCCGCTCCTTCCGCCGGAACTTCAGGCAGGCCACTCTTTTGTGGCTGCTGTTGCTGGCGCTGGGACTGCTGCTGGCGCTGTGCCTGCGGATTGTGTCCTTCTGGAACGGTACGGCAAGGACGGCGGGGATTATATTCTTCTGCGTGCCCGCACTGTTTCTGCTTATCATTGCCGGGTATGGATTCCCGCTGCTGGCCCAGTTTGAAATCCCCGCAAGGAAGCTGGTGGAGGATGCTCTGCTGCTGGGGCTGGCGCACTTCCCCCGGACGCTGGGCGTTGTTGGCCTGACCCTGCTGCCGGCGGCTCTCTGGTATTTTCTGCCCAGTCTTATATTGTGTGTGTTATTTATTTGGCTGCCGGTGGGGTTCTCCCTGACAGCCCTTTGGATGGAAAAGCTGCTGGAGCCGGTGTTCGCCCCATACCGGGAAGATTTTTGAGGATACTTCCTTATCTGCCGCCCGGTATTTCAAGGCGCAGGGCATCTCCAGTCTGCCAGCGTCCAGACCGCTATGTACCGAAATTCTGTTCAGAGGGAAGGAGATTCGGTCTGACTCGTGTTTTCCGTTCAGAAATAATCCCCGCCAATTCCCCGCGCCCAACCGGGCGCGGGGAATTCTGTGTCCCGGGGAGAATCCTACCGCTTCTCCCCGGGCTTGAACACCAGAGCCGCCATCAGGGAGAACAGCACCGCCGCCGCGATACCGCCCGCCGTGGCGGTGAGCCCGCCGGTCATCACGCCCAGCCAGCCCTTTTCCCCCACGGCCTTGGCCACTCCCTTGGCCAGATTAGAGCCGAAGCCCGTCAGGGGTACCGTCGCCCCCGCACCGCCCCAGTCCGCAATGGGCCCGTACACACCGATGGCCTCCAAAAACACGCCGCATACCACATACCCCGTCAGGATGCGGGCAGGCGTCAGTTGGGTCTTGTCGATGAAAATCTGTCCGATGGCACATAGGATGCCGCCGCACAGGAACGCGTTCAGATACTGCATACATGGTCGTCCTCCTTGTCATTTCTCAATGGTCACCGCGTGGCAGATGCTGGGGATGCTCTCCCCCTGGAACGAGGACGTGGGGGACAGCAATGCCCCGGTGGGCGCGAAAAGGAGCTTGTGCAGATGTCCCTCCGCCATCTGCCGCAGGAAATATCCGCACAGCACGCTGGCGGAGCACCCGCAGCCGCTGGCCCCGGCGTGCATGTCCTGCTTCTGGATGTCGTAGAGCAGCATTCCACAGTCCTGATAGTTCCTGCTCATATCAATCCCGTCCTGGGCGAAGAAATCCGTGACGATCTGGTGTCCCAGAACGCCCAGGTCGCCGGTGACGACCAGGTCATAGTCCGATGGACTGGTGCCTGTGGCCTGGAAGTGGGCGGCCAGGGTGTCGTAGGCTGCGGGGGCCATGGCGGCTCCCATGTTGTTCACATCGCAGATGCCTTTGTCCACGATTTTCCCGCAGGTAACAGTGGTAATCCTCGGCCCGTTCCCCTCGTCTCCCAGGATCATGCACCCGGAGGCCGTGGCAGTCCACTGGGCGGTAGGGGTGCGCTGGTTGCCGTAGGGCACGGGCATCCGGTACTGCCGCTCGGCGGTACAGAAGTGGCTGGAGGTCATGGCCGCCAGCCGCTGGGCGAAGCCGCCCGCAATAAGCAAGGATCCCAGCGCCATGGACTCCCCCATGGTGGAGCAGGCCCCGTACAGCCCATAAAATGGGATATTGAAATCCCGCAGGCCGAAGGATGTGCCGATGCACTGGTTGAGCAGGTCGCCTGCCAGCACATAGTCCATCTGTCCCGGCGAAAAGCCGCCCTTTTCCAGGGCGCGGCTCAGGGCCAGCTTCTGCATGGCGCTTTCCGCTTTCTCCCAGGTCGTCTCACCGAAAAAGCTGTCCTCGCACAGGTGGTCAAAGTATTCCGCCAGCGGGCCCTCGCCCTCCTGCTTGCCGCCCACGGCGGCATGGGAGAGGATAACCGCCGGTTTTTCCAGAGCGACGGTCTGCCGCCCCAATCGTTTCTGCATGGTCTCGCCTCCAAAACCGAACTTGCGGGCGCTGCCCGCTCCGTACGGTTAGTCTGCGCGCTTTTTTCCGGAATATGAGCGGATTTTGCCTGTCCCGAAAATTCCAGTGGAAATTCCCGCGGGTACAGTGTATAATAGGAAAAATACGAAAGCATAGGAGAAGCGTTATGGCGGAACAAATGAGAACATTTGGATATATCTGCCCCTCCTGCGGCAAGGCGGTGTGCGGCCAGCGCACCCGGTTCGCCCTGGCGGCGGCTGCGGTGGGGGTGGTCTGCGACTGCGGACACAGCGAGCTGACAGCGGAGCCTGCCGGGGAGAGCTACCGGGTTACGGCGCCCTGCGGGGTCTGCGGCGGGGAGCACCGGGCGGAGGTCCCCGCGCGGGCTTTCCTGGAGGGGCCTGGCGTGGGGCTGGCCTGTCCGGAGACCCGGCAGCTATGCTGCTATATCGGAGGACGGGAAAAGGTGGAGAAGGCCCTGGCGGAGCTGAAGCGGGCCGTTGAGAAGAAAAAGGACGGCGGCGGTACCTTCCTGGATGACATCATCATGTATGAGGTCCTCTCCGAGCTGAAGGATATTGCTGCCCGCGGCGGGATTTCCTGCACCTGCGGGGCGCGGGGCTGCGGCATGGAGATTCACGGCGCGGTGGTGGAGCTGGTCTGCCGGACCTGCGGCGGGCGGCTGCGGGTCTCCGCCGCCACGGACGAGGACCTGGACAGCCTGTGCTGCCAGCAGACGCTGACCATCCGGGGAACCGGAACATGACCGGCGCTGTCCTGCGGGACAGACAGAAGTGAGGTTTCCATGATTGACTTCCTGGCAAAACGATTTATCAAGGACTATACCAATTTTTCCAGCCCGGCCGTACGGCGCGGCTACGGTGTGCTGTGCGGCTGCGTGGGCGTTGGGCTGAACGTGCTGCTGTTTCTGGGGAAGCTGCTGGCGGGGGCGCTGTCCGGGTCCATCGCCGTCATTGCCGACGCCGTCAACAACCTGTCCGACGCAGGCTCGTCCGTTGTGACGCTGCTGGGCTTCAAGCTGGCGGCCCAGGACCCGGACCAGGACCACCCCTTCGGCCATGGGCGGCTGGAGTACATCTCCGGACTGGTGGTGTCCATGGTCATCCTGCTCATGGGGGTGGAGCTGGCCAAGACCTCCGTGGAGAAGATCATCCGCCCTGAGCCAGTGACGTTCAGCCCGCTCATCGCCGCCATCCTGGCAGCCTCCATCGCGGTGAAGCTCTATATGGCCTGTTACAACCGCCGCATGGGCAAACGGCTGGGCTCCGCCGCCATGTCCGCCACCGCCATGGACAGCCTCAGCGACTGTATGGCTACCGGCGCGGTGCTGCTGGGTACGCTGGCGGGGCGCTTCTGGGGGGTGCAGATCGATGGCTGGTGCGGGTGCGTGGTGGCGGCGTTTATCCTCTGCTCCGGCTTCCAGGCCGCCAAGGGGACCATTGATCCCCTGCTGGGCCAGCCGCCTTCCCCGGAGTTCGTAGCGCAGGTCTACGCCCTGGTCCACTCCCATCCGGAGATATTGGGCATCCACGACCTGATTGTTCACGACTACGGCCCCGGGAGGCGTATCCTGTCCCTCCACGCGGAGATCCCCGCCAGCGGGGACATCCTGGCGCTTCACGACGTGGTGGACTCCCTGGAGCGGGAGCTGGCCGAAAAAATGGGCTGCACCGCCACCATCCATATGGACCCGGTGGTCAACGACGGCGGCATGACCCAGGAGGCACGGGAGCGGGTGGCGGCGGTGGTGCGGCTTATTGACCCTGGCATCTCCATCCACGATTTCCGCATGGTGCCCGGGACCACACGCACAAAGCTGATCTTCGACGCCCAGATTCCCTTTCAGTGCCCCCTGCCGGACGGGGAGGTCAGAAGGCGCATCCAGAACGGGGTCAGAGCCCTGGATGAAAACTGGTCCGCCGTGGTGAATGTGGAGAAGGGCTATGTGTAGGCAAAAAAGCGCTGTACCCTCGGCGGTACAGCGCTTTTCACATTGAGACAGCTCAGCTGACATGGGCGGGGTCCAGGCCGGTCATCTCCAGGATCTCCTCCTTGGATCTGCCGCCAACCTCTCGCCGGACAGGCTCACCGTCCCGGAAGACGATCAGGGTGGGGATGCTCATGATCCGGTACTGGCGGGCCAGCTCCGGTTCATTGTCCACATTCACCTTGCCCACCTTCACGGCGGTTTGCTCCCGGGCGACCTCTTCAATCGTGGGAGCCAGGGCCTGGCAGGGGCCGCACCACTCGGCCCAGAAGTCCACCAGCACCGGCCTGTCTGAGCGCAGAACCTCTTGAGCGAAATTATCTTTTGTCAGCGTGATATAGGACATCGTGTCGTGTCTCCTTTCTGTGGTATCATCATTGTTCAGCGGCGGGAACCGCCGCTGACTCCCAAAGCCTCCGTTGAGGTCTTTGTCTGTAGTATAACCTAATTTCGCTGAAATCTCAACAGGTTTTTTGGGGGAAGGCTCCGGTCACCATCTCCGCCTCCGCCGCATAGGCTGGAAAAACAGGAGGTACGCATTATGCCGATCATTTTTTTAAGCCCGTCCACGCAGGAAAAGAACATGTACGTTACCGGAACCGGCAGCGAAGAGGATTGGATGAACCGTCTGGCGGACGCCATGATCCCGTATCTGAACAGCTGCGGCATCCGCTATACCCGCAACACGCCGGATATGACGGCCGGCAGCTCCATCCGGCAGGCAAACCAGGGCTGGTACGATTTCTACCTTGCCCTCCACTCCAACGCGGCGGGGGAGGGAAACTATGGAAACGTCCGGGGCATCATCGCCTTTTACTATCCCAGCAGCACGCAGGGCCAGCGCGCCGCGCAGATTTTTGTGAACAACCTGCGGG
>JAAWQM010000100.1 GCA_022800525.1 Oscillospiraceae bacterium
CTAATGCTTCTCGCAATCCGTTTTTTTGAGCCGCTATTCGGGGCTCTTATTGTTGTGCCCTTTTTCGGACTGCCTCCCTGGCTACTTCGTTTCAAACTTACTCTTCCGTCCTGACAGCATCTTTTGCAATATATTTCACATGCTAAGGGATTTACAAGGCATGTTTTTGCTGTATACTCTATTATATACTGTTCGCGGTCCATAAAGGAGATGATCTGCTTGCACTTTACCAAGATGAACGGAGCCGGTAACGACTTCATTATTCTCAACAACCTGGAAGAACACATCAGCCACGCCCTCTTCCCCTCTATAGCACGTACGCTCTGCCACCGCCGCCTCTCCATTGGGGCCGACGGCCTGATGGTGATTGAAGCTCCCCGGCAGGGCGGCGACTACCGGATGCTCTTCTATAACTCGGACGGTTCTGAGGGCGAGATGTGCGGCAACGGCGCCCGCTGCATCTGCCGCTACGGCTATGAGAATGGTCTGGCGGGCGATGCCCAGACGGTGGAATCCCCCTCCGGCATTGTCACCGGCACGCGCATTGACCGGCGCAGCTACCGCATCAGGCTCACCGCCCCCAGCGTGATCGACCTCCACCGCCAGGCGGAGGCGCTGGGACAGACCTGGGACTGTTCCTATATAGAATTAGGCGCCCCCGGCCTTCCTCACGCCGCCGTACCATGCCCTGACTTAGCGCATAAATCAATGGATGACCTGCGCGAACTGGGCAGGTTGCTCCGCTGGAGTCCCGCCTTTCCCAAAGGCGCCAACATCAATTTTTATGATATTGTCAGTCCCGGGGCCGTCACCGGGCTGACCTACGAGCGGGGCGTGGAGGATTTCACCTACGCCTGCGGCACAGGCGCCGGGTCCACAGTGCTTGCCCTGACCCTGCTGGGCAAGGTCAGCGGCAGGGATGTGGCGGTCTCCGTTCCCGGCGGGACGCTGCGCGTCACCATCGATCAGGAGGGGGAGGCGGTCAGCGCTATCTGGCTGACTGGTCCTACGAACATTGTCTGCGAAGGCGAGGTCCGCGACGAGGACCTTCATATATAAAACATGACCGTTTTAGGAGGAAAACGCTATGAGCGCTGAGCTGAACAAAAAATCCATCGCACGAAACTACCTGTTTCTGGGCATCATGCTGGCGGCCATCATTCTTGGCTGCATTGTGGGCTGGTTCTGGCCTGACGCCTCGGTTCTCAAGCCTCTGGGCACCGTATTTATCAATCTGATGTTCTGCATCGTGGTCCCGATGGTCTTCGCCTCCATCTCCAGCGCTGTGGCGAATATGTCCAGCCGCAGGCGCGCGGGCAAGATCATGGGCATCACCATCGGTACCTTTGTGGCCACTGGAGCTGTCGCGGCGGTCATCATGTATGTCCTCATGCGCATTTTCCCGCCGGTCCTGACCCCCTGGACCGATATTCCCGCCGAGGAGGTGGGCGACCACGCCACCACGGCCCAGCTGATCGTCAATTTCTTCACCGCTGAAGATTTTGTCGGCCTGCTCAGCCGCCGGGCCATGCTGCCGCTGATCGTCTTCTCCATTCTTTTCGGCTTCGGCGTGAACCTCAACGGCGGCAAGAACACGCCCGTAGGCCGTTTTCTGGAGGACCTTTCCAACGTGATGCTGAAGGTAGTGAAGATTGTCACTTTCTACGCCCCCATCGCCTTCTTCGGCTTTTTCGCTGATCTGGTCGCCACCTACGGCCACCAGATTATCAAGAACTATACCCGCGCCATGCTGGTCTATTATCCCCTGTGCTTCCTCTATATCATCATCGCGTTTCCTCTTTTCGCCTGGTTTGGCGGAGGCCGCCGCGGCGTGGGCGTCATGTTCCAGCACATCCTGAAGCCCGCCGTGGTCTCCCTGGGCACCTGCTCCTCCGTAGCCACCATCCCCACCAACATGGAAGAAGCCGGGGCCACCGGCATTTCCAAGGACGTCAGCGACATGGTCCTGCCCCTAGGCGCGACGATGCACATGGACGGCTCCTGCTTCTCCTGCGTATTGAAGATCGCCTTTGTCATGGGCGTTTTCGGCGTGCCCTTCGAAGGGATCGGAATGCTGGTCAGGGTAGTGCTGGTCGCGGTCCTGTCCTCAGTCGGCATGAGTGGCGTTCCCGGCGGCGGCTATATCGGCGAGTATATCATCTGTTCGATTTTCTTCCCCAACCAGATGGAGATGGCGTTCCCTATTCTGGTCACCATCGGCAATCTGGTGGACCCCCCCGCGACGATGATTAACGCTGCAGGCGACTACGTGGTTTCCTTCATCGTCTCCCGCTTCGTGGACGGCAAGGATTGGCTGGACAAAGCTCTGGCAAAGAAGTAAAAGCTGTATTCACAGGTGGGCGAAGAATTTCCACATTTGCTGTCTGGCAGCCCAACAAAAAAGTGAGCCAGGGGAGTTTCCCCTGGCTCACTTTTCTGATTTGCCAGCAGCGTCGGTCAGCCTTTATACGTTTATCCCAATCAGCGGGCTATACATACTGCTGCTTCTCCACATCAATAACGCCCCTGGTGGTCAGACGCAGGGTCGGAATCACAGGCAGGGACATAAAGCTGAGGGTCATGAACGGGTCGATCTCCCGGCTGACGCCCAGGGTGAACGCGGCGTCCTTGGCCGCCTCCAGATCCCGGTTCACATGCTCCAGCGTATCGTCGCTCATGAGCCCCGCAATCGCCAGGACCACCTCGCCCCGGCTCTCTCCATCCTCCATCACAACAATCCCGCCCTTGTTTTCCGCCACCCGGTTGGCGGCGGCGGCCATATCCGCCTCATTGGCTCCCACGACAATGATGTTGTGGGAATCATGGGACACGCTGGTCGCCACCGCGCCCCGCTTCAGCCCGTAGCCCTGTAAATACCCGATGCCGATATGGTGGGTATTCTTGTGCCGCTCGATCACGGCGATCTTGAGGATATCCCACTCGGGATCAATATGGTCAGAGTACCCCTGGTCCGTCGTGACCAGCTCTCCGGGAACCATGCCGATAATCCCCCTGGGCCTCCGCTCAGCAAAATCCTCCGCCGTCAGATGTGCCATATGGAAGGTATCATGGGCCTTCTGCGCCAGATACGGGTCGATCTCCGGCAGCTCGAAATCCCGGACGGTCTTCCCGTCGTACATCTCCACGCCCTTCTTGAAAACCTGGCAGATGTTGAAATCCTGGAAATTGTCGATGACCACGAAATCGGCCAGATACCCCGGCGCAATTGCCCCCCGGTTGTTCAGCAGGAAGTACCGCGCGGCGTGGTGGCAGGCCACCTTTATCGCCAGAATGGGGTCCACACCCCGCCGGATGGCCTCCCGGACGTTGAAATCAATGTGTCCCTTCTCCAGCAGGTCGCTGGGGTGCTTGTCGTCGCAGCAGAACATGCACCGGTCCGCATACTGTGGTGTCAGCAGAGGCAGCAGCGCCTCCAGGTTGTGGGCGGCGGTGCCTTCCCGGATCATGATGAACTGTCCCCGTTCCAGCTTGGCAGCAGCATCCGCCGGATCGTAGCACTCATGGTCGGAGTAGACCCCGGCGGCGATGTAGGCGTTCAGGTCATTTCCCTCCAGCCCGGGCGCGTGGCCGTCGATTTTTTTGTGGTGGGCCTGGGCGGCCACGATCTTCTCAATGACCATGGGGTCCGCGCTGATGACGCCCGGATAATTCATCATCTCTGCCAGCCCCTGGACTCTGGGATGGTCATAGAAGGAATCGATGGTACGGTAATCCAGTACGGCCCCGCTCTCATCCATCGGCGTAGACGGAACGCAGGAGGGCAGCATGAACCGCACGTCCACCGGCAGCCCCTCCGTAGCCTGGAGCATGTACTCAATTCCATCCGTTCCCATCACGTTGGCAATTTCATGGGGGTCCGTAATCACGGTCGTGGTGCCATGAGGCAGCACCGCCTTGACGAACTCCCTCGGGGAGACCATGGCGCTCTCCAGATGGATGTGCGCGTCAATGAACCCTGGAAGAACAATCTTCCCGGCCACGTCCACCTCCGCCTCTCCGCTGTAGGAGCCCATCCCCACAATGAGACCCTCGGCCACAGCGATATCCCCCTGGCGGAGCTCATTGGAAAACACGTTGACATAGGAGGCGTTCTTCAACACCAAGTCAGCCTTTTCCCGGCCTGCGGCCACCTCCACGATCCGCAGCTTCTTGTTCAGCTTGCGGTTGATCCTGCCGGTGTAGCTCTCAGTCCCCATAGCCGTCTCTCCTTTCGATAAGTATCGGCGATATTGTACCACACAGTTCCCTGGTTGTCCACAGTTTTTTGGCAGAATTCACCTAAGCTGAAGTAGTAGATTAAATGCAGAAAAGGATTTTCGTCCTTTTTCTGCATTATTTTTTTACCCAATCGGGCACGGAAACGGTAAAAAGGGGTGATTCA
>JAAWQM010000029.1 GCA_022800525.1 Oscillospiraceae bacterium
CCTGACCGTGGACGGCGTGGACGTCACCGGCCAGATCGTGGACGGCGTTTACACCTGCACGCTCACCATCACGGGCAACAACGAGATCACCATCGTTGGCTCCAGTGGCAAGATCGAAGGCATCCCCGTTGATTACCAGGGCGTTCCCGTGGACGGCGGCGTGGCCGTTGTTCCCGAGAGCAACACCCTGACTGTCGGTACCGACATTCCCGATCCCAATGACGCAAGCCTGGCCGAGATGGTTGAGGGCAAGCTGGGCGTGTGGGTCTACGTGAACGAGATGGCTGAGGAGAACGAGATCAAGGCTGTTGACGGCGTCTATACGATCCCCGAGACCGCCACCAAGGTTATCGTTTTCTACGGCAACGACACCACCGAGGCTCCCGATGAGCCCACCAACCCCGACAACCCCGACAACCCCGATACCCCTGATAACCCCGACGATTGGACTCCTGTCGAGCCTCTCTCCGCCGCCGCGACCATTGCCGGGCGTGCGGCGGGCATCCAGACCCTGGATCTGCCTACCGCTACTTTCACCTTCTGGTACTTTGTTCCCAGCACCCAGGACATCACCACTGCCACGGTCTTCAACAACGGCGTAACGACTAGTGCTGGTGAGCCCAAGGTTGCTACCGAGGCTGAGATCGCGGCTGTCTGTGAGAGGAACGCTTCCATCAAGAGTAACCTTGATGAAAAGTGGGCCGCTGATCCCAATGGTAAGGTCGGTTATGTGACCTTCACCTATGTGACCGGTGACCACACCGTTACCCCCGATGTCCGCACCAAGGCTGTCGCTCCTGTAGAGACTGACGACACCATCCAGGCGATTATCGATAATGGTACCTACAAGTTCTACCGCTATGCTTCTGAGGCTGCGCTGACTGACGATCAGGTGAAGGCCGCTCTGACCAATGCCCTGAACGAGCTGTGGAGCACCAAGAGCGTTTCCTCCATCGCACTCGATCATTCCAAGGGCAAAGCCACTGTGACCTGGAGCGATGGGACCGAAAGCAAGATTGACTACAACAAGGAAGGTAACGCCAAGATCGGCTCTTATCTGCACCCCGAGCTCCTGTACAAAGTTACCTACGAAGGCACTGTTCTGGGCTACAAAAAGGCTGATAGCAGCAATGCTGTGACCTTTGATGTTGCTGGTGTCAAGAAGGGCGACTATGCCATCCGTGAGGGTGAGATGATTGCCAACTCTACAACTGGTACTGCGGACGCAGGTAAGAAGTTCGTCACCGCCAAGGATGGTCAGCTTGACATTAAGGTTGAGCGTCCTGCTGAGGGTTACGATGTCAACTATGCAAAGGCTGTCGCGTTCACAGTGGATATTGGCAACACTGCGACTACTTTGGCTGGTAGCAGCACCGTTGCCAGCACTGACGCTAAGTTCCCCACAGATGGCACCTCTGGTGCTCTGACTATTGCGGCAAATAACGTTGTAGTCTGCGAGAAAAACGTTTACCTGCGCTTTACCGAAGGTGCTGCCGGAAGCACCGGCAAAAAGTACACTCTGACCGTCAATGGTACGGCTGTTGACTCTACCGCCAAGATTGGCGACGGCACGAATACCCTCACCTTTGACGTTCTCGCTTCCACTCTGACCCCTGACAAGGCTGGCGAAATCAAGATCGGCCTGAAGGAGAGCAACGTGGTCGATGGTGTCAAGGTCCGTATCGGCCAGTTGGATGGCACCGTGGCAGAGGCAGTCGACGCCGTTGTTGGCAGCGATGACAAGCTGTACGCTGTCATGAGTGAGGAGTTGGCTGGCGCTGATGTTAAGTGGGGCATTGTGAGCTGGACAGGTGTTACGCCCACTTTTGTACTCACCACTGCTCCGACCGATACTCCTGCGTACGAAAGCGCTGTCGATGGCATTGCTCTTGATATTACCAGTGCAGACAAAGACCCCGATGGCTGTGTTTGGATTCTGCCCTTCGTGCAAGTAAAGATGGCTGCTAACGTTGCCGAAGGTAGCATTAGCAACAGCAACCGTACTGTATCCTTTGAGGGCTATACGGGCGAAGGGGCGGCTACAAATTTTGTCACGGGTGTGTATGTCCCCGTGGGTGCTACCATGGAACTGATGTCCGATACCACAAACACCAGGCTGAGCGCAACCATTGGAGGTAAGACTGAGGGGATCGGCACTGTTGGTACTGATGGCTCCGCTGCAAAAGCCACTCTGAAGGTTACCAAGGCCGTGACTGTCACTGAGGATGAGGTTCTACGTAAGCTCACTATTGCTCTGAATAATGATACAACTAATGTTGGGGCTGGCGACGAGATTGGGGATATTGAACAGGTGTGGAAGCTGGCGGGTACTAATGAGCTCCTCACGCATGTTGATATCACGTTTGTTGATGAGAATGGTTATGAGCTCAACGATACAACTGTGACAGTTGGTGAGAGTGAGTTCGGCATCCAGATCAACTTTGCGAAAGCTGTGTTTGCTGGTTACGTTGTTGATGGTTCTGTGAGTGTAGATATCAAGGGCTATAAAGGCGGACTTGTTACTTTCGGCACTGGCACCCTGGAAGAGAACCCTGACGGGAGCTGGACCATCAATGCTTGGCTTGACGGCTCCAAGCTTGCCTGATTTGACCATTCCTGACTCTGCGCATTAGGGAATCCCCCAAGGGCCTCGGCCCTTGGGGGATTCTCCTGTCTCAGATGAAAGCGATATACTCGTATTTCTTCTGCGCCATGTTGAGGTTGGGGTACTCGGGATGCGCACTGTCAGGGCCATAGACCCAGAATCCCCGCTCCACGATCTTACACCGGCTGTTCCGGTTGCCCATGCCCACCATGACAAAGTCGTTGTCGCCGTTGGCCTCCACTCTGGTAATGATGAGAAAATCGGGTTCAAAGGTCAGCTCGATAAAATGCTCTTTACCGTCACCGATGTAGGTGCCGACCATGTATCTGTGGGATGTTCCTCCAGAGCTGGAGGATAGCGCCCTGTCTGCAGTGGCCTGCGCAGCATTTGCGGCGGACTGGGCGGCGTCCGCCTTGGCGGCGTTGGCGTTCAGCCCAGCCTCAATGTTCTGATTCATCTGATTGAAGTCGTCCATGCGGATGGGGTCGGACTTGACCCACTGGGGCAGGTGATGATTTTGCGTGTAATTCATGGTAGTTCTCCTTTTAAAAATGATTCGCAACGTTACCGTTACACCTAGGTGTGTAACAAAGGAAAAGTTGCACGGAGGCGTGCAACGGCAAAATGCACAAAATCCCGGAACAAATCTGTTGGAATTTGCGTTATGTAACCTCATCGAAAAGCAGGAAATATTTTGAGAGGGATTGAGGATAAATCCTCAATCCCTCTCCTGTTTTTCTGCATTTAGCTATGTATTTTTTCCCCCTTACTACCACCTGCTACCAGACTTTCCCAACGTGCTACCAGAGCTTCCCCAGTTGACAGCGGGGATGTGCAGTTTACATAAATCTTTCAATTGCTACCAAGCCCCGCATTTTTGCTACCAGCCTTCCTTTTCAAATCCTCAAACCTCTTGCGCCCCAACGGCCTCCCCCTTCCTCCGCCATCCGGTAAGGGGATGACAGATTGGCTGTAAGTCTCCAAAATACGACATTTCCCGCAATTTTTCCGTATTTTGCAGAAAAAAGTTCAGCCGCCTGAAAATCCCCTTGCTACCAAAACAAAAAGGAGGAAACAATCCACCATGAGAAATCTCAAAAAGATTCTCGCACTGGTGCTGGCCCTGGTCATGAGCTTGTGACCGCCGCTCTGGTCTACCGCATCGCTACCGCGGATGTGAAGGACACCCAGAGGGACCTTTACACCAACAACCCCTTCACCGACCTCGGCTCCGCCGCCTGGGCCAACGGCTACATCTCCTACGGCTACAACGCGGAGATCCTGAAGGGCAATGGCGACAACACCTTCACTCCCAACGCCCCCGTCACCGGCTATGCCACCCTGGCCATGATCCTGCGGACCATGGGCTACGGCAAGAACCATGAGTTCGAGGGCGAAAGCTGGGAAATTCAGACCGCCGCCACCGCGCGGCAGGTGGGTCTGCTCAACGGCGTCACCGCCGCTGATGAGGCCACTCTGGGTCAGGCCGCCCCCCGCGGCCTGGTTGCTCAGATCCTGTTCAACGCCCTGCTCCAGCCCACTGTGAAGTTCAACATCAACACCCCCTACAACTACGCGCCGGATGCTGAAACCCTGGGCAAGCAGAAGTTCGGTCTGGAGGAAATCGAGGGCGTGGTCACCGCCAACGAGTACGCCGATCTGTACGCCAACACCACTCTGGCCGCCAACAAGACCAGACTGAACGTGAACGGCGTGGACTACCTGCTTAACGAGACCAAGACCACTCTTGACGACATTGGCGAGAGCAAGCTGGCTTATGTCCGCACCGTCGGCAACCAGCCCGCCAAGACCGTTCTCGTCATCGCGGACAGCGGCAGGAACACCGTGAGCGAGACGCCCGACGAGAAGCGGGTGGACGCTCTTCTGTCCGACGCCAGCCTGTCCCGCAACGCTGAGACGGAGAGCTACATCAACTTCAGCAAGGACTTCCGCTGGCAGTCCGACTGGCGGATTCGCTACGAGATCAACTTCCTGAGCACAAGCGCTGACAGAGACGCCGCTGAGCGCGAGTATGAGAACGAGCGCCTGAGCACCGGCTGGACGGTCAGCCTGAAGGATTTCCAGTCCTACATCAACAATAACCCCACCACTGTGAACGTCAGCGTCAACGGCAGCGATACAGTGGTGATGTACCGCTGGACCTATCAGGCCGCTTTCCAGCCCGACGCCGTAATCAGCGCCGGTCACCAGACCAACATCAAGACCATCTTCGACACGGCTGACCGCTTCACCGAAGTCAACGTCAGCCGCGACGCCTACACCTACGGCGAAGTCTACGTCGGCACCTCCAGCCTGAAGGACGTTTCCGACACCATGTCCTACAAGCAGTTTGTTGAGACCTACATCAACCAGGACACCGAGGCCGGCGTCTCCGGCAACGAGAAGGGCAACTGGCTGAAAGTCATCGACAACGACGCCGACGGCATTGCCGACTACATCCTCAAGGTGGTCTACACCACCGCCCAGGTTGAGGCCGTCAAGGACGGCTCCGCCACCCTGGACGTCGCCGTGCGCAGCACCCGCATCAACGACGGCGATGAAATCAACCAGCTCACCTCCCAGCCGGTCGTCAGCGACGACGAGCTGACCGCCGGCGACGTGGTCTACTACGCCGTCATCGACGGCAAGGCGCAGACCTACAAGGCCACTCCCGTCACCGCCAAGATCAACAGCGTCAACCGCAACGACCGGGTTGCCACTGCTGATGACGACACCAAGTACGCGGAAGCCGGCGTCCATGAGCACATCTACAACCCCGACTATGCCAAGGACGTCCGTGAGATGGCCGGAGGCGTCAGCTACGACATGTACCTGGGCCGCGGCGATTATCTGCTGGCCTTCGTCAAGACTGCCGCCACCAGCTTCACCCTCATCACCGACGGCTACTACAACAGCTCCCGCAACGGCGATGAGTACGCTGTCAAGGCTTACATTGACGGCAAGCAGGTCAACACCGACGTCAGCCGCAACGGCGTCATGTTCATTGACCGCAACGCCGCCGGCGTTCAGAACAACGGCTGGAACGCCATCCGCGAGCTGGGCCAGCCCACCAACTCCCTCAACGCCAAGGGCGCCGTGCTCAAGACCACCGTGGCCGGTCTGGATGCCGACGGCAACCTGATCCCCGTGGACTACAGCTCCGTGTATGAGCGCGGCAGCCATGCCATGATCGCCTTCCGGAAGCAGGCGACCAGCGCCGTCCAGGAGGAGCGCTACAATTCCATCGTGGGCAACTCCTACGCCACCGGCACCGCTTACACCACCAACGGCGTGGGCAATGCCGTCGCCTACAACAGCAATGATGGCGAGGTTGAGATCCGCGCCCTGAGCAGCACCATCTACTACTTCGTCTACCGCGACAACCGCGGCGAGATTCAGGTCGCCCAGTACAACGGCTACGCCAGCGTGCCCAGCCTCAGCGCCGCTGAGATGGCGAAGATCGAGGACATCTACGCCGTCGGCACCCTGACCGAGCGCGTGAGTACCGGAACCGACCGCGAGCGCGCCTACTACACCGCCAACGTGGTCGTCGTCGAGTTCAGCCAGCCCTACAAGCAGTATGGTGAGCAGATTCTGGTTGTGGACGATCCCGTGGTCGCCTCCAGCATCCAGATTGACAACGTCAAGGTCATCCGCTCCAGCGGCGCTGCCGAGGAAATCGACATCGACATGACCAGCTCCTGGATTCGGACCTACGACAAGGCTGGCCGCAAGTGCGTGCAGCCCGGCCTGTACAACCTGTATCCCACCAGCACCGACGGTCTTTACACCATTTCCTCCCTGGATCACGATGAGATTGCCGGCTACAACTTCGACGCCGGCCAGATCAGCACCGCCCTGGGCACCGTTAACTATGACTATGCCGAGGTCAACTCCATGGTCTGGAACAACGCCGCTGACACCTATGGTCCCGGCAGCCACAACGAGTACAAGCTCACCGCTGATACCAGGTACTACACCCTGAGCTACAGCGGAACCGGTATTGACGCGAAGGCTTCCCTGACCGAGAGCGCCCTGGCCTCCGTCCTTGACCCCCGCGTTGACGAGAGCGAGCTCAAGGCCAAGGTCGAGTTCGTCTATGACCTGGAGCGCGATCCCAACAGCCTGCCCGACAACCGGTACTACCGTTACGGCAACCGCAATGACGTCCTGGTCGCCTACGACGGAGCTGGCAACGCCATCTATGTCGTCTCCTTCGCCAACATCGGCGACAGCGCAGCCAACGGCGCGGGCGGACACGTCAGCTACTCCAACTACGCCCAGAACGTCTGGGAGTACGTCATGCCCAGCGCGGTGGCCCACAGCACCAACGCCCCCGCTGTGGAGCTGCGTTCCCAGAACGCAGCGAACCTGCATGAAGTGGTTGCCGATCTCAACGGCGTCTACACCACCCGCACCGGCAACACCTTCAACACCGTCATTCCCTATTCCGTATGGTCCAAGTACGCTGGCGATGAGGCGATTCTGTACTTCACCCCCGCCGCCAACAACCAGATTTCCGTCAGCGGGACCACCACCTTCCGTTATGAGTCCTTCCCTGTGAACGCCGAGGCCATTCCTGTCTTCAACATTGCCAATGATGTGACCGTCGGTCCCATCACTGTGATGAGTCAGGCGGACGGCGGCACCACCGAAGCGTACTTCTACAACTACACCTTCACCGCGCCCAATCACAATTCCGCTTTCACGAACGTTCCCGCCGGAACCGCCGTCACCAAGGACAGCGTTCTCAATAACGGCAGCCGCTACGTGAATCTGGAGGCTTTTGTCCTGGCGTTCGGCACTCCCAAGGGCGCAACCGCCGTCTGGAGCTTCACCACCGAGGGCGGCGAGAACTTCACCATCACCGTGAAGAACCCTGTTGACGGTTCCGCGGCTGTGACCGAGAACAACGCTCCCCGGGATGTCGATATCCTGGACGAGGTTGCCGACAGCTTCACCGTCACCGTCACCGCCGAGTGCGGCGAGACGGAGCACACCACCACCTACACCTCCACCGCAACGCCTCCAGACCCCAGCGGCAATGTGACCGTGACGGTCAACTTCGTGGTTGGCGGCGAGACTGTCTATTCCATTCCTCTGACCAAGGCCATCGTGAACGGGGCCATCACGCTGGACTGGACCAATGATGTTGTCCTGAACGGCTGGGCCAATATCAACGAGATTCAGTCCGTGACCGCCAGCAATGGACAGACCTGCACACAGTCCGGCTTCGACTGGGTAATCCCCGCCGGCGCTGATGAGACTGCCCTGACCGTGACTGTCAGCTACGACACCGAGAACGAGACCCCTGGTCCTGGTCCCGGCCTGCTGCCCCCTCTGTCCAAGGGCGGACGCACCCTGTCGATGACCTCCATGCTGTACGGCGTGTGGGCCCCCGAGGGCAAGCGTCCTGAGTCCGTAACGGTAAATCGTCCCACCGACGGTACGTTTGTGGTTGGCGATCTGAGCAAGAGCATCATCTATCCCGGTGCGACTCCTCCTGCCGGGTGCGAGCTGGTGGCCTTCCCTGTCACCGTCGAGGAAACTCTGACCAACGCTGATATCTTCGTGATTGTCAACTCCTGGGTTGACCTTGAGGAGGAAAAACCCGACGTTCCTGTCCCCGGTGAAGACGAGCTGCTGCCGTATAGGGCTGAGCTGGATGGCGGCACCTACAAGTTCTATGGCTATGGCGATGAGTACGCGGAGTTGAGCGAAGATGAAATGAAGACCGCTATGGCCAAAGTTCTTTCCGCTCGCGACAAGGTTACTCTGACCAAGGAAGACATCAAGATTTCCCCCGATGGCAAAACCGTTTATTACACCCGGAACAACAAGGACTTCCCTGCGGCAATTACCTCTGGCGAGCTGACCTCTGGTTCCTGGAAGAACACCATTGAGCAGTGGGCTGTCTCTTACAAGGGCGAAGTGGTTACTTACGCTGCCCACAATGAGTCCGTGGATGTCGAGAATCTGGATGGCAATTACATTGTTGTTGATTCCGGCGAAAACGGTGCGTATGATGATCCAACTTCTGTAGTCGATGGGAAAGCGTCATTCACTATGAGCGCAGATAAGGATGTTTCCTTAGTTGATGTCATCAAAGTGTCTGTTGATGCGACCAGCATTCTTGCTTGGAACTACAAAAAAGTGGATGGCACTTGGACAAACGGAGCGTCCGGCAAGAGCGGCTGGGTGAAGACAGGCACTGAAGTGCAGGCCGTCACTCCTAATAGTAGTACAACATATACATCTGGTGCGCTGTATCAAGTGCGCAATGGGATGCTGTCTCTGAAGGACTTGACCGCGAAAGATCTTGAAGGTGCCAACTACATGAGGATTGACCTTGGTGCCTTGACCGCTGACAAAGCGGTTGATGATGTGGTTGCACTCTCCCTGGATCAGGTCTACAATGTTACTCTGAGTGGCGCGGATATCGGCAAGTATGCTAAGGATGACGATATTCCTGTTGCTGCTTATGGGCTCGCAGAGGACGATGTTGTTATTGCTCTGAACAATCGAACCCCAGATGCGACTGCCATTAATTGCAGTGGCGTGGCGCGTGTGGGACAGACCTCCAACCAGTATATGGCCTGGAAAGCGGTTGGGGCAGATGATGAGACAGACGAAGCTGTTTTGTCATTGGATGAGAACCTGGTCGGCAGAGCTGTAGAGAACAAGATTAATCTGAGTTCCACATCTATGGTGACCGTTCCGGCAGGAGTGACGGTGGTTGTGACATATGCAGGAGAGAGTTCCGCCGAGCTTACTCTGGATACGACTTATTATGTTGCCCAAAATGCTTCTCTCAAGCTGACTTCCAGCAAAAATGAAACCATCTTCAGCGTGACCGTTGGCGAGAACGACCCCGTGCTGGTAGGCACGCCCGACAGCTCAGCAGCTACCACGGAGACAATCACGATTGGTTCCGAGGAAGTTGAAATTACTGAGGTTCTTGCTCCCACCGCTGCGATGATTCATATCTCTTCTGATAATAAGAAAATTGACGGAAACAGCACTATTGCGGGAACATCTGTAGGGCTTGCTAAGGACGATAAGGGCGGAGATACAACTCAAGGTGGTGTTCTGTACGCTGCAGGTAAGACCGGAGAAATCAGTGTTGTGAAAACGACCAGCCGCCCGAGTGCAAATTGGGAAGTTGATACTACTTACATCATTACTGTCACAAACCTGGAAGCCGAGGATGGTATTACACTTGAAAAACTTGATGTGAGCAAGTTTGTGTTGATGCCAGTCAATTGCCCGGGTTGGACAATCGATGATGCCAGCATTCGTTTTGAAACTGACGGAACCGCAACCCTGACCTTGAGAGTTACAACCCCAGAGAGCTTTTAATAATTGAGTTTACCCCCCAAGGGCGAATGCCCTTGGGGGGTTCCCCTGTTTTTACCTGAAAGCAAGGTAGTCGTAGACAACGCCTTTGCGGTTAAGCGCAGGTCCGTAGGCCCCCTCATACGGTTCGGGATAAACGATGAACCCGTCACACATGAGCATCAGCCGGGAGCCCAAGGCGTTCTTTCCCGCAGTCGCGGCGGAGAAACCGCTGAAAGAAGCTGCGCCGCCCTGCGTGGTGGACTGCTGCATCCCGTTGATGATGACGAAGGAGGGCCGGAAGCCCACGTCGACAATCTGCGCCCCGCCGTTTCCGGTATAGGACCCGGCGGCATAGGGCTTTTCCGACTGCTGCGCAGCCTGATCCAGCCCTGACTCGATGTTCGCCATGGCGTCGTTGAAGTCCTCCATCCGGATGCGGTCGGACTTGACCCACTGGGGCAGGTGGTGGTTGGGTGTGTAGTTCATGGTTGTTCTCCTTCAAAAATATGATTTGCAACGTTACCGTTACACCTAGGTGTGTAACAAAGGGAAAGTTGCATACCCCCGTGCAACGTCAGACTGCAAAAATTCCCTGCTCTCCGCATGTTCCCGCCCCTGGCAGCATATACATGGAGCATATCGGGATAGGGAGTGTTGGGTCTTGAAGGGAAATATTGAGGAGCGAGCCTGCGAGCTGGCCGCATATATCATCGAGAACCGCGCCACCGTGCGCGAAGCCGCCCGCCGGTTCGGTATCAGCAAAAGCACCGTACATAAAGATATTCAGGAGCGATTGCCTCTTTACAATAGAAGCCTCTATCTACAGGTAAAGGAAGTACTGGACGAAAACAAGGCGGAGCGGCACATCCGGGGCGGCATCGCCACCCGCCGCAAGTACCGCGGCTGACCGGCGGCGCACAGCCGCGGGCCGCGGGCCCCGGCCCGCAGTGAACGAAAAAGCGCGCATATAAAAGAGGAGGAACCCGTCATGAAGCCCTGCCGCAAGCAGAACCAGTCCCCCGCCGTCCAGCGTCCCGCCGCCATACCGGAAACCAACGTGCGCCGGTACGCCCACCCCATCCGCACCGCCAAGCCGGCCTCTCGCACTCCGGCGGAGGAGATGCTCTCCTATGTGCTGGAGGCGCTCTCCCGCCAGTCGGAGCAGTTGGACGAGATCCTGCGGCGGCTGGATAGTGACAAATCGGAAACAATGTAAACAAATGGTGACAATTTTTCTCCGCGCCTTGTGTAATTCCCCGGATGCGAGTATAATAATCGCTGGTGTGTGCAAACCCGCCGATTTACACAAGCGAAGGAGCGATGCCCATGAGACGCGTTAAAAGGCGTACCTCCGCCCTCCAGGGATTGGCTGTCGCGGCGATCTGCATTTTATTTGTCGCCACCGCGCTGGTCGGGCTGTATAAATGCTTTTCGAAGGAACCGGAGCCCAGGCGGGAGCTGTCCCAGTCCAGTCCGGACGGCGGCTCCGCCCAGGAGCCG
Organism: Oscillospiraceae bacterium; assembly: GCA_022800525.1. Taxonomy (GTDB): domain Bacteria; phylum Bacillota; class Clostridia; order Oscillospirales; family Oscillospiraceae; genus Pelethomonas. The sequence goes on from JAAWQM010000029.1 coordinate 11,444, forward strand.
GAGGACGGCGGCGCTGTCCAGCCAGTCTCCGCCCGCGCGCGAAAGGAGCGGTTCCATACGATTCTGATCGGCGGCCTGGACGATGAAAACGGAGGCAGCGACACCAATCTTCTGGTGGCCGTGGACGCGAAAAACGGGAAGATCAACGTGGCCAGCCTCCCCCGCGATACGCTGCTGAACGTATCCTGGTCGGTGAAGAAGCTGAACAACGCCTATCACCACGGCGGCTTCAGCCAGACCATGGCGGAGGTTTCCCGGCTGCTGGGCATCCCGGTGGACCACTATGTCACCGTAAACCTCCAGGCCTTCGTGGAGCTGGTGGACGCCATCGAGGGGGTGGACTTTGAGATTCCGGTGGACATGGACTATGACGATCCCTCTCAGGACCTGCATATCCACTTCTCCAAGGGCCTCCAGCACCTGGACGGCCAGCAGTCCCTGGAGGTGGTCCGCTGGCGGCAGAACAATGACGGCGCCGGCTATCCCACCGCCGACATTGGCAGGATTGGCACCCAGCAGGCTTTTTTGCGGGCCGTAGCCGAGCAGACCCTCCAGCTTTCCAACTGGGACAAGGTGGGCGCGATGGCGGATATTTTCAAGAAGTGGGTGGACACGGATCTGGAGCTTGCCAACCTGATCTGGCTGGGGGAGCAGGCCCTGACGGTGGGCAGCGGCGGCATCGCCTTCCACACCCTCCCCGGCGACGGTGCGGGGTACTACAAGGGCGGGTCCTACTATGTTCTGGATCCTGAAGCCGTGCTGGAGATGGTCAACAGCTATTTCAACCCCTACCAGGAGGATCTGACCCTGGATGATATGGTCATCCTGGTCCCATGACAGGAGGAGTACATGAAAATAAATCGGCGGATTATTATGCTGGCCCTGGCGGCTGTTCTGGTATGCGGCGTTCTGCCTTCCCGCGCCCTGGCGTCGGAGGCGGGCTTCGCGCCTGTCCGGACATACGAGGGACAATTTTCTGATGTATCCCCTGATTCCTGGTTCTATGATACGGTCAAGGCCCTCTACGAGCTGGGCCTGACCAACGGCAGCGGCTCTCCGGACCGCTTTGACCCCGGCGGCGACCTGACGGTGGCCGAGGTTGTGACCATGGCCTCCCGGCTGCGCAGCCTCTACGAGACCGGGGACAGCGAGTCGGGACGGGACGCCTGCGGCGGGGACGGTGGGGAATGGTATCAGCCCTATGCGGCCCACCTCCAGTCGCTGGGGGTCATTGACCAGGAGTTTGAGGGGAGCTATGACCGTCCGGCTTCCCGCGCGGAGATGGCCCACGTGCTGGCGGGGGCGCTGCCCCGGGAGCTGCTGGAGCCAATCAACGGAGAGGCGGTGGCCTCCGGCTACGGGCGGGGCCTCTACATCCGGGACGTGACAGAGGACACCCTTTACCGGGACGATATCCTTCTGCTGTATAGCTGGGGCGTGGCCGGAGGCTCAGACGGCAGCGGCTCCTTCCAGCCCGGCAGCCGGATCTCCCGCAGCGAGGCGGCCGCCATGGTGGCGCGGCTGGCCTGCAGCGAGCTGCGCCTGCTCCTGGACTGGGAGGTTCTTCCCCTCTACAGCAGGAAGGATTATACGCTGGAGGACCTTGTGGAGAGCGACGGGACCTTCTACAGCTCCCCGGACCTCAGCGATATGGAAATGATTGACGCCGACGTCCGCTATATGCTGGCCAGAGGAGAGCGGACGCTGACGCTGGCGTACCCGGACAAGGCGGTAAACAAGCAGTTCGTGGACCAGTTGATGCAGGTCTTTTTGTACGCGGCGCGGGATTATGTGGAGCAGACCTATAACAGCATCTCCGCGCTCTATTATCCCTACCCCAATGGCCGGGAGGTGACTCTCACCTTCTCCAGCAGCCTCTATGACGAGTCCCAGGTGGACCGGTACCGGGAGGAGACCATGGCTTATGCCATCGCGGTCCACGACCGGATGTGGGCGGAGGGCGCGGTCACGGAGGATATGTCGGAGTATGAGAGGGCCCGGGTTTACTACACCTGGATCTGTGAGAACTGCCGGTATGATTTTTCGGCTGTGGGCGGCGTCAGCTCCATGAGTCACAGCGGCTGGCGGCTGTTTGCGGAGGGGCTGGCGGTCTGCGACGGCTACACGGCGGCATACAACCTGCTGCTGAAGCTGGAGGGCATCTCCTGCGGTACCTACACCCTGGACAGCGAGAACCACATCTGGACCGTAGCGGAGCTGGACGGGACCGACTATCATATCGACACGACCTGGGGAGACCAGACGGGACAGATCGCCTACCGCTTCTTCGGCATGACGGAAGCGGAAGCCCTGGCAAGGTTTTCCTGATACTTTTTGTTGAAAGAAAAAGTTCTGAAAAGAGCTTTTACCTCCCTCTTCGAACGCCTTCTGGTACTGGTTTTCCGCACGGCGACGAAGAGATGGGGGGATTGAAAACAGGATGAGAGACGAAAAAGGAGCGTCATCGGATTTGGATATTATTGTATTGGCCGGGGGGCTGTCCCCCGAGCGTCAGGTCTCCCTGGTCTCCGGCCAGGGCATATGCCGGGCTCTGCGGGGCCTGGGCCACCGGGCTGTGCTGGTGGACATGTTCCTGGGACTGGAGTCCTGGGAAGGGGAGCCGGGGGACATCTTCGCCGCCTCCGACGGGCTCTGCACCCAGGAGGAAATCAGGGCGGAGGCCCCCGACCTTGCGGCGGTCCGCGCCTCCCGGCGGGACCAGTCCCCCAGTCTCTTCGGCCCCGGCGTGCTGGAGGTCTGCAAGCTGGCGGACGCGGTATTCCTGGGCCTCCATGGGGAGTGCGGCGAGGACGGGCGCGTCCAGGCGGCGTTCGACCTGCTGGGCATCCCCTACACCGGCTCCGGCCACCTGCCCTCCGGCATGGCGATGAACAAGGCCGTCACCAAGCAGGTGATGGAGCACGCCGGCATCCCCACCCTTCCCTGGCGGGAGCTGGTCTATCGGGCGGAGGACATCCCCCGCCTGACCGGGGAGCTGCCCCTGCCCGCAGCGGTGAAGGCCATCAACGGCGGGTCCTCCCTGGGTCTCGCCCTGCCGGACACCCGCGAGGAGCTGGAGGCGGCGCTGGCGGAGATGCTGGACTATGGCGGCCATGTGATTGTGGAGCGGAAGATCAAGGGCCGGGACCTGACCGTGGGCGTCCTGGGAGACGAGTACCTCCCGGCGGTGGAGATGATCTCCCAGAACGGCAGCTATTTTGACTATGCCGCCAAATATCAGGCGGGCCAGTGCCTGGAAATCTGTCCCGCCGGCATCACGCCTGAGCAGCAGAAAACCATGGGCGAGCTGGCCCTGAAGCTCCACCGGGCCCTGGGCCTGCGGGCCTACTCCCGGACGGACTTCATGCTGGATGAGGAGGGCCGGGTCTGGTGCCTGGAAATCAACACGCTCCCCGGCATGACCCCCGGCAGCCTGCTGCCCAAGGAGGCCGCGGCCATTGGCCTGAGCTATCCGGAGCTGTGCCAGAGGATTCTGGACCTGTCCCTTTCCCATATATAAGAAAACAGGCCGGAGAAACGCTGTCAGACGTTTCCCCGGCCTGCTTCTTATTTCCGCTTTACCGGAATCCAGATTTCGCTCTCATAATCCGGAGCGGAGGTTTCCTTCTCCGTAGAATACCACTCAATATTCGTACCCTGCGCAATCTCAAACTCCGGATTGCCCGGAAGCCACTCCTGGAAGATTCTCGTATTCACGCTTTGCAGCGCCTCCGGCATCGGTCCGCTGCACCGGAATCTGGCCCACTCCAGGGCGGGCAGGGTGAACACCGTCAGCCCCTCGGGGACCTCCCGCCCGTCGTACCGTCCGGCAATCATATACCGGAACCGTCCGGCGGGGCATCCCTCGTCGATACACACGCCGAACTCCCCGATGTTACACTCGCGGACAGCCTTTTCCCGCGCCGTCTCCGCTTCCTTCCCCGCCCACAGGGGCATGCATTCCGCCTTGATGAACTCATCCCAGAACTTGGGCAGCTCCTGATAGGGATTCTCCAGGGAGAACTCCTTTTCAGTTCCGATCAGTTGAAATTCAACCATTTTTTCCATTGTGCAGTCCATGCCATATCCTCCTTTGATAGTCAATGTGATTTTCAACGGCAGAAAGGGCGAAAGGCGTTCCGGGCACTGCCGCAGCTGGGCGGGTGACACGCCGTGGAACCGGCTGAACGCCTTGCTGAAGCTCTCCGGCGTATCGTAACCGTACCAGTAAGCCAGGTCAATGACCTTTTCCCGTCCGGCAATGGCCTCCAGTCCCGCCAGATACAGCCGCCGGTTCCGGACGTACTCACCCATGGAGTACCCCGTCACCAGCTTGAAGCCCCTTTGCAGGTAGAGCGGAGAGAGGTAGACCGACTGAGCCGCCCCCTCCACCACGCCTTCCTCCAGCAGGTGCTCCTCCAGATAGTCCACCGTCCGCCGCAGTGCCGCCATCCATTCCATCCCGACGTCCTCCTTCCGCTTGATGGGTTTATTGTACTGGATAATATTGCGGTTGTCATGTCTTTTTTTGTTCAGGTTTGTCCGGGCGAACGGGTTGACTGGATGCTGTGCCTGAAGTATAATCAGCTCAAATATTCACGGAGGGACAGCCCTATGTTTTCGCGGGAAATCATCGACAATCAGTACAAAAACGCCGCCCAAAAGCAGGGCGTGAAGATTGAGATTGCATATGCTCCCGGACTAATACACTTAAAATTTCCTAAGTCATTAATATATGTTTTTGTTTTTTGTTAAAGATGATAAACGATGAAATGATTATGCAAATCAATAAAATTACATTATATTTTATAGGTGCTATAAAACAAGTGTTAAAAATCATATGTGATAATGAAACTATTAATATACTTTTATATCTGAAAAAAAGTATTCCTAAAATCAGCGAGATTAAAATTGTCCATATAGCATACATCAGTATTTCCCTGAATTCCAACGAATTTCTAACTGCCCACATGGGAATGTGCCATATTACCCAAGTAATTCCAACATATGCTAAAGCACTCTTTTTCCCTTTTGCAGCAGCTAATTTATTCAATAAAAAACCTCTCCACGCCATTTCTTCAAGCAAGGCTGTCACAAATAAATAAGAACAATTGAAGACAACTGCTAAAACGCTTGGATAACTGCTTATGAACAAATCTTTTTCGCCCACAGACAAACAGTATATTATTGAAAAACACAGTCCAATACTGCCCAATATTATGCAACTAAATATTGCTTGAAGTTTTATCTTTTCCACAAATAAAGCCTTAAACCACTTTTTTAAGTATCCATGTTTTAGCATAATAAATATTGATACCAGAAATGGCACAATAACAAACAAGTATTTTGAACTAAGTAACACTTGGGAAATGTGAATACTCTTTTTTTCTAAAAACATGGGAAGATAGCATAAGTAAGAAAGTATGAGAACTAAAGCTGTCCACAATACTACTTCTGTATTCAATTTTCTTGTATTCATTTCATTTTCCTCGTTTCAATCTGCTTTGCTGAATTGTCTGGCAACATCATTTTATCATAGGCACACACTTAATTCTATGTAAATATCCCTTAAACTTCTTTTACTTTATCAGATACTATTATGTTGAAAAAAATACGCCGCCGCCAGCGGACGGAGGCTGAATGCTTCCTCAAGACGAAAAAAGGGCCAGCCGGTTTTGGCTGGCCCTCCCTGTATTTACTGGATCTCCAGTCTCCGGCTGGCGGGTACGGTCTTGGTCTGCTTGGGCAGCGTCAGCTTCAGGACGCCGTCCTCATAGGCGGCGGAAATCTCCTCGCCGCGGATGCCGGAGATGTCGAAGCTGCGGGAGAAGGACCCGTAGGACCGCTCACAGCGGATATAGCCGCCGTTCTCGTCCTTCTCCTCCTTGACGGCGTTGCGTTCGGCGCTGATGGACAGGCGGTCACCGTCAATGTCGATGTGGATGTCCTCCCTCTTCATGCCGGGCAGGTCGGCTTCCAGAACATAGGCATCGCCGGTATCCCGGATGTCAGTCCGGAAAGCGGTCACGCCGCTGTTGGAGAAGAAGCTGCGCTCCAGTTCCTCCAGATCCCGGAAGGGATGGTACAGGTCCACGCCGTGGTTACGGGTAAAAGGCATCATTTCAAACATAATTCAAAACCTCCAAATTGTTTTTTTGTTTATGCTCATAGTATGCTCTTTGATTATGAACAATTATAGCAAACAATATGTCCGGATTGTGAATTTTAGCACTCTGTTTGCAAGAGTGCTAAAATCGCTTCTCCAGGTTGTATTTCCCAGGCTCTTATGCTATACTATTTTCTGTATGAATGTGGGAATTGCTTGCTGAGGAGGGGAAATATGGACATTCAGCGCATCGACAGTTACAACGACTTCCGCTTTTCTCTGGAGGTCCTGTACCAGCACGGCGCGTTTCTGGCAGACGGCGCGCCCTGGGCGTTCCGCATCATTTCGGATCATGAGGCTGTGGTCAGTGCGGAGAGCCTGATCGTGGACGCGCTGGCGGAGGTGGCGGAGGATTTCCGCTTCTATGCCAGGCATATCACCACATTTTATGACGAGGCGGGGACCTGTCTTTTGAAGCTGCCGCCTGTGGAGCGGCGGGAGGTGGAGATTGACAGCCTCCAGCCCTCCCAGTTCTCCGTGGACCGCGAGAAGTGCGCGGCGGTGCGGAATTTCATCCATACCCCCGCTGACCTGGTGATCCCGGTGACAGCCCTGGCGGACGGGGCAATGTGCGTGCTGGACGGCCATACCCGGCTGTATGAAGCGTGGCGGCAGGGTCTCCGTACGGCGATGGTCGTTGATGTTCCGGGGTGGGACGGCATCGCCGGCTTCGTCCTGGAGGCCAGGAAGCGGGGCATTTACCATATCCGCGATATGGCGCTCTACAGCCCCCAGGAACAGAATGAAAAGTGGCACGACTGGTGCGATGCCTATTTTGCGGCTCAAAGCCGAACTGAGGAGGAACCATCATGACCTCTGTTACCACCGCTCAAATCTGCGCCGCTGTGCAGGGCGTCCTGTACGGCGATGAACATATGACCGTCACCGCCGTCTCCACCGACAGCCGGACCATTCCACAGGGGGCGTGGTTCGTTCCATTGACGGGGGAGCGGTTCGACGGACACGACTATATTGACATGGCCCTGGACAAGGGCGCTGCAGGATGCTTCTGCTCCAGACTGCCTGATAAGCTGCGGGAGGGCAAGGCGTACATCCTGGTAGAGGACACCAAGCGCGCCCTGCGGGACCTCTCCGCGTGGTACCGGGACCAGTTTGACATCCCTATTGTCCAGATCACCGGCAGCATGGGGAAAACCACCCTCAAGGAGCTGCTGGCCGGCATCCTCTCCCAGCGGTACCGCACTCTCAGGACCCCCGGCAACCTCAACGGCGACATCGGCGCGCCGCTGACGCTGCTGTCCCTGATGCCGGAGCATCAGGCGGCGGTCATCGAGACGGGCATGGATGAGTTCGGACAGATCCGCTGGCTGGGTCAGGCCATCCGGCCCGACGCGGCGGTCATCACGATTGTTGACGACGTCCACCTCTCCCATTTTGGCAGCCGCGAGGACATCCTCCACGCTAAGGCTGAAATTTTCGATAACCTCCGTCCCGGCGGTCTGGCGGTCCTCAACGGGGACGATGAACTCCTGAACACACTCCATCCGGACTGCGAGACCGTCCGCTGCGGTCAGTCGGACGGCTGTGGCGTCAGGATCACCCACCTGGAGGACCTGGGTCTGGAGGGCATTCGCTGCACGATCACCACGCAGATGGACAGCTATCCCCTGTCCATCCCCGCCCCCGGCGTTCATATGGCGGCCCTGGCCGCAATGGCGGTCGCCGCGGCGGAGCGGCTGGGACTGACGAAGGATGAGATCGTCAGCGGCGCAGCCGCCTACGCCCCGGCGGACAACCGCCTGCGCGTCGAACGTCTGTCCGGCGGCAGGATCATGATTAACGACAGCTACAACGCAAACCCCCGCTCCGTCCGGGCGGATATAAAAATACTCTCTCAGCATAAGGGCGGCAAAAAAATCGCCATGCTGGGAGACATGACGGAGCTGGGGACCGCCGAGGCTCCCGGCCACCGGTCCGTCGGCGAGCTGACGGGACAGTTGGGCATTGACGTCCTGCTGGCCGTCGGCCCCCGCAGTAAAGAGTGGATGGTTCCCGCCGCCCGGGAGGCGGGCTGTCCCGATGTCCGCTGGTATCCCGGCAGGGAGGCGGCCAGGGAGGACCTGCTGGCCCTCTTCGCCCCCGGAGACGCGGTCTTATTGAAGGCATCCCACTTTTTCGGCCGGTTCGATCTGATGGCGGACTTCCTGCGGGAATATCCATTCCAGTAGGGGGCGGGCGGAGCCCGTCCGGCGCCGCAAACCGGCAGCAAGAAAATAGGTACGGTTATGATAGAAATTAGTATAAATGGATTAGTAAAATCATTCGAAATTGGAAAAAACGTCCTGGACGGCATCACCTTCCAGGTGGAGAGCGGCGAGCGTGTCGGCCTGCTGGGCCGCAACGGCGCGGGAAAATCCACGCTCTTCAAAATCCTCACCGGCGAGCTGGAGGCTGACGAGGGCGAGGTATCGGTGGCGAAGAACCGCCGCCTCGGCCTCATCTCCCAGATCCCGGTGTACCCGGAGGGCTATACGGTTGACGACGTCCTCCACACCGCCTTCGCGCGGCACCGGAAGTTGGCGGAGGAGATGGAAAAGCTGACCGCCGCCATGGCGGCGGGAGACAGCAGCGAGCAGACCCTGCGCCGCTACGGCGAGCTTTCCGCCAAATTTGAGGGCATCGGCGGCTATGACACCGATACCGCCGTCAACAAGGTGGCGGCGGGCCTGTCCATCCCGCCGGAAATGCGAATCCAGCTCTTTGACAGCCTCTCCGGCGGCGAGAAAACACGGGTGAACCTGGGCCGTCTCATTCTGGAGGACACGGACATTCTCCTGCTGGATGAACCCACCAACCACCTGGACCTCCACGCCGTGGAGTGGCTGGAGGAGTATGTGCGCCGCTTCCGGGGCACGGTGGTGGCCATCAGCCACGACCGCTACTTCCTGGACCGCACCATCAGCCGGGTGATTGAGATTTCTGACGGCAAAGCGGAGTTTTATCCCGGCAACTACACCTTCTACGCCATCGAAAAGGAGCGGCGGTATCAGGAAAAAATGAAGCAGTACGAGAAGGAGCAGGCCAAGATCAAGCAGCTCCAGGAGGCGGCGGACAAGCTGCACCTGTGGGCCTTCATGGGCGCTGACAAGCTCCATAAGCGGGCCTTCTCCATGGAACGCCGGATTGAGCGTATCCGCCAGACGGAGAAGCCCGTCAAGGCCCGGGCCCTGACCAACCGCTTTGGAGAAAAGGAGTTCCTGGGTGACGAGGTCATGCACATCAAGGGCATCGAAAAATCATTCGGGGGCCGGAAGCTGTTCCATGGCCTGGACCTCCGGGTGGAGGGCGGCGAGCGCATCGCCCTGATCGGAGACAACGGCACGGGGAAATCCACCCTTTTGAAGATCCTCATGGGCGAGGAGCAGCCGGACGATGGCCGGGTCAAATTCGGCCCCACGGTCCGCCCCGCCTACCTCCCCCAGATTATCCGCTTCGACAGCCCCCACCGCAGTTTGGTGGATACGATGCTCTACTCCAAGCGGGGCATCACCACCCAGACCGCCCGCGACCGGCTGGGCGCGTTCAACTTCCGGGGCGAAGACGTGTTCAAGCCTGTTTCCGTCCTCTCCGGCGGAGAGCAGAGCCGCCTGCGGCTGTGTATCCTGATGGACGAGGAGATCAATCTGCTGGTGCTGGACGAGCCCACCAACCATCTGGACATCGCCAGCCGGGAGTGGATTGAGGAGGCGGTGGAGGCTTACGAGGGGGCGCTGCTGTTCGTCAGCCACGACCGATATTTCATCAACCGCTTCGCCACCCGGATCTGGGAGCTGGAAAACGGCGTCATTACCGATTATCCCGTGCCCTTCGCCCGCTATAAGGAGATCAAGGAGCGGGACAAGGCTCTGGCGCAGTCTCAGGCCAGAAACGAGAAAAGAGAGGAGAAGCCCAAGCCCGTCCCCAAGGGCAGCCGCGCCCAGCAGAACGCCCGCAGGCAGCTGACCATCTGTGAGCGCGACATGGAGAAGCTGGAGGCCGAAATCAAGGCGGCGGAGGCTGAAATGGAGGCCAACGCCTGCGATTATGAGAAATACAGCGCGTCCTACGCCAAAAAGGAGGCGCTGGACGCACAGCTTCTGGAGCTGATGGACCGCTGGGAGAAGCTGGCCGAGGAGGCGGAGGTGTGAAGAGGACGGAAACGGCCTGCTATATCCTGGCGGGGGGCTGTCTCCTGCTTGGTTCGCTGCTGCGGTTTGTGTTTACGGCGATGCGGTTTACCGGGTTCCTGCTCTGGTGCGCCGCCGCGGCGCTGGTGGTCTTCGCGCTGCTGACCCGGTGGAAGGAAAGGCATGGCTGGGCGATATGGCTGCGGCGCGTGTTTCTGGCGCTGCTGGCGGCGGGATTCCTTTTTTTCGCCGTGCTGGAGGTCCGGGTGATCTCCTGGGCCAGAACGGACAGCGATACGCCCGTCACAGCAATGATCGTTTTAGGCGCGGGCGTCAATGGAACCGAGCCGTCCCTGAGCCTGCAAACGCGCCTGGAGGCCGCGCTGGCTTACGTGCAGGACAGGCCGGATATCCCCATCGTCGTCTCCGGCTCCCAGGGGCGGGGGGAGGAGATTTCCGAGGCCCGGTGCATGGCTGATTGGCTGGCCGGCAGGGGCGTGGAACCGGACAGGATTCTGCTGGAGGAGCAGGCGGACAACACGCGGGAGAATATCCAATATTCCCTGGCGATGCTGTCTGAGCGGGGGCTCGATCCGGCGGCCAACATCGCGGTCGTATCAAGCGATTACCACCTGTGCCGGGCGTCCATGTATATGCCGGACAATATGGTGCCGGTGGCGGCGCATATGCCGGCGCGGTATCTCCCGCTGACTCTCAACTACTATATCCGCGAAGCGTTTGGCGTAGCGGCGGAGCTTGTTTTTTAAGGAGGCATGATATGCCCTATATTCTATGTGTCTATTACAGCCGCACCGGCCGCACGGAGAAGCTGATGCGGGAGATTGCCCAGGAGCTGAACTGCGAGGCGGTGAAGCTGGACGACGGCGTGGACCGCTCCGGCGTGAAGGGGTGGCTCAAGAGCGGGATGCAGGCCATGGCCCGCCGCCTCCCGAAGGTGAAGCCCTTCAAGACCGCCCTGCCCCTGGGCGTCTATGACCTGGTCATCATCGGCTCGCCGGTGTGGGCGGGCCGGTGCAGCTCACCGGTGCGCAGCTTCCTGAGCCAGTACGGCGAGGAGCTGCGCCGGGTGGCCTACGTCATCACCCGCAGCAGCGAGGTCCGCTACGAGGACGTGTTTGACCAGATGGACCTCTACGTCCACGCCCCCAGAATCAGCGGCGTAAGCATCCGGCCCGACTCGGTGGGGGCCGATTTCTGGCGGAATGAATTTCTCACCAGCGTCCGGAGCGGCGGAAAGGAGCGCACCGATGATGATGGATAAGCTGAAAGCCATATCGGACCGCCTGGAGGCCATCGTCACCCAGATGGAGGACCCCGCCACCTACGGCGATCCGGACCTTCTGCGCCGCCTGACCCGGGAGCAGAAGGAGCTGGAGCCGGTGGCGGAGGCTTACCGGGCCTACCGGAAGGCGGAAGCGGAGCTGGCCTCCGCCCAGGAGCTGCTGTCCGACCCAGAGATGAAGGAGATGGCCCAGGAGGAGATCCAGGCGGCCAGGGCGGACATGGAGCGGCTGCGGGAGGAGCTGAAAATCCTGCTGCTGCCCCGGGACCCCAACGACGGAAAGAATGTGGTCATGGAAATCCGCGGCGGCGTGGGCGGCGAGGAGGCCATGCTGTTCGCCGCAGACCTCTTCCGGATGTACGTCATGTACGCGGAGAGCCGGGGCTGGAAGCTGGAGGTCACCAGCCGCAGCGAGACCGAGCTGGGCGGCATCAAGACCATTGAGTTCATCGTGGAGGGCGAGGGCGCGTGGTCCCGGCTCAAGTACGAGAGCGGGGCCCACCGGGTCCAGCGGGTGCCGGTGACGGAGTCCTCGGGCCGCATCCAGACCAGCGCCGCCACCGTGGCGGTGCTGCCGGAGGCGGAGGAGGTGGATTTCCACATCGACCCCGGCGATTTGAAAATTGACACCTTCCGCTCCTCCGGCGCGGGCGGACAGCACATCAACAAGACGGAATCCGCCATCCGCATCACCCACCTGCCCACCGGCGTGGTGGTGGAGTGCCAGGACGAGCGGAGCCAGTACAAGAACAAGGACCGCGCCATGCAGATTCTGCGGACCCGGCTGTACGAGGCGGAGCTGGAGAAGCAGAACGCCGCCATCGCCGCCCAGCGGCGCAGCCAGGTGGGTTCCGGCGACCGCAGCGAGCGTATCCGGACCTACAACTTTCCCCAAGGGCGGGTGACGGACCACCGGCTCACCGGGGATGTGAAGAACTTCGCGATTGATTCTGTCATCAACGGCGTGCTGGACCCTGTGATTGACGCGCTGACGACTGCCGACCAGGCGGCGCGTCTGGCGGAGGCGGGGGACAGAACGGAGGAATAAGCGCATGAACAAGGATGTCAGGAATGCCCTTGGACTGATCGCGGGATATATCGTGCTGTGGTATGCGGGTGCCATGCTCAATTTCTTCCCGTTCGGCGCGGTTGGCTTCACCGGGCTTTTACTGTGTATTGTTTTTGTGATTTGCACCGGACGGATTATGGACGAAATCCGCAAATCAGGCGCACACAGTTCCATCGGAACCGGAGAAATAAAGATCAGGAAGATGAGGCAGTCCGAAGCGCTGGAAATTGCGGACCGCTGGAAGTATGACGGAGAATACGCCTTCTACGACATGACGGCGGACCCGGAGGACTATGCGGAGATCACATCCCCGGAGCTGCGCGGCGACCGGTATTTCTCCGTATTTGACAACGGTGTGCTGATTGGCTTTTTCTGTGTGGACCAGGGGGAGCTTGGCCTCGGCCTGCGGCCCGACCTGACCGGGCAGGGGCGGGGCAGCGCCTTTCTGGCGGAGATTCTGGACTTCGTGCGGGAAAACTACAAGCTTGAGAAGCTCCGCCTGAGCGTCGCGTCCTTTAACCAGCGGGCTGTAAAAACGTACAAACGGGCAGGAGCTGTGGAGACCGGGTTCGCCGAGGTTCCCACCAACGGCGGCATATACGAATTTACTTTGATGGAGTTGAAGCTGTGAAATGAAAACCAGGCTGCTGACAGGACAAGATATCGAAGCCGCCGCCGCCATCCTTGGGGACGGCGGCCTGCTGGGTATCCCCACAGAGACCGTCTACGGCCTGGGGGCCAACGGCCTGGACCCAGAAGCGGTCCGCCGTATTTTTGAGGCCAAGGGCCGGCCCTCGGACAATCCCCTTATCCTCCATATCCCGGACGCATCCTGGCTGGAGCGGTACTGCCATGACGTGCCGGACACGGCGTACACGCTGGCGGAGAAGTTCTGGCCTGGCCCGCTGACCATGATCCTCCCCCGGCGGGAGACCGTGCCGGACGTCGTGACCTGCGGGCTGGACACCGTGGGAATACGCTGCCCGGACCATCCGGTGACGCTGGCGGTCATCCGTGCGGCGGGCGTACCCACGGCGGCTCCCAGCGGCAACCGGTCTGGACGGCCCAGCCCCACCTGCGCGGCGCACATGCTGGAGGACATGGACGGGCGGATTGACGCCATTGTGGACGGCGGGCCCTGCGGCGTGGGCGTGGAATCCACCATCATCGACCTTACCGTAACGCCGCCCCGCCTGCTGCGCCCCGGCGGCCTGCCGCTGGAGGCATTGGAGGCGGTTCTGGGCGAGGTCGCCGTGGACCGGGCTGTTCTGTCCCCCCTCTCCGCCGGCGAGAAGCCCAGGGCGCCCGGCATGAAATACCGGCATTACGCCCCGAAAGCTCCCGTCACTGTAGTCACCGGCGAGGGCGGCCGCACCGCACGGTATATCAGGGAGCGGTTGGGGAAGCATACTGGCGTAATCTGTTTTGACGAATACGCCGGGCAGTTTCCCGGCTGCGCGCTGCAAACCATCGGCTCCGCCAGGGACCCGGCGGAACAGGCCCGGCGGGTGTTTGACGCCCTGCGCTCCTTTGACGGGACCAGCGTGGAAGCCATCTACGCCCAGTGCCCGGATGATGCGGGACTGGGGCTGGCGGTAGCCAACCGGCTGAAAAAGGCGGCTGGCTTCCAGATTACCGCCCTGGAGGAGGTTGAACCATGACCGTCATCGGTATCACCGGTCCCACCGGCGCGGGCAAAACCACCGCGCTGGAGATTCTGGAGTCCCTTGGATTTGAGATTGTGGACTGCGACGCGCTGTACTACCAGCTTCTGCAAACGGACGGGGCGCTGCGGCGTTCCCTGACGGATGCCTTCGGACAGGTGTTTCTCCCGGACGGACGACTGGACCGGAAGGCTGTGGCAAAGAGGGTATTCAGCGACCCGGCGGAGCTGGCGAAGCTCAACGCCATTGTCTTCCCCGCCGTGTCTGCGGCAGTGAAACAAAAAATTAAAAAATGTTCACAAAAAGGGGTTGCCATTGATGCTATAAATCTGGTAGAATCAGGGATGGGCCGGATGTGTGACGCAACGGTTGCTGTGACCGCCCCTCCGGCGATCCGCCTGCGGCGGATCATGGCGCGGGATGGCCTCACCCAGGAGCAGGCCCAGGCGAGGATCGCCGCGCAGAAGCCCGACGGCTATTATAAAGGCCTCTGCACCTATCTCCTGGAGAACCAGGAGGAGGACAAGGAGGTCTTCCAAGGACTGATGCGCGATTTCTTTGCCAATTTATTGGAATTTTTGAATGGAGGAAATGCAAATCATGGATGCGAAGGAATGGAAAGAGAAACTGCTGACGCAAAAGAAAAACGGTTATGACCGGATGCCCGCCGGGGAGCGCGAGGCCATGGACGCCTACTGCGCGTCCTACAAGACGTATCTGGACGCCGGAAAAACGGAGCGCGAGTGCGTCCGCGAGGGCATCCGTCTTGCCGAGGAGAAGGGCTTCAAGGCTTATACCCGCGGCATGGAGCTGAAGGCCGGGGACAAGGTGTATCTGGACAACCGGGGCAAGATGCTGCTCCTGGCAGTCATCGGCCAGAAGAGTCTGGCGGAGGGCGTTCAGATTGCCGCCGCTCATATCGACAGTCCCCGGCTGGACCTGAAACCCGCCCCGCTCTATGAGGAAAGCGAGCTGGCATACCTGAAGACCCACTACTACGGTGGAATCCGCAAGTACCAGTGGGTGACCATCCCCCTGGAGCTCCACGGCGTGATCGCCCTGAAGGACGGCAGCGCCGTCTCCGTCACCATCGGCGAGGGCAGCGAACCCAAGCTGGTCATCAGCGACCTGCTGCCCCATCTGGGCGCGGAGCAGAGCAAGAAGACGCTGGCCGAGGGCATCGAGGGCGAGCAGCTGAATATCCTGGTGGGCAGCGAGCCCATCGAGGGCGAGGAGAAGGAGCGCGTCAAGCTGGCGGTCATGAAGCGGCTGTATGAGAAGTACGGCATCACCGAGGAGGATTTCATCTCCGCTGAGCTGGAGGCGGTGCCCGCCGCCAACGCCACCGACATCGGCCTGGACGCCAGTCTGATCGGCGCTTACGGCCATGATGACCGGGTATGCGGCTACGCCGCGCTGAAGGCCCTGCTGGATCTTGATGAGGTTCCCGGCAAAACGTCTGTGTGCATCCTGGCGGACAAGGAGGAGATCGGCTCTGTCGGCGTCTCCGGTATGCAGACGGCGGCTTTCGACACCTTCATGGAGGATCTGTGCGACAGCCAGAATGTGCCTGTCCGCGCCTGCCTGGAGAAGAGCTTCTGCCTGTCCGCCGACGTAACGGCGGCCTTTGATCCCAACTTTGCGTCGGTGTTCGAGAAGCGGAATTCTTCTTTCCTGAACTATGGTATCGGCCTGTGCAAGTATACGGGCAGCCGCGGCAAGAGCGGCGCGTCCGACGCGTCCGCCGAGCTGGTGGCCTACGCCCGCCGGATCTTTGATGAGAACGGCGTCATCTGGCAGATGGCCGAGCTGGGCAAGGTGGACGCCGGTGGCGGCGGTACCGTGGCGTGCTACATGGCGAACCGGAATATCAACACCCTGGATGCCGGCGTGCCTGTGCTGGCGATGCATGCTCCTTTTGAAATCGTTGCCAAGCTGGATTGCTATATGACCTATAAGGGAATGATGGCGGTCTATAAGAACTGATTTTCTTTATGAAAAATTCTCCCTGGGAGTCCAGGGAGAATTTTTTATGCGATTGCCCGCCCGCGGGGCGGGGACGGGGGATGTTCTTTTCCCTTGCAGGAAAAGAACCAAAAGTACCCTCAAGGGGGCGGTCCCCCTTGAGAATCCCCTGAATGCGTTGTTTTGTTTGCCCTCCGACGAGACTGCGTTTGATTCTACCTCAATGCCTTCGTTGGTGCGCCGGTCTTCTGCGGCTACCCACGGGGTCTATCGGGGGATTTCGCTGCGGCGCCGCTTCTGGGCAGTGGTGCGCCAGCACCACTGCCGGGCCGGTCGTTGTCCGTAGGACAATGACGGCCCCCGCCTGCCCGCTTCCACTCCATGTACGCAGGATCGAAAGGATCGAAAATCACATTTGCAGACCCAGCATCCACCGTCTCAGCAAATCGAAAGCCTGCTGCGCCGCCGCGCTCCGTACCCGGTCCCGTCCCCTGCCCTTCCCGCAGGAAAGCCTCTTGCATATCGTCCCTTTCCCGCTGGCTAAGGCAATAAATACCGTCCCGATCTCATTGCCCCGATCATCCGTATCCGGCCCGGCAACACCCGTCACAGACACTGCCAGATCGCTCCCGCAAACCTTACGGCAGCCCTCCGCCATCGCCCGCGCAACAGGCTCGCTCACCGCGCCATACTCCTCCAGCAGGGCCTCCGGTACGCCCAGCGCCCCCGCCTTGACCCCGTTGGTATAGCTGACCACCCCGCCCCGGAACACGCCGGACGCCCCAGGCAGGTCCGTCATCCGCTTGGCAATCAGCCCGCCTGTGCAGCTCTCGGCAGCGGCAAGCGTCAGCCCGCGCTCCCTCATAAGCTGAGAGACTACCGCCTCCAGACTGTCCACGTCCACACCGTATACCACATCTCCCAGCGTCTCACAGACCTGGGCCACCACCGGCTTCAGCATGGCTTCCGCCGCCTCGCGGGTCTCCGCCTTGGCAGTGGCCCTGACCATGCACTCGTTGAGCTTGGCGTAAGGAGCCAGGGTCGGATTGGTCATCTGCGTCATGGGCTCCCGCAGAGCCTCCTCCACAGAGCTTTCGCCCATGCCGAAAATTTTGATCTCATGGCTGACAATCACGCCGTCCGTCAGCTTCTCCAGATATTGCGCCGCCCGGTGCTCAAACATATACCGGCACTCGAAGGGCGGTCCCGGCAGCATCAGTACATGGACGCCGCCCTCCTCAAAAGCGCACCCGGGAGCTGTCCCCACCGGATTATCAAATACAACGCAGTTCACCGGCAGCATGGCCTGCTGGACATTGTTCTCCGGCATTGCCTTCCCCATTTGGGCGGCAAACCAGCCTCTGATTTCCTCCAGGATATCCTCATGCAGCTCCAGCTCCCGCCCGAACGTCCTGCAAATTGTCTGCTTGGTCAGATCATCGTAGGTAGGTCCCAGACCTCCGGTAGTGATAATAATGTCCGCCCGGCGCCTTGCAGTCTCCAAAGCGTCCGCAAGCCGCTCCGGGTTGTCTCCCACTACAGTGTGGCGGTGGACCGTAATCCCCAGCGCGCTGAGCTTTTCCGAAATCATCTGGGCATCGGTGTTGGCAATATTGCCCAGCAGCAGCTCCGTACCGACAGCGATCAATTCCGCGATCATTGAAAAATCTTCCCTTTCTGTATCCCGCTCCACGCGGGGCGTTTTTATTGTGAAACCGTGACCCGCTCCACGCCGGACAGCGCCTTCTCCACCAGTCCTTCGATATCCAGCGCTTTTTCAAACTCATGAACCTCGTCCAGGTGCGGGTGTGTCTTCGGATGCCGGGGCGTGAACACGGTACAGCAGTCCTCATAGGGCAGGATCGATGTATCAAATGTCCCTATTTTCCTGGAAATCAGGATGATTTCCTGCTTATCCATCCCGATAACAGGCCGTAGCACCGGCAGCGTACACACCTCGTCAGAAACCGTCAGCGCATCCATTGTCT
This sequence comes from Oscillospiraceae bacterium, assembly GCA_022800525.1. Taxonomy (GTDB): domain Bacteria; phylum Bacillota; class Clostridia; order Oscillospirales; family Oscillospiraceae; genus Pelethomonas. The sequence continues at coordinate 29,726 of JAAWQM010000029.1, forward strand.
GACTGGCAACCTGCCCCAGGCTTTCCCCGGTAACAAGCGCCTTCGCGCCAGTCCGCTTCGCCACCCCCTGCGCAAGGCGCATCATGAAGCGGCGCATGATGAGAGTAAAATGGTCCTCCGGACACGCCCTGCGAATCTCCTCCTGAATCTCGGTAAACGGTACAATGTGCAGCGTCATCCGCCCGCACCAGGGCGCCAGCTCCTTCGCCAGCTGCTTCACCTTGTCCAGAGCCATCTGCGAGGTGTAGGGCGGAGAGAAGAAATGGACCAGCTCCAGCTGAACGCCCCGCTTGGCAATCATGTAAGACGACACCGGACTGTCAATCCCGCCGGACAGCAGGCTCACCGCCGTGCCCCCCATACCAATGGGCAGGCCGCCCGCGCCGGGCTGGGACGGGGCGTGGACATAGGCCGCCTTTTCCCGCACCTCCACATGGACGCACAGCTCAGGCGTATGCACATCCACCTTCAGATGGGGATACGCATCGTGGAGCAGGCCGCCCACATACTGGGAAATTTCCATGCTGTTCATAGGGAAATGCTTGTCCGCCCGTTTGGTCTCTACCTTGAAGGTCCTGGCGGCGCGCAGTTCGGCGTCCAGGTAATTCTGCGCACAGTGGAAAATAGCGTCCTTGTCCTTGGGACAGGGCAGGGCGCGGGTAACGGCAATCGCGCCGAACACCTGCCTGCAGGCCCCATAAGCCCCATCCAGGTCACAGCCGTCGCCCTGCGGCTCCACATAAACGGTGCTCTGCTTGGAGTACACCCGGAAGCTGCCATAGTGGGCCAGACGGCGGCGGATATTGCTGTTCAGCTTGTCCTCAAAGGAGCGGCGGTTCAGGCCCTTGAGCACCACCTCGCCCAGCTTCATAAGAATGATCTCGTTCATGATATTGTTTCCTTTCCGGTTCTTGGTATGTCATTATAGCGCAAACCCAGGAAAAAGTCCACGCAGAAACTGTAAAAATTGATTTCCGTAAGGCCCTTGCATTCTTTTACAAAAGAGGTATAATATGTCAAGTAAAAAGGAGGTGCTTTTATGGCCGTTCAATACACTCCGACGCCCCTTGATCTTCTCAGGCTCTTAGGCTGCACCGAGCGCAAAGGCGAGCCGTATCTGAAGGAACTTGAGTCCACTCACAACATCAAACTACCGCCGCTGCTGTTTGATTTCTTCAGCGCCGCCTGGAACCACCCGCTGTTCAGGGCATCCGATGTCTGGCCGACATGCTGACCTGCGCTATGTACAACACCGCAAGGAGCGTTTTGGAACAAGCTGGCTGGCAGTATCCCGAAACCAAGAGCATGACGGAAGCACATCAGCGGACCGCTGCGCTGGGTATTGATTTATCAAAAGCGGCGCTTTTTACGCCGCCATCACCGCCGGTGTCTGCCATTATTGCTATGTTGAGGAAAAGAACGCGTTTTTTGTCCTGAAAGATGACGAAAGCAGCGGGGAGACGACATGCGCCGTCCTGACAAAGCGCTGAGGTGCTTTCAATCATGTGCAAAGAGCTTATCCGCGGTCAAATCTGCGGATAAGCTCTAATTTTTTCGTTTCCGCATGACGTCCACCAGCCGTTCCACAGCCTCGCACTCCTCCGGCGTGAGACCGGTGGTGTGGATGCTCCCGCCGGTTTCACGGTCCGGAAATACCAGAGCGTCCACGGAGAACTCCAGCAGTTCCATCATCTCGAACAGCAGGGGCACCGACGGCTTCCTGCGGGAACTCTCCATATTTTTCAAGTGGATGGGGGTAATGTCCAGCAGCTCCGCCAGCGCTTCCTGGGTCAGTCCCTTGCGCATGCGGGCGGAGCGGATTGCCTCCCCCAGCTGCCATTTCTCCGCAGTCATTTCTTTCAGCTCCCTTTACAGTTATCTTACAGATAACTTTCTCTCTTGCAAATTGTCTAAAAGAATACTATAATATATTCTTAAAGATAACCAAAGGAGAGAACAGTCATGCATATTTATTTCCTGGCTGCCGCCGCGATTCTGCTGGCAGCCATTCTGTGGTATCGCCAGGCGTTCGGAACATCGGAGAAAACCCCGCCGCCACCGCCGGAAGAACATGCCGAACAGCGTCTGCGCCGGATACTTGCCGGGGACTCAGGCGTGGTAAGCGGGATGGCGGATGCCATCCGTACGCTGGAGAGCGTCATGGCGCATCCGGAGCTGGGAGGACCTGGATTCCTGATGATACAGTTCCCGCCGTCCGACAGCGGACATGCTGTGATAACGGCGCAATACCCCAATATCCGGGAGGATCTGTACCGCCGGATTGTCCGCCAGGAACTGGACGGCGGCGATTTGATTGCGGCAGGCGTGCCGGCGGCCCTTTTATCCCTTAATCCATCCTTTGAGACAGAGAGCGGAGGCATAGTGCTGCTTTCCGTGCAAGTCGGGGGCATTCCCGCAGCGTTTGCCGAAAGCCTGCGTAGCCGCAGGGAGCGCAGCATTGCGCTGGGCGTCCTCACGGAGGCGTTGGCGGCAAAATTGCCCCAGCTTTCTATCCGGATTTTCGGCGCAGACATATTGCTGTCGCCGGACCGCGCGGCTACTTCCATAGATGGATGACCCCTGCGTCCTGGAACTGCTTCAGCAGCAGCAACAGGACCGGCAGCAGAATCATCCCGCCCACCCCCAGAAAATGGAAACCCAGGTACATTGCCAGAAGCGCGGTAATCGGCGGCAGGTCCGCCTGCTTTGCCAGCAGGCGGGGCTCCAGAAGGCTGTGAACGATCATTCCGACCGCATAAATGCTGAGCAGGGCCAATCCCCGTCCCATATCGCCCAGCAGAAAACAGCCTATGGCCCAGGGAAACAGCACAGTTCCCGTCCCCAGTACCGGGAGGGCGTCTACAATTGCTGTGAACACGGCGGCCAGCAGCGCATACTCCAGCCCCATCCACCAGAAGCCTGCCAACAGGATAATAAAGGTCGTCAGAATCAGCAGCAGTTCTGCCCGCAGCCATTGAAGGATAGTCGAGCGAAAGCAGTAAACGGCGTCCCGGCACCGGACCTGCCAGGAGGGTGGAAGCTGCCGCTTGAGGAAGGCCAGAATTGCCGGATAACTGAGGCTGGTAAAATAGACCGCCAGCACAGTCGTGATCAGAAACAATCCAAAATCCGGCAGCGCGGCCAGCAGAGAGGATACCGCGCCCATCAGCCATGTTCCGGCCTCTCCGGCCAGTCCGGGCCCCTGTTCCATCAGTTGTCCGGCCAGCATGTCCAGAGCGGATCTGATAAAAGCAGGGCTGGCCGCATACCAGATTTCGATTCTGTCCAGCATCCCGTTCCATAGGGCGGGGAACCCGGCGATGGTCTCTGGAAGACGCCCTGACCATTGCTGCAGCTCCAATACCAGCCGCGCCAGCAGCAGCGCGAGCAAGCCGCCGAAGGTCAGCAGAAGCAGGGTTGTCACCAGCATGGCGGCAAAGGGGCGCTGTACCTTCATTCCCCGGCTAAGCTTTTGCACCATGGGCTCCACCATAGCGCTCAGGGCCAGCGCCAGAAGAAAGGGCAGCAGGGGGCCCAACAGGAATTTGAAGAAAATCACCGCGCCTCCTATCCACAGGAGGGTGGTGATTGTCTTTTGTAAGAAGACACTTAGTTGCGACATATAGAGAATCTGTACCTCTTTTCTGTTTTGGGGGCGGGAAAAATTGTTCAATTTCCCGGCATGATTATGGTTGTAAAAGGCGTAGGTGTATGATACAATATCCCGTACAAGGACATGTGACCGCAAAGGGGATACATTATGGGAGTGAAGACCAAATTTTACATTGTCGCGGCAGAAGCTCTGCCGGATATTTTTATCAAGGTGGCGGAGGCCAAGGGGATGATGCAGTCCGGTGAAGCGGGGACGGTAGGCGAGGCGACCCGCCGGGTCGGGATCAGCCGCAGCGCGTTCTATAAGTATAAGGATGCGGTGCAGCCGTTCAACAACATGAAAGCGGGACATATTATCACGTTTTATACGATGCTGAAGGATAACCCTGGTGTGTTGAGCAATGTCTTAGCTATTTTTGCCGGGAGCGGCGCGAATATACTGACAATCAACCAGTCGATTCCGACCAACGGCTGCGCGGCGGTGACCATATCGGCGGAGACCTCCGACATGGAGATTTCCCTGGAGGAATTGATTGGCCGGGCCTCCAGTCTGGACGGGGTGGTCAGGTTTGAGATTCTGGCTGGGTAGTGCGGCCCCGCGGGCCGCCTGAATTCCACTTGTCAGATTTGCCGCCTCGCCGGCGGCGGGGCGTTCTTTTCCCTCGTGGGAAAAGAACCAAAAGCACGCCCAAGGGGGGCGGCCCCCCTTGAGAAGCCCCTGAATGTCAGGGGAGTTGATTGGCTCTCCGGCGATGCCCTGTTTGCTTCTGACCCAATACCTTCGTTGGTGCGCCAGACTTCTGCGGCTACCCACGGGTTCTGTCGGAGGCTGGTCGCTGCGGCGCCGCTTCTGGAATTGGTCCGCATCCACCGCCAGAACTGCGGAGCATGGATGAGCGCCAACTGGTAGGCGTATGCACTTCCGGCGCAGCAGCGAACTCTTCCAATAGAGCGTGTCCGCAGGAGCAGGGACTTCTGGCGGCCCAGAGCGCCAGCGCAGAACAACCAGTCCCCCAGGTCGTAGCGTAAAATAAACAAAACATAAAGTATCGCCCTCCGGGCGATGCTCAAGGGAATCTCAAACCGTAGGTTTGAGCGCGTTTTTGGGTACTTTTGCCGCGGGGCAAAAGTACCCGGGGGGCGTCCGGGGGGCGAGAAGCCCCCAGGCTGCCGAACAGAAATAACTTCCCTTGCCGCCGCAGGCGGCAAAGATTCAGGAGAAGGAGAAATAAACAACAATGGCTAATTTTGCAATTATGGGCTTTGGTACAGTGGGCAGCGGCGTGGCGGAGGTTCTCCGCATGAACGCCGGTCCTATCGCTGAAAAACTGGGCGAACCCCTCAATCTGAAATATATTCTCGATGTGCGGGATTTATCCGCCACTCCTTACGCGGATATGGCGGTAAAAGATTTCTCCATCCTGGAGAATGACCAGGATCTGGATGTGGTCGTGGAGTCCATTGGCGGCGCAAAGGTCGCCCTTGACTTTACCCGCCGCGCTCTGCTGGCAGGCAAGCACGTCGTGACCTCCAACAAGGAGCTGGTGGCATCCCACGGCAAGGAGCTTCTGGCAATCGCCAAAGAAAAAAACGTCAATTACCTCTTCGAGGCCAGCGTGGGCGGCGGTATCCCCATCCTGCGCCCTCTGTTCCAGTGTCTGGCGGGCAACCAGATTGAGGAAATCGCCGGTATCCTCAACGGAACCACCAACTATATCCTCACCCGCATGGTCAAGGGGGGCATTCCCTTCGATGAGGCGCTGAAGGAAGCCCAGGCAAAGGGCTACGCTGAGCAGAATCCCGCCGCCGACGTTGAGGGCCTGGACGCAGGCCGGAAAATCTGTATCCTCTCCAATCTCGCCTGGGGCAGGGAAGTCCTGCCCGGCCAGATCAGCGTTCAGGGGATCAGCGGACTGGAGCTGAAGGATGTAGCCATCGCCAGCGGGGCTGGCTACCGTGTGAAGCTGCTGGGCCGCGCCATGCGGCTGGCCGATGGCCGGCAGGCCGCTTATGTGGCCCCCCATCTGGTTCCGGCGGACTGCCCCATCGCCGCCGTGGACGACGTATTCAACGCTATTATGATCCGCGGCAACGCCGTGGGCGACGTGATGTTCTACGGACGCGGGGCCGGAGACCTGCCCACCGCCTCCGCCGTCATGGGCGACGTGATCGACGCCCTCCAGCACCGCGAAAAGCGCAGGAATCTGGGGTGGAACGAGAGCGCGCCGCTGGCCAGCTTCAGCGAACTGTCCATGCGGTGGTACTTGCGGGGCGGTTTCCAGGTTCCTGAGAACTGTCAGGTTCTCTCCGGCGGCGCGATGCTCACCGGCGTCCTGTCCGCCAGGGACGCCAAGGCTCTGGCGGAAAAGCTGGACGCCGCCGCGCTGCTGCCCGTTCTGCAATAACCATTTTGTCCCTCAGATACTATAATATAGTGTCCCCCTAATTTGCCATAGAGAGGAAGTTATCCTTATGAGTTTGATCGTACAGAAATTCGGCGGCAGCTCCGTCCGGGATGCCCAGCGCATCAGGAACGTGGCGGGCATCATCGCCGATACTTATAGAGCCGGAAACCAGGTCATGGTAGTCCTGTCCGCCCAGGGCGACACCACCGACGACCTGATTGAAAAAGCAAGGGAGATCAACCCCCGGGCCTCCAAGCGGGAGATGGACATGCTCCTGAGCACCGGCGAGCAGATTTCCATTGCCCTGTGCGCCATGGCCCTGGAGGGCATGGGCCTTCCGGTGGTGAGCCTTGCCGCATGGCAGGCGGGCATTCACACCACCGGCACATACTCCGACGCCCGGATCAAGAGAATCGACTCCGAGCGCATCCAGCGGGAGCTGGATAAAAACAAGATCGTTCTGGTGGCAGGCTTCCAGGGGATCAATCACTTCGACGACGTGACCACCCTGGGACGGGGCGGCTCCGATACCAGCGCCGTGGCCCTGGCCGCCGCTTTCGGGGCGGACCTGTGCCAGATCTACACCGACGTGGACGGCGTATACACCACCGATCCCCGCGTGGCCCCCGGCGCGGTGAAGCTGGAGGAAATCACCTACGACGAGATGCTTGAGCTGGCCAGCCAGGGAGCCCAGGTGCTCCACAACCGCAGCGTGGAGCTGGCGAAAAAATATCATGTGAATATGGAAGTCGTGTCCAGTCTGGAGAAAAAACCCGGCACGAAAGTCAAGGAGGTCGTCAAAATGGAAAAGACAAATATCGCCGGCGTGGCGAAGGATACCAGCATTGCCCGTATCGCGGTGGTGGGATTGGAGCACAATCCAGGGGTGGCTTTCCGTGTGTTCTCCGTACTGGGAAGGGCCAATATCAATGTGGATGCCATCATCCAATCCATTGGACGTGGGGAGAGCAAGGACATCAGCTTCACCCTTCCCCGCGCCGACGTGGAGGAGGCCGTGCGGGTGCTGGAGGAGCAGAAGGACTCCCTGCGCTTCGACCACCTAACTGTCGAGGACAAAATTGCCAAGGTGTCCATCGTGGGCGCGGGCATGATGACCACGCCCGGCGTAGCCGCCAAGATGTTCGAGGCGCTGTATGACGCCAACATCAACATCCAGATGATTAACACCAGCGAAATCAGAGTCTCCGTTCTCATTGACGAGGGGGACGCCGCTGCCGCTGTGCGGGCGGTGCATGACAAATTCTTCGGGAACGACAAATGATCCCCCGGTAAATTGTCTCCATACGCGCCCCGCTCCCACGCAGGAGCAGGGCGCGTGCTGTTTTTTGCTGACTCCAGCAAATTCTGATGATTCTGTGAGGCGCCGTCATGTCCGAAAGTCCTCTGCCCGCCTTACGGTTTTAGCGGCCCTGTGGACGGCGCTTGGCCTGTAAGCTCTCCTCTTTGTGCAGGAAAAAAGAGGACATCCCCTATCCTTAATGGTATCATAAAAGAAAGCGCAGGAGGAACAACATATGGAGTGGGTCAAAAGCCTGAATGAATCTATCGCATATATCGAGGAACATCTGACGGAGGAAATCGAATACAGTAAGCTGGCAAAGATCGCCTGCTGCTCCACCTACCACTACCAGAGGATGTTCGCCTACATGGCGGGCGTGTCCCTGTCGGAGTACATCCGCCGCAGGCGCATGTCCCGCGCGGCGGTGGACCTCCAGGCTGGGGAGAAGGTCATTGATGTGGGGCTCAGGTACGGCTATCAGTCCCCCACCGCCTTCAACCGTGCGTTCCGGGCGGTCCATGGCATCGCGCCGTCGGCGGTCCGCGATGAGGGAACGCCGTTGAAATCCTATCCGCCTCTGCGCTTTACAATCATGATAAAAGGAGCAGAGGAAATGGAGTATCGCATAGAAAGGCGGGAGGCGTTCCGTATTGTTGGAATCTCCCGGCCGCTGGACAAGGACATTGAGAAGAATTTTGCCGTAGTACCGCAGATGTGGGGACAGGCGGCGTCGGATGGCACGATCCCGCGCCTCGCGGCCATGATGGACACCCAGCCCATGGGACTGCTGGGCGTCAGCGTCTGCGGCGATGCGGATGAGTGGCGGTATTTCATCGCCGCCGCCAGCGCCCAGCCTGCCGGCGGCCTTGAGGAATATACCGTCCCCGCCGCCACGTGGGCTGTTTTTCCAGGACAGGGGACAACTCTTTCCTTGCAGGACCTGGAGCAGCGGATCATCACCGAGTGGCTGCCTGCCTCCGGGTATGAGTACGGCAGCGCGCCGGACATTGAGGTCTATCTCACCCCTGACCCGGCTGACGCACGGTATGAGGTATGGATTCCAGTCGTAAAAAGAGATCACATTTGAGCCTTTTTTCTATCGCCCAATGTTATGCCGCCTGTTTGTCATGCAGAATACATGTCGCGGGAAACCGATATGTCCTTATCGGTTTCCCGCTTTTACGCAATGAAAAAGTGTGCGGAATGAATGGCATATATTACTTGATAATTTCCTATGCAGATGGTACAATGCAAATACTCAAATACGGAGCGGCCGTAGTGGCTTGCGGGAAACGGATATCAACACAAATACAGGAATCAAAAAGGAAGGGGATGGACGTGGCAATCCTTGATCGTTTTGTCCCAAAGAAGGCGGTCGAACAGGAAAGAAAAGCATTTCAGCCTACCCCTTACAGAAAGATGTTTTCGGAGCTGGATGCGGCGGGCCGGGAAGCGAAAGCGCAATATCCGGACGACAGCAAAGCCGTGGAGGATTTTGTCTGGGCGTTGAAAGCGGCGTGCAGAGACCGGCACAAAATGGCGTTGGACGGCGATTTGCCGTGTATAAAAGCGGAGGCGCATTTCTTCCTGTCGAAAGACCGGATGAGCGCCTATGCCTGCCTGCTTCAGCCGGAAAACGATGGAGCCGGGATTACTCTGGAAGAATTCCTGGCGGATATGCATTATGAGGGCATCAACTACGGTATTTTGCAGGACGATATCCCCCGGGAGTTTGCGTTCGGGTACCTTCACATATTTCCAGTAGCGCGCGGGACGCCGCCCCAGCCCGGGGAAGACGGCGAGGTAACGGAGCTCTTTGAACGGTGCAGAAATATGTGCCTGGAGGTGCAGAACGGAAGCCAGGTGGATTTCAGCGGAGACGTTCAGTTTCAGCCCATACGGAAAGGGACGGACATCTGTCTGATCCGGCTCCCAACAGCGGGGACGGACGGTGTGGATGTCACGGGAGAAATTCTTCCTGGTACGCAGGCCGCCAGTATCTGCGTACCGCAAGGGAGGAACACCGTCATCCGAAGGGCTGGTCAGGCCCTTGTTGCGGACGTAGATGGGATTCTGTACATCGAAAATGACCAATTCTGTATTCTGGAGCAGAAAATCATTGACGGCGGCCTGAACCAATCCCATGGAGCGCTGCATGTTTCAGGCAATCTCTATATCGGGGGAGATGGGGACGGCGGGGTGGATGTGGAGGCTTCCGGTGATATCGTGATTAATGGGACATTGAGGCAGGCTCGCGTGACGTCCAAGGGTGGAACCATCCGAGTCCAGCAGGGTATTTATGGGGCTAAGGACAGGACTTTTCTGTACGCAGCCTGTCAAGTGCAGTCCCCAGTGGTGGAATGGGCGGAAATTGACGCGGGAACCAGCGTAATCGCGGAGGCGATTTTAAACAGTACAATCCGCTGCGGCGGCACAGTCTACGCCATGACCGGACGCGGGATCATCGTAAGCAGCCTGATTCGGGCGGGCGACAGCATCCTGTGCCAGCGGATCGGCAATCTGGCCGGAGGCCGCAGCCGGTTTTCAATCGGCTATCCTCCGCATATTCCCGAATCATGGGACCGGATCAAAGCAGAGCTGGCGGAGGCGCAGTCAACTATTGACATGTTATGGAATCCCATCATCAACCTGCGGAAGAAAGGCGCCCGGATTTCAGATGGAGAGAAGTCTCTTCTGGAGCAGCTCGTGGTACAGCGGGATCTCTATACGGAAAAGCGGGAAACGCTGATGACCGAACTGAGAGCAGTGAATAAGCAGCTGGATAAAAAGAGCAAAGGGCGTATCCGCTGTGAGAAAGTTTATCCGTCTCTGGACATCCAAATCGGCAGATTGGCGGTGGAGATCACTACAATAGAGGAAAACTGCAATATCCGAGTTGAGGAGAACAGAATTCTCTTAAAATAGAAGCTCCCCAAAATGTAACGGCGTTTTTGAATGGTATTTGAGCGTAGTGCTGGAATGAGGATTGCTTTTCAGTCACAAATGCGCCAAAATCCGTATTATGTAACCCAAATATTTCTGAAGCCGCGTTTGAAGAGGAATCAAGGATAAATCCTTGGTTCCTTTCACTTTTTGAAATAAAACGAATACAATTTTTCTCCCTGCTACCACCTGCTACCAGACTTTCCCAACGTGCTACCAGAACTCCCCCAGTTGGCAGCGGGGATGTGAGGTTTACATAAATCCATCAATTGCTACCAAACCCCGCATTTTTGCTACCAGACTTCCTTTTCAAAATCTCGAACCCCTTGCGCCCCAACGACCTCCCCCTCCCTCCGCCATCCG
>JAAWQM010000111.1 GCA_022800525.1 Oscillospiraceae bacterium
ACGCAAATTCAGTGGACGTAAAGGAAATGGCCCAGTCTCAATTCGGAGACCGGAGCCAGTATCTGCTGCAATACGAGGACTTCGCGGGCCGGGAATTTGTGGAGATGCAGAGGGAGAACCCCCTGGGCCAGGATTTGCGGGAGGAGCTGGCCGCCCTTCCCGGCGTAGATTATGTCACGGCCTACAGCCTGACCTGTGTGGAGATTCCCGCCATCAGCGCCATTCCGGGCAACAGCGAGTACGAACCCTTTGTTGTCAGGGGCATTTCCCGGGAGGATATGGCGGAGATGTACGGGGACGGCGGGGTTCTGGAGGGAACCGCGGACTACCGGCAGCTACTGGACGGAGACGGCATCCTGGTCTGCCCCGCCGGCGGTGCGCTGAAAGAGATTTACCGGACCAGCTATCAGGTTGGGGATACTGTGACCCTCTCCTGCTACAACGGACAGTCCAAGACCTATACCGTCACGGGCGTCGTGCAGGATGTCCAGATCGGTAGCTCGTCCCACTTCTTCATTCTGCCCGAGGAGGAGCTGTCTACCCTTTATCCGGAAATTTCGGACTTTACCGGCTACATCAACCTCCACACGGAACAGGACAGCGATCAGCTGCGGCGGGCGGTGTTCGGCGCCGTGTCCGACCAGCGGGTGGCGATCTCCGGTCTGGACGACCTGTCCGCCGAGCTGGAGCGGGGCCTGCGGGGAGAGCTGGCCCGGGATTACGGCATTTTAGTCTTTATCTTTGTATTTTCCCTGATTAACCTGGCCAACACCCTGATTACCAACCTTCTCACCCGCCAGCAGGAGTTCGGCGTGTTCCAGTCTGTGGGCATGAGCGGCCGGCAGCTGTCCAGCATGCTGTCCTTTGAGTGCCTGTACTATGTGGGGATCACGCTGCTGGTCACGCTGACCCTGGGGACGGTGTGCAGTCTGGCCGTGTGTAGGGTATTCGACCAGATTGGTATGTTCGGGACGCTCACCTACCATTTCCCGGCGCTCCAGGTGATGCTGTTCGCCGCCGCGCTGCTTCTGGTTCAGGGGGTGTTCTCCGCCTGCGCGGTCCGCTATACCAGAAGGCTCTCTCTGGTGGAACGGATCAAGGCTGAAGGAGGTTTTCAATATGACCTGGCCCTTTGAGAACGACACCGGCGCCATTGTGAAGAAGCTGGCGAACAGAAATCTGAAAGCGGATAAGACGAGAAATATCCTGATCGTGATGACCATTGCCTTTGCCGCCTGCCTGATCATGGCAGTGGCATTGTACGCCGTTGGCACGCAGCGGGCTTCCCGGAATCATGCGGCCGGAATGTATCAGGCCAATATAAACGGCCTTGATGATGAAACGGCCCGTACCATCCAGAATGACGACCGGGTTTTGGCGGGATTCAGCTATTTAATGGGTATGTTCGACTATGGAGAATACAAGGTTACTGTGCGTTCCATAGACGAAAACCTGATCCAGTTGGCGAAATACCCTGCTCTGAACGGCAGATTGCCGGAAACGGAGAACGAGGTAGCCATCACGCAGGCTCTTTTGGATCGAGAGGGCTTGACCGTTCAGGTAGGCGACACGATCCCATTGACGCTGACCGGCGCCCGGCAGCGTTATACGGTATGCGGGATACTGCCTGTTTCCGATTCAAACTATTCCATCTTTGTAACCCCCGCATTGATCAAGGAAAACACGGAAAGCCCTTTGTACAGCGCATATATCAACGTACAAGGGACGGACGGCCTGCCGGAAGAGAGCATCAAAGCCTATATTCAAAATCTGGCCGGAGAATGGGGGATCGAGACGAAGGACGTTGACTTTTCCAGCTATTATTTTTCCCTTATCCGGCAGAGAAGCCTTGAATATATGACGGCGGTTCTATTCGTGATTTTAATTGTGATACTGGCCTGTGTACTCGTGATATATAGCCTGTTCTTTGTCTCAATCATCAAGAAAACAAACGAATACGGCAGGCTGCGGACGATTGGTACAACAGCGCGGCAGGTCAAGCGGATCGTGATGAAAGAAGGACGCAGTTTATCTGAAACAGGGATTCCCATAGGTCTTATCCTTGGAGCAGCCGCGGGCTATATCCTTGTTCCAAGCGGATGGACCGTCAATATGGCGCTGATTGTGGGAGTCTTGGTCGCGGCGCTCATGTATCTGTGTATCATGCTGACCGTCAGGCGTCCTGCCAAACTTGCGTCAAAGGTTACGCCGATTGAAGCCATCCGATATCCTGCCGGAAATGAAGAGATAATTGCCAAAAGCACAAAAAAATTGAGCCGTTCTTTATCCGGCGCCAGATTGACTTTGATCAATTTCTCCCGCAATAAGAAGAAAACGATCTTAACGATTGCCTCTTTGGGCATATGCGGCATCCTGCTCATGGCGAGCTCCGCCTATTTCAACTCGATAGACCCGGTAAATGTAGCGCGCGGGGTATTCCCATACGGCCAGGTCCGTATTGAACTTGGCGACTATGGTTCACAGTCCCATAGCAGCGAGGAATTTGTTGAACTTCAAAGAGAAAATCCGTTATCGTCCGATCTCATGGCGCAGTTTGCGGCGATTGACGGCGTAAAGGATATGCGGGTATATAGCGGAACCGTCTTGAATGTGATCACTCCAACAGAATATGAGAACCCTTTTCTGGCAGATGCCTTTTCAGCAGACCGGCAGGCCCTGTTGGAAGAATATCTGATTGCGGGAACGGCTGATTTGCGGGAACTGACGGAAAACAACGGTGTTGTGGTAAAGAGGTTAGAGCGGTTGACAGACCTGTTTGACTGGGAGGTATCCATCGGGGATAAACTTACGATTCAAGCCGGGACTGGAGAGCGCAAGGAAGTTACCGTTATGGGAATTGTTGATGAAAGTATCCCGTATGGCGGCTATGAGTTACTATATATGCCTTTGGAAACGCTGTCCGCGCTGATGCCGGTTGAAAATCTGAATTATCAGGTGCTCCTTGACACGGCGGACAGTGATTGGGAGCAGGTGCGCGAGGAAGTGAGAAAGTATCTTCCGGCAAGCGCGCGGGTATATGTGACTACGCTGAATGACTGGGCGGAAAACTATGAGGGCCTATTAGCGAATTACCGCACTCCGGTTTATCTGTTTGTTTTGTTTATCGGCATATTCGGTGCGCTCAACCTGTTGAACACACTTGCCACAAATGTGCTGACCCGCAAACGGGAATTAGGCGTATTGCAAGCCGTGGGTATGGGCCGCCGCCAGGTTTCAAGGATGCTGCTGACCGAGGGCCTGCTCTACACGGTGGGCGCGTTTATTCTATCGATCTCTTTTGGAACGCTCTTCGGCGTGATCATGTGCAGAGTATTCAGTGCAATGAGTGTTTTTGGCGAGGTGAGTTATCATTTCCCGGCTTGGGAAATGACAGGCTTTTTCTCTCTGATGCTTGTTGTTCAGATCGCTTTTTCATTTGTTACGATCAGGCAGCTGCGCAGTCAGCCGCTGGTGGAGCAGATACGGGAATTGTCATAGATATGAGGGAGTGAACATGATGACCTGGCCCTTTGAGAACGACACGGGCGCTATTGTGAAGAAGCTGGCAAAGCGGAGCCTCGCCAGCGAGAAGCGCCGGAACCTGATGGTGGTGATTGCCGTGGCCCTGGCGGCGTTCCTGATCTGCTTTACGGCAATTCTGTCCGTTTCTGTGGCGCAGATCCAGCGCAATCAGGTGGCCGACACCTATGAGGCGGTGTTCACCGGCGTGGAGACGTCCGATGTGGCGGCGCTGAAAGACCTGCCGGAGCTTGCCCGGGTGGGCGAATACTATCTGCTGGGACAGGAGCATTCGGAGCAGGGTTACAATGCCTCCTATGTGTACTGCGACAGCGACATGATTCATATTGCCCGCAGCCAGATGGAGCTGGTAAAGGGAGAACTCCCGGTGCAGGCGAACGAGATCGCTGTCAGCGAATATTTCCTCTCCGCTTACGGTTCCAATGCCAAAATCGGAAAAACGGTTCGATTGGACACCGAGAGCTTTCATGGAGACTACACCGTGACCGGCATCCTGTCCAACGTGGGGGAAAAGGAAGCAAATGCCTGCGCCATTGCCGTTTCCAAGGCGGCCTTGACCCGGTGGGCCGGATTTGATCCTGCCGGGTATCGCGCCTATGTGCATTTTCAGAACGATGAACAGCTGAGCCGGGAGGTCATGACCGCTTACTGCCAGGACATTGCCGCCCGGTATGGCCTTCCCCATGTGGGCATGAACAGCAGCTACTTCGCCTATGCTTCCAAGTCCATTGACTTTGCCGCCACCGGCGGCGTCGCG
>JAAWQM010000030.1 GCA_022800525.1 Oscillospiraceae bacterium
CCCCCAAGGGCTTCGGCCCTTGGGGGGTTCCCCTGTTATTTGAACGCAATGTACTCGTAGGTTCTGCCTTCTTCGTTCAGGTAGGGGTAGCTTGGACTGATGGTGCTGGAGGCGTAGACGTTGAAGCCGGTGGCGGTAAACGCGCAGCGGTTTTTCAGCGTTTTCCCGCCGGTCATGCCCATGAACAGCATGGCGTCGAAGGAGTCCGGACTCATTGCCGCCGTCGCCCCGGAGATGATGACGAGGGAGGGCTTGAACCCCAGGTGAATGGATTGCAGGGCTCCCGTGCCGGTGTACGTCCCGACGGCATAGGGCTTGGCGGCGGCTGCGGACTGTGCGGCTTGCGCTGCGCTCTGTGCGGCGTTGGCCTTGGAGCCGGCGGCGTCCAGTCCGGCCTCAATGTCCTTGTTCATCTGGTTGAAGTCCTCCATGCGGATGCGGTCGGACTTGACCCACTGGGGCAGGTGATGATTGGGTGTGTAGTTCATTGTAGTTCTCCTTTTAAAAATGATTCGCAACGTTACCGTTACACCTAGGTGTGTAACAAAGGGAAAGTTGCACGAAGGCGTACAACGGCGAAATGCACAAAACGGGGATATTGTTCTTCTGGAAATTGATTCTGCGTGAACAAAAAACCCGGACTTGACAAACCAAGTCCGGGCGGTTATGATGAGATACAGGGATCGAGCGCTGCATAAGGCGGTCAGCCCGGATTGATTAAAAAATCAGCGTTTGACAACCGTCACCGGGCCGGGTGGCGGTTGTTCCGTTTTGTAATACGTATCGTCACGGCAAGGCTGACCTTTTTCTATCAGAACCGGCAGAAAATGTCAAGAAAACGCCGCAGTTTTTTCGGACTGCGGCGTTTTTGCATATCAATTCAGGAAATCCTTCAGCTTTTTACTCCTGCTGGGGTGCCGGAGCTTACGCAGAGCCTTGGCCTCAATCTGGCGGATGCGTTCACGGGTGACGTTGAACTCCTTGCCCACCTCCTCCAGGGTGCGGGTGCGGCCGTCCTCGATGCCGAAGCGGAGCTTGAGCACCTTTTCCTCCCTGGGCGTCAGGGTGGACAGCACATCCACCAGCTGCTCCTTGAGCAGGGTGAAGCTTGCGGCCTCGCTGGGCTCGCTGGCCTCCTCGTCAGCGATGAAGTCGCCCAGATGGCTGTCCTCCTCCTCGCCAATGGGGGTCTCCAGGCTGACAGGCTCCTGGGCGATCTTCAGAATCTCCCGGACCTTGTCCACGGGCATATTCATTTCCTCCGAGATTTCCTCCGCCGATGGATCATGCCCCAGCTCCTGAAGAAGCTGCCGGGAGACGCGGATCACCTTGTTGATGGTCTCCACCATATGGACGGGGATGCGGATGGTCCTGGCCTGATCGGCAATGGCCCGGGTGATGGCCTGCCGGATCCACCAGGTGGCGTAAGTGGAGAACTTGTAGCCCTTGGTATAATCGAACTTCTCAACGGCCTTGATGAGCCCCAGGTTGCCCTCCTGGATCAGGTCCAGAAACAGCATCCCGCGCCCCACGTACCGCTTGGCGATGGACACCACCAGGCGCAGGTTGGCCTCCGCCAGCTTCTGCTTGGCCCTGTCGCCCTCCTTGCTCAGGGCCTTCAGCTGCTTGAGCTCCTCGGGGGGCAGCGCGCTTTCGTCGCAGTTGTCCAGCTGCTCCTGGGCCAGCGACCCGGCGCTCATCTTCTGGGCCAGCTCGATCTCCTCCTCCGGAGAGAGCAGCGCGACCTTGCCGATTTCCTTCAGGTACATCCGCACGGGGTCGTCGATGGCGAAGCTGTCCACCAGGGAGTTGGGGTCAATCAGCTCCTCCTCCTCAATGTCGGTGATCTCGTCCAGGGGGGGATCGATGTCGTCCGGCATCTCCGGCAGGATATCCTCCTCGCTGCCGATCTCAATGGACAGGGACTCCAGGGAGTCGTATATTTTCTCCATCTGCTCGCCGTCCAGGTCGATGGAGTCCAGTACCTCCATCATCTCCGAGGGGTCCAGCCGTCCCCGCTTCTTGCCCCGGGCGAACAGGTCCATAATCTTTTCGTTTTCCATCAATATGGAGGCGGCGGGCAGAGGGGCCACCACCTTATCCGGCAGGCGGGCGTATTTCTTATCGCCCTCAGCCTTCTTTTCGACCGCCTGTACTGTGGCCGCCTCGTGTTTTTTCGTCATAGTCGCTTTCCTCCATTACCCTTTGTCTGTTTTTTGTATTTCTCCACTGCGGCCAGCAGGGGATCAGCCTCCTGTTCCCCGCTCCGCCGCTTTGCGGAGGTCTTGATTACCTGTATGTAGTCCGCCAGAGCCCGGTCCGCGTGGGCCGCAGTCTCCGGCTTATGCAATACCTCTGTCAGATGCGCCATTTCCTCCTGGGTACACAGCCCCGCCATCGAGGCAGCCGTTACCGGCCTGTCCTGGCTCCAGCCGTCCAGCAGGATCTGATACAGCTTGCCCAGGAAGGGCGCGCTGAATTCCTCCGCCGCCAGCGCCCCGCAGCTTTCCGCCAGGGCGTTGTCCATCAGCAGCAGCCGGATGACGCCCTCCTCCGCCATGGCGGAGCGCGGGTCAGCGTAGCGCAGGGTCCGGTCCTTGGGCTGCCGCGCGGCCACCACATTCAGATTCTCCTTCTGGAGCGTCCGGCGCTCCTGGCTCCGCTTTTTGCCCCGGGCCCGCTCCACGTCCAGCAGCATATTCTGCCGGGAGACGCCCGCCGTCTCCGCCGCCTGACCGGCGTAGACCTCCCGCTGCACGGCGTTGGGGAGAGAGGCGATGAGCTGGCTGATCTCGCCGCAGTAGGCGATTTTCTGCTCCGGGTCGCTGAGGTCATACTTGGCGGCGACGGTATCCATGCGGTATTCCATCTGGTCCGCGCTGCCGCTGAGCACCGCTTCAAAGGCCGCCGGACCCTGGAATTTGATGAAATCGTCCACGTCCTGCTTGACGTACTCCCCCTCCGCCAGCCGTCGCGGGAGCTGCAAAATGCGGACGGAAAACTCGCTGTTTTTCAGCAAATCGATATTTTTCTGGGTTGCAAGTTGCCCCGCCGTGTCGTTGTCATAGCAGAGCACCAGCTCCTTGGTGTACCGGCTGAGCAGCCGGGTCTGCTCCACCGTGAGGGCGGTACCCATAGAGGCCACTGCATTGTCAAACCCCGCCTGATGGAGGGTGATGACGTCGATGTTGCCTTCACAGAGGATAAAGTTGGGCCGTTTGGTCTTCTTCGCCAGATTGATGCCGTAAAGATTCCGCCGCTTGCTGTAGACGATGGTCTCAGTGGTGTTCATATACTTGGGCTCGGACTTGTCCAAAACCCGCCCGCCAAAGGCCACGACATCCCCCCTCACATCGATGACGGGGAACATGAGCCGGTTTCGGAATTTGTCATAGAGCCGCCCCTGCTTGTTCTGTACCACCAACCCAGCCGCCAGCAGGTCAGCCTTGGTGTACCCCTTGTCCAGCATGGTGTTCAGCAGGCTGTCCCACCCCTCCAGGGAGGCCCCCAGGCCGAAATTGGTGGCGGTGCGCTTCGCGATCCTCCGCCGCTCCAGGTAGGCGGCCACCGCCGCCCCCCCGGGCCTGGAGAGATTCTGGTGGAACCAGCGGGCGGCATCCTTGTTCAGAGCCAGCACCCGCTGTCTGCGCCGGGACTCCTCCCGGTCGGCGCCGTCCTCCGGCACCTCCATGCCGGCCCGCTTGGCCAGGAACCGCACCGCATCCGGATAGGACAGGTTCTCGATCTCCATGACGAAATTGACCACCCCGCCGCCATGGTGGCAGCCGAAGCAGTAATAGAGCTGCTTGTCCTGCGCCACGGAGAAGGAGCCGGTCTTTTCGTTGTGGAAGGGGCACAGTCCGAAGTAGTTGCCCCCCTTTTTTGCCAGGGCGACATAGGAGGAGACAACATCTACGATATCATTCCGGGCAACCAGCTCATCCAGAAATGCCTGTGGGAACGCCATAGAGCTCACACCTCCCCCATCTATTGTATAAGTTGTCCTATAAGAGTATACAACAAAACCGGCAAAAATCCTCTTTTCCGCAGGAAATTTTTTTGAAAATATTTTTTAACGGTAAAAATATTTCTGTTGTACATAAGTTTTTCACACATTTGTGCTATATTATATGCAACTATGCATGAGGGAGAGACTGCTGTATGGACATTCTGATTTACGCCGCCTCCGGTCCGGAGGGCGGAGAACGGACGCTGGCCCGCCGCCTGCTGGCGTTGGCGCTGGAACAGGAGTTCCACCTGAGTCCACCGCCGGAGACCGCCAAGGAGCCTGGAGGCAAGCCCTTTTTCCCCAGCCGTCCGGACATCTGCTTCAACATCAGCCACAGCCATGGAGCCGCCGTCTGCGCCCTGCACGATAAGCCGGTAGGCGTTGACATTGAGAAGCTGCGCTCCGCGCCCCGGCGTCTGGCGGGAGGCATGGAGGACGAAGCGTTCTTCCGTCTCTGGACGGCGAAGGAAGCTACCATCAAGCGGCGGGGGGAGGGCATCGGAGCGTTGCTGCTGCCTCTGGAGCCGGACCCGCGCTGCCGGTGTCTGGAGGGGCTGCTGGAGGGCTATCTCATCACCGTCTGTCCGTCGGAGGACGCGGCGGTCCGGGCGGTACGCATGGAATAAGCGGGAGAGGACACACCTCTCCCGCTTATAATGTCACAGCGCAGCGCAGGTAAAAAGTTTCGCCGGCCTTTTCAAAGGCCGCGGAGTCCAGAGGCAGAGCCTCTGGCCGCACTCCGCAGAGTGCGGAATCCCCCGTTCCCCGAAAGCCGCGTTCAAAAAAATCTGCCTACAAGAACAAACCCCAAAGCGCGCGGCTTTCAAGCGTCTTTTCCAGGGCGGTCCAAGGGACCGCCCTGGAAAACAGCGCCCGGGAGTTCCTGTCAGCCTTTGATTCTCCCTGATCGCTGACACAATCACGCCTGCTTCATGGACAGAGAAATGCGTTTCTTTTTCTCGTCCACCTCCAGCACCACGACCTTCACAATGTCCCCCACGGACACCGCTTCCGAAGGATGCTTAAGGAACTTGTTCTTGCTGATCTGGGAAATATGTACCAGCCCATCCTGGTGGACGCCGATATCGACGAACACGCCGAAGTCAATAACATTCCGCACGGTCCCGGTGAGTACCATCCCGGGCTGCAAATCCTTGATCTCCATAATGTCTGTGCGCAGGACCGGAGGCGGCAGCTCGTCGCGGGGATCGCGTCCCGGCTTTTGCAGCTCCTTGGCAACATCCGCCAGCGTGGGTACACCCACACCGCATTCCTCCGCCAGCTTCTCCATGCCGAAGGACTTCATTTGCGCGTCCAGGTTTCCCAGCTGACCGGCGGACACGTCCGCCAGGGAGTGTCCGGTGAGGGCCAGCAGCTTCTCCGCCGCCGGATAGCTCTCCGGATGGACAGCGGTGTTGTCCAAAGCAGTTTTGCTCTCCGGCACCCGCAAGAAACCCGCGCACTGCTCATACGCCTTGGGCCCCAGCTTGGGGACCTTCAGAATCTGCTTCCGGGAAATAAACGCGCCGTTTTCCTCCCTGTACTTCACGACGTTCTTGGCAGTGGTTGCATTCAGTCCTGCCACCCGCTGCAAAAGGGAAGGAGACGCGGTGTTTACATCCACGCCCACCGCGTTCACGCAGTCCTCCACCACATTTCCCAGGGCCTCGTCCAGCCGTTTCTGGGGCATATCGTGCTGGTACTGTCCCACGCCGATGGCCTTGGGGTCGATCTTCACCAGCTCCGCCAAGGGGTCCTGGAGCCGCCGGGCGATGGACACAGCGGAACGCAGGTTCACATCAAACTGCGGGAACTCCTCGGACGCCAGCTTGGAGGCAGAATACACCGACGCTCCGGCCTCACTGACAATCATATAGCTGACGCCGCCGCCCACCTCTCGAAGAAGCTCCACGGTCATCTGCTCGGTCTCACGGGAGGCGGTCCCGTTGCCGATGGCGATGTGGGTGACGCCGTGGCGGCGGATGAGCCTGGCCAGCTCCGCGATGCACTCCGCCTTTTTCCGCTCCCCGTGGGTGGGGTAGACCACCGTAGTGTCCAGCACCTTGCCGGTGCCGTCCACCACCGCTACCTTGCAGCCCATGCGGTAGCCGGGGTCCAGGCCCATGGTGACATGTCCCTTTACCGGGGGCTGCATCAGCAGGGGCCGCAGGTTCAGGGCGAAATTGTGGATGGCGCCCTCGCTGGCTTCGTCGGTGAGGAAATTCCGGATTTCCCGCTCCAGGGAGGGATACAGCAGCCGGTCATAGGAATCCTCCGCCGCGGCCTTGATGAACTCCATGGCCCTGGACCCTGGCTTCACCACCGTGCGGCGCAGCAGCACCAAGGCCGCGTCCCGGTCCGTGACCACATTGACCTTCAGAAATTCCTCCCGCTCGCCCCGGTTCAGGGCAAGCACCTGATGGCCCTGGATGCGGCTGACGCTCTGGCGGAAATCGTAGTACAGGCGGTATACGCTGTCCTCCTCCGTGGCGGCGGCGCTCTCCACTACGCTCTGTTTCAGCATATATTCGCGTAAAATCTTGCGGATCGCGGCGTCGTCGGAGATATTCTCTGCGATGATGTCGTTTGCCCCCTGTAAAGCGTCCTCCACCGTCTCCACACCCTTCTCGGGATCTATGTACGCCTGGGCGGCCTCCAACGGCTCAGGGCAGTCCCGCTCCTGAGCGAACAGCAGCGCCGCCAGGGGCTCCAGGCCCTTCTCACGCGCCACGGTGGCGCGGGTCCGGCGCTTCTGCTTGTAGGGGCGGTACAGGTCCTCCACCTCCGCCAGCGTGGCCGCGTTGTCAATGGCGGCGGCCAGCTCCTCCGTCAGCTTACCCTGATTCTCAATGGCGTTTTTGACCTCATCCCGCCGTTTTTCCAGGTTCCGCAGGTATTGCAGCCGCTCCTCCAGGATCCGCAGGGCCTCGTCGTCCATGGAGCCGTGAAGCTCCTTGCGGTAGCGGGCAATGAAGGGGATGGTGTTGCCCTCGTCGATCAGAGTGATGACATTGGCGATGTGCTGTTCGTCCTTGTCCAGCTCGCGGGCCAGAATTTGAGTAATGGTTTCCATTGGTTTCCTTTCTTATCCGTTGTCTACAGTGATCTGACACTGCCGCATGGCGGCCAGCGCGTTGCGGTGGCTTTCCGGCGTGACCCCGGCGCAGCAGGCGGCGTCCACCCGTACCGGCACCTCCGGCAGAAACGCCTTGAGCAGCAGTGCGTTGGATATGACGCAGATGTCGGTGCACAGCCCCACCAGCACGATTTCCTCAATGGGCTGGTTCTGGTTCACAATCACCAGCGTTTCCGCCAGGGAGCGGCAGCCGAAGGCGGGCTTTGTCAGGCAGGTAACGTCCGTCAGGGCCTCCCGGATAGCCGGAGCGATCTCCCAGCCGGGGGTCCCCTCGATGCAGTGGGCCACCGGGAGGTTCCGTCCCTCCTGAGTGGTCAGGTAGTCTGGCTGATGGGTGTCCTGGGTGGCATAGACCGCGCCGCCCCAGTTCTTGATTTTCTCCGCCACGGCGGGAACGATCTTCTGAGCCTCGGGGGTTCCCAGCGCGCCGTCAATGAAATCATTCTGCATATCGACAACCACTAAAATCTTCATGTTTTCCTCCTATGGTTTGAAAATCTTTTCCACATGGACATGCTCTGTCTTGGAAAGAAACCGCGTCCCGTCAAAATCCAGCTCTACGACAAACGGCATCCAGTCAATCATCCGCAGGAAGTCATTACAGCCATAGCCGGGATCATAGTAGTTCAGAATGGTGCTGAGCGCGGTGCTGTGCGTACCGATGACAATGGTTTTCCCTGTATTTTGCTCCAGGATATCCGTCAGAGCGGCGATGTTCCGCTCCTGAACGGAGCGCAGAGACTCCCCGCCGGGTTCATGCCTGTCGAAGTCCGCCCAGCGTTTCCGGAACAGCTCGCGGGTGTTGCCGCCAGGGACGGTTTCCCGCTCACGCAGGCGTTCGTCGGTTTGGATTGGCTGACCGTAATATTCCGCCGCCTCCTGGATCGTGTCGATACTCCGGCGGTAGGGACTGCAATAAAACGCGTCCACCTGCTTGTTCCGCAGGAACTCCAGAACGACATTCCGGTCCTCCTGCCCCTCGGCGGTCAGGCCGCGCTCCCGGTCGCTCCCGCTGCGCCAGTCGGATTGGGCGTGGCGGACAAAATATACTTTTGTCATAGTTTTCCTCCAATATTACTTATAGTACAGCCTCTGCCGCTCATATTTCGCCTCATAGCTGACGTGCATCCCCAGCCGCTTATAGAGATTTTCGTCCACATCGCTGAGCACTACGGTAAAATGCGCCCCGCAGCCCTTCAATTTAGGCAGCTGCTTCTGCGCCAGGTCAGCAATAGGATTGGTCAGCGCACTGACGCACAGGGCGATGAGCACTTCATCGCTGTGCAGCCGGGGATTTTTATTGCCCAGGCTTCCCGTTTTCAGACGGCAGATGGGCTCCAGCACCTGCGTGGAGATCAAATCCAGCTCCTGGTCGATACCGCCCAGGTACTTCAAGGCGTTCAGCAGCAGAGCGGCGGCCGCGCCGATCTGGTCGCTGGTCTTTCCGGTGATGACCCTGCCGTCCGGCATGACCATCGCCCCGGCGGGCGCTCCCGTTGCCGCCTCTTTTTCCAGGGACGCCGCCACAGCGGGGAAAATCGAGGGGGTGACGTCGGCGCTTTTCATCAGCAGTTCCAGCTTGTAGACCACCTCACGGTCAACTGTCCCCCTCAGCCTGCCGTTCAGAGCAGTGTAATACCGCCGCAGGATTTCCATATGAGACGCATCCCGGCATGCGCTGTCGTCCACAATGCAGCTGCCCACCATATTGACCCCCATGTCCGTAGGGGACTGGTAGGGGCACTGGCCCAAGATGGACTCAAAGATTGTCCGTAGGACAGGGAACACCTCCACATCCCGGTTGTAATTTACAGTCGTGACCCCGTAAGCCTTCAAATGGAAGGGATCAATCATGTTTATATCGTTGAGGTCAGCCGTGGCGGCCTCGTAGGCCAGATTCACCGGATGATCCAGCGGAAGGTTCCAGACGGGGAAGGTCTCAAACTTGGCATAGCCCGCCTTTCTGCCCCGGCGGTGCTCATGATAGAGCTGGCTGAGACAGGCCGCCATCTTCCCGCTGCCGGGACCGGGGGCTGTGACCACCACCAGCGGGCGGCTGGTTTCAATGTAGTCATTGCGTCCGTATCCGTCCTCACTGACGATCAGGTCCACGTTGTGGGGATATCCGGCGATGGGATAGTGGCGGTAGGTCTGCACACCCAGGGCGTCCAGACGCTTCAGGAACGCGTCGGCGGCGGGCTGGCCGCTGTACTGGGTAACGGTCACGCTGCCCACATACAGGTCCATGCCGCGGAATACATCGATCAGCCGCAGGACGTCTTCCTCATAGGGGATGCCCAGGTCGCTCCGGACCTTGTTTTTTTCGATGTCCCCGGCACAGATCGCCACTACGATCTCCACGTCGTCCCGGAGATGCTGGAGCATCCGGACCTTGCTGTCCGGTTCAAATCCAGGCAGTACGCGGGAGGCGTGGTAGTCGTCAAAGAGCTTCCCGCCGAACTCCAGATACAGCTTTCCGCCGAACTGTCCGATCCGCTCCCGGATATGTGCGGACTGTGTTTCAATGTACTTCTGGTTATCAAATCCAATCTTCAACATCATCATTTCTCCCTCTCACCTGCCCGGCGTCCAGAGGATGCCGGGTCTTTGATTTAGTCAACGCAGTTGAGGACGCCTGAGTGTTGGGCTTTGCCTAAACCCAGCGGAGGCTTTGCCCCTGCACCCCACCGCCCTTTCAGGGACGTCATTGGGCCTGCGGCCCAACGACTGTCCCGGCAGACCGTTGGTCTGCCCGGGCGGCCCTAAACTTTACCATGGCTTATTCAGCTCCGTATGCTGGCAGACCCGTCCGATCTCCTTCTGGAGGGACTTGAGATCGTCAAAGGTTTCCGGCCTCTTGCCGGGGTCCCGCAGCAGCGCGGAAGGGTGGTAAATTGCCATCATCCGCACTCCGTCAATGTCGAACCAGACGCCGTGTTCCTTTGTAATACGGAATTTGTCATTGATGAGCCGCATGGCGGCGATACGCCCAAGACTGACGATGATCTTCGGCTGAATCAGGGCGATCTGGCGGTGCAGGTAGCCGATGCAGGCGTCCTGCTCCACATTCAGGGGGTCCCGGTTCCCCGGCGGGCGGCATTTCACAATATTGGCGATATACACCTTGGTTCTGTCCAGGCTGATGATGGCCAGCATATCGTCCAGGAATTGCCCGGCCTTGCCCACGAAGGGAATGCCCTGGGCATCCTCGTTGGCTCCTGGGCCCTCGCCTACCAGCATAATCTCAGCCTGGGGATTCCCCACGCCGAAAACTACGTTTTTCCGGGTCTGGCACAAAGCGCACTCCCGGCATTCCCGGCATTCCCGTTCCAACGCTTCCCAGTTATCCTGCATAGCTGCCTCCTTGAATATTCCTTGCGGAGCCGGGGATGCTACCTGATAGAGAAAAAACCAGACGTAAGGAGCATCCGTTATGCCGCAATGGTTTTTGTACTTTCTGTTCTATAGTTTCGCCGGTTATCTGCTGGAAAAAGCCTTTGCACGGCTCATCCGATCCCCAAATCAGGTGAGAAAGTGCTTTCTCCTGCTGCCGCTGTGCCCGGTGTACGGACTGGCGATGACGGCTGTACTGGCGCTGGTCCCGGAGGGGACTGGACCGGCGGAGCGGATGCTTCTGGGCGGGGCCATCTGCACCGCCGTGGAGTACCTGGTCCACCTGTTCTATGAGAGAGCTTTTGGCGTCCAGTTCTGGAATTACAGCGGACTGCGGGGCCACATCCAGGGCCGGGTCTGCCCGCAGTTCTCCTTGATCTGGGGTGTGCTGTCCGCAGCCGCCGCGCAGTGGATACAGCCTGCCGCCGCGCGGCTGGCCGCATGGACGCCGCCAGCGCTTACCTACGGGCTGTGGCTGCTTCTGGCGGCGGACTGCGTACTCACTGCTGCGCTGCTGCGCTGCTGCCGCGACCCGGAGCGGCTGGCATGGCCTGCGGCGCTTGCTCAAATCCGGGCCTCCAGCCAGTCCAACACATCCTGATAGACATATTGCCTGCTTGCCTCGTTAAGAATCTCGTGGCGCAGTCCGTGATAGAGCTTGATGCTCACGTCGGACAGGCCCGCCTTCCTGAAGCAGCCGTAAGCCCTCCGGACGCCCCTGCCCATGTCCCCCACGGGGTCCTGGTCTCCAGCGATGAAGAACACCGGCAGCGTCTTGTCCATTTTATTGATGTTGGACTGCTTTGTGATGCAGGACAGGCCGTCCAGCATGTCCCGGAAGAGCCCCAGGGTGGTGTCGCCGCCGCAGAGCGGGTCAGCGATATAGGCGTCCACGTTGGCTTCGCTGGCGGATACCCAGTCGAAGCGGGTCCGGGTGGGCGCGAAGGCTTTGTTGTACGCGCCAAAGGCCAGATCGTCAGCTTTCGCGCTATAAGCCTTCTTGCCCAGCCGTTTGATCTCATGGTTGGCCACCAGCTTGCCGCCGGCGACGAGGGCTGCGGACTGGTGCCCCGTGCCGCACAGTACACAGCCGCTGAGCCGGCCCGGATAGCGGATCAAATGGGTCCGGGACAGGAACGAACCCATCGAGTGGCCGAAGAGGAAATAGGGCTTTTCCGGAAAGACCTTGGCAGTACGCCTGCGCAGCTCCTCGATGTCATCCACCACATGCCACCAGCCGTCCTCTTCTCCCAGATAGACCATGGGACTGTCCGGGATCAGGGACTGCCCGTGGCCCAGATGGTCGTTGGCAACAACGACGAAGCCGCGGCCGCACAGATACTGGGCGAATGGGGCGTAGCGCGCGCCGTATTCCGCCACGCCGTGGGCGATCTGTACCACGCCTGCGATCTCCCGGCCCACCGGCGTCCACTGATTGACGTGGATCAGGGTCCTGCCATCACTTGATGGAAAAAAGTACTCCGAAACAATAGCCATAATAGTTCCTCCACTTCTGCTTGTCTGCTGACCGGTTTGGCTGCGTTTATTGACATTGTATCACAGAAGCGGCAAAAAGCCTAGATAGAATTCCGGAGAATTTTTCCGGATGGATTTATCATTCATGCGCCTGACCGGACAGGGGCGGCTGCGGGAAAACGTCCACGCATGGCCTCCCGCCAGGCTCCTGCGCGCCGTGGCCGCCGCAGCGGGGGGCTGAATCTGAGGCAATATCGGACCTCAGCGGAGGTGCGCTTTTTTATAATAGTGAAATTAGCTGAATATTTTATAATTTTCCAAGCAAAAAGCAGAAAAATCGCTGTATTTCCAACCGTTTGATGATACAAAGCCCTCTTTGTGGGGCATAATGAACTTGCTTGACATAATTCTTCCGGGTAAGTTATCGTAATTCTCACCCACGGCAAGATTTTTTAATCTTGTCGAATTTAGAAAGAGAGGTATTTACCATGTCCAGAAAGAACATCATGCCCGGGATCGCCTACGACACCGAACGCCGCAGCTACTACGTCACCATGCGCGTCCCCGCCCGCAAAGGACAGCCAGCCAAGCGGGTGGTCCGGTGCTTCAGCAGCGTTGAGGACGCCATTCACGCCCTGGACCAATTTAACGGCAGCGTTATCCTGGCACAGGGGGAAAAGGTCAACTCCCTGACCCTGGGACAGTGGCTCACCTACTGGCTGGAGCAGATGATCCAGCCCAGCCGCACCGCCAGCACCACTCACGGTTACAGCATGATGATTAAAAATCACATCTCTCCGGCCCTGGGACATATCCCGCTCAAAAAGCTGACCACCGCCCAAATCCAGCAGTATCTCAACCACAAGCTGACGGAGGGCCTCTGCGCCAACACTGTCCGCAAGCACTACACGCTTCTGCACAACGCCATCCAGCACGCCATCCGTCAGGAGCTGCTGGCCCGCAATCCAACGGACAACGTCATCCCGCCCTCCGTCAGCCAGCCGGACCACCACTACTACGACTCAGACACCATGGCCGAGCTCTTCAAGCTGCTGGAGGGCAGCTCCATGGAGCCAGTGGTCAAGCTGGCGGGCTATCTGGGGCTGCGGCGCGGCGAGATCTGCGGCCTGAAGTGGAAACACGTGGACCGTGAGGTAAAGATTATCACCATCGCGGAGACCCGCACCGCCGTCAACGGCCGGGCGGTGGACAAGGCCACCAAGACCCGCTCCTCCATCCGCCGCCTGGGGTACCAGGGGATTCAGGATCTGGATAACGTGATTGAGCGCCTGTGGGCCAAGCGGCTGTCGGAGATGGCCGCGCTGGGCGACGCCTATGCGGACGGCGATTATGTGGTCTGCCACGACGGCGGCCTGCCCTATCAGGCGGACTACCTTACCAACCGGCTCCAGCGGGTCATGCGGGACCTGAACATGCCCTATGTCACACTTCACGGCCTGCGCCACAGCTTCGCCAGCATTGCCAACAGCCGGAACGTGCCCATCTTCGGCATCAGCAAGGCCCTGGGCCACAGCACAACGAGCATCACCAGCCAGATCTACACCCACCTCTTTGATGACACCCACCTGTCCGTCGTCCAAGCGGTGGGTGATGCTATCACCGAATGCCGCGTCGAACAGGTATGATCCTGCCAGCGGAAGGACTGAGGCAAAACGCGGAATCAAAACCACCTGTTGATCGGGTGGTTTGAGCAGGCCCTGTGAGGGCCTATTCCCTGTGGCGGCTCCCTAAAGGGAGCATGAAAAAGCACTTCAATCACACTTTCTGTACTGCCGCCCCTAAAGGGGCATACCGTGCAATTTAGGCGCATCAGCTTCTTGTCTTTTTTCTGCATTATACTATAATCATTAGGTCAACGTTTGACAGAACCTCCTGCTTTGTTTGACTGTGGTTGCCAGACTACTCTCATCTTTCCGCAGGAAGTCCCCTCTTTTGCTAAAGCTTTTTATCGCCCCCCAGTTGAGATTGCCGCTAAAGCGCCAAAGAATGCGCAAGAGGCCCGGCTGTACAGCCGGGCCTCTTGTGTCATATGCGCAGATCAAATGTGGTCACGCGGCGGAAAACTGGTCCTTGCCTACGCCGCACAGCGGGCACTCAAAGTTCTCGGGGAGATCCTCCCACTTGGTGCCGGGGGTAATGCCGTGATCCGGATCGCCAACCGCCTCGTCGTACTCATAGCCGCAAACATCGCAAACATACTTCATAACAGATCGCTCCTTTTCCTTTTATCGCCTTTCGGCGTATTGTTATAATAGTATACCCTGTTTTACAATTTCTAGCTGTTGCATTTCCCACAGCAGAAAGAAACTGCACAAGGTTCTTCCCGTATCAGCTCAATTCCGCCTGACCAGTGTACAGCTGATAGTACTTTCCGCCCTGGGCGATGAGGTC
This sequence comes from Oscillospiraceae bacterium, assembly GCA_022800525.1. Taxonomy (GTDB): domain Bacteria; phylum Bacillota; class Clostridia; order Oscillospirales; family Oscillospiraceae; genus Pelethomonas. Next base: position 14,427 of record JAAWQM010000030.1, read on the forward strand.
TTCGTGATCGCCCCGCTCGATGATCTCGCCCTGCTCCAGCACCATGATGGCCCTGGAGTTGCGGACGGTGGACAGCCGGTGGGCGATGACGAACACCGTCCTGCCCGCCATCAGCTGGTCCATGCCCTCCTCGATCAGCTTCTCCGTCCGTGTATCGATGGAGCTGGTGGCTTCGTCCAGAATCAGTACCGGCGGGTCCGCCACGGTAGCCCGGGCGATGGCCAGCAGCTGCCGCTCACCCTGGCTCAGGCTGCCGCCGTCACCGGTGATCCAGGTATCGTAGCCGTTGGGCAGGTGACTGATAAAGGTATCCGCGTTGGCCAGCCGCGCGGCGGTCCTGACCTCCTCATCGGTGGCGTCCAGCTTGCCGTAGCGGATATTGTCGGCGATGGTCCCGGAGAACAGGTGGGTGTCCTGGAGCACAATGCCCAGGGAGCGGCGCAGGCTCTCCTTGCTGATGTCCTTCACGTCGATGCCATCATAGGTGATCAGGCCGCTTTCAATCTCATAAAACCGGTTGATGAGGTTGGTGATGGTGGTCTTGCCCGCACCGGTGGAGCCCACAAAGGCGATCTTCTGCCCTGGCTTGGCATACAGGGAGATTCCATGCAGGATGGTTTTTTCCGGCACATAGCTGAACACCACGTCCTTGAACCGGACGTCGCCCTTGAGAGGCGTCAGCCCGCCGTCCGGCTTCTTCCAGGCCCAGCCGTCGCTGCGGCCCCCGGATTCCGTGAGCGTACCGTCCGCGGCGTGGGAAACATGCACCAGCGTCACCTTGCCCTCGTCAACCTCCGGCGCGGTCTCCATGACCTCAAACACACGCTCCGCGCCGGCGATGGCGGCCAGCACGTTGTTGACCTGCTGGCTGACCTGGCTGATGGGCTGGCTGACCTGCCGGGTATACTGGAGGTACAGCACCAGGGAGCCCAGGTCCAGGCCGAAGGCGATGGACAGCAGCGCGCCGGCGCAGCAGGTCAGGGCGTAGTTGATGTGGCTGATATTGCCCATGGCGGGCATCATGGCCCCGGCGAAGGACTGGGCGTTGGTGGCGCTCTGGCGGTAACGCTCGTTGCGCCATGCGAACCCGTCCCTGGCTTTGGCCTCGTGGTTGAAGACCTTGATGACCTTCTGGCCCTCGATCATCTCCTCGATATAGCCGTTGACCTCTCCCAGGTCCTTCTGCTGGGCCATAAAGTACCGCCGGGACCGTTTGCCCACGGTCATGATAACCACCAGCATCAATCCCAGGGAGAATACCGTCACAAGGAACAGCAGGGGGCTGAGATACAGCATCACCGCCACCACGCCGACGAAGGTCAGCACGCCGGAGCACAGGGAAACCAGACCGTTTTGCAAAATCTCGGTCAGGGTGTCGATGTCGTTGGTGTAGCGGCTCATCAGCTCGCCGTGGGTGTGGGTGTCAAAGTAGCTCAGAGGGAGCCGCTGCATTTTGGCAAACAGGTCCCGCCGGATGGCGTGGGTAGCCTTTTGGGATACGTGGACCATGATGCGGGAATAGGCGTAGCCCAGCAGCGCAGCGCTGGCATAAATACACGCCATCAGAACCAGCGTCCGCGCCAGCCTGACGTAATCGCCGGGGATGATGCACTCGTCAATCAGGGGCCGCAGCATGTAGCTCCCGCCGATGGAGCACAGGGTGTTCAGCATCAGGCAGACTGCCACCAGCGCCAGCAGCCACTTGGACCGCCCGATATAGCCCAGCAGTGTTCCCACCGTCTTGCCCATATTCTTCGGTTTCTGGAAGCCGCCGCGCGGTCCGCCCGGACCTCCCGGGCCGTGGGGCCCTCTTTTTGTTTCAGCCATCGATGCTCGCCCCCTCCTGCTGGGACTGGTAGACGTCCCGGTAAATTTCACTGGTTTCCATCAGCTCCGCGTGAGTCCCCACGTCCGCGATGCCGCCGTCATCCATGACGACGATCAGGTCCGCGTCCATAACGGAGATGATCCGCTGGGCAATGATGATCTTGGTGGTGTCCGGCAGCTGGGTCCGGAACGCGGCGCGTATTTTTGCGTCAGTGGCGGTGTCCACCGCGCTGGTGCTGTCATCCAGAATCAGCACCTTGGGCTTTTTCAAAATCGCCCGGGCGATGCAGAGCCGCTGCTTCTGTCCGCCGGAGACGTTCACGCCGCCCTGACCCAGGTCGGTGTTGTATCCATCGGGCATCCGGCGGATAAACTCCGAGGCGCAGGCGGCCTCGCAGGCGGCTTCAATCTCCGCGTCCGTGGCGTCGGCATCGCCCCACAACAGGTTCTCCCGGATGGTACCGGAGAACAGCGTGTTCTTTTGCAGCACCATAGCCACCGCGTCCCGCAGGTGTTCCATGGTGTAGTCCTTCACCGGACGGCCGCCCACGCGGACTGTCCCCTCCTGTGCTTCATAAAGCCGGGGGATCAGCTGGACCAGGGTGGACTTGGCGGAGCCGGTGGCCCCGATGATGCCCACGGTGGCCCCGCTGGGGATGTGAAGGTCAATGTCGCGGAGGTTCCACTTCTCCGCCTCCGGGTTATACTTGAAGTACACGTGCTCGAAGTCAACAGAGCCGTCAGCTGCCTGTAAGGAGGCGCCGGCGGTTTCGTCAGCGATGTCCGGAACCTCCTCCAGCACCTCCGCCACACGCTTGCCGCAGGCGATGGTCCGGGTAATCATCATCATAATCATGGAGACCATCATCAGGCTGATGAGTACCTGCGTGATATAGGTGAAGAAGGTGGACAGCAGCCCAACCTCCAGTTCCCCGGCCTGGACCAGCGGCGCGCCGTACCACATGACGGCGATGATGGTGCCGTAGGTAATGAGCATCATGACGGGCATGTTCATCACCACAAAACCGAAAGCTTTCTCGGAGATGCTCCGCAAGGCGTCGTTCCGCTTTTTGAACTTCTCCTCCTCGTAGTCCTCCCTGACGAAGGACTTTACCACCCGGATGGCGGACAGGTTCTCCTGCACGGCCAGATTGACGCCGTCGGTGGCCTCCTGCAGAGAGCCGAACACCGGGCTGATGTGCTTGATAATCAGCCCGATCAGCACCGCCAGCAGCGGCAGGGCTACCAGAAACACCCGCGAGAGCTTCAGGCTGATGGTTACGGCCAGCACCAGGGCGGAGATCAGCATGACCGGCGCCCGGACCATGAGGCGCATCGCCATCATGAGGGACATCTGAAGATTGTTGCAGTCGTTGGTCAGGCGGGTGACCAGGGAAGCCGTGGAGAATTTTTCGATGTTCCGGAACGAAAATTCCTGGATGTGGTCATACTGGGCCCTGCGCAGGTTTGCGCCGAAGCCCTGGCCCGCCCGGGCGGACAAAAACGCTGCCCCAATGCCCAGGGACATGGACACCAGCGCCATGCAGACCATCAGCGCGCCCCTTGTCAGAATGTAAGCTGTGTCGCCGGAGGGGATGCCGGTGTCCACGATGTCCGCCATCACCAGGGGGAGCAGCAGCTCGAACACCGCCTCTCCGGCGGAGCAGAGCACGCCGAAAATGATCCATTTCCGGTACCCTCTGGTATATGGCCAGAGTTTTTTCATCATACTTTGTTTACCTCATTTTCCAAGTTTTCGATGACGCGGGAGAGATAGCCGCGCATGGCCGCCTCCTCCTCAGCCGACAGGCAGTTGGCCAGCCGCCGTCCGGCGGCGTCCAGGGTGGCGCGGAAGGTCTCCACCTTCGCCTGACCGGCCTCCGTCAGGGTAATCAGACGGCAGCGCCCGTCCTCCGGGCTGGTGCGGCGCAGAATGTAGCCCTTCTCCTCCAGCCGGTTCACGATGCCGTTAATTGTGGAGGGTCTCAGGCGCAGCTCCTGCTCCAGGTCCCGCTGGTTGACCGGCCTGCCGTCACAGCAGCAGGAGAGATAGATCAACGCACGGGACTGTACCGGAGTCACATCATAACCGGCCTGACGCAGGCTCTGGTCAACCTGCTGCCGACCCAGGCGGCTGCAATAGGCGATCAGCCGGGCCAGGTCGGGTGTGTCATTCATCCGGCCCACTCCTTCCTTTTCCAAATAATTAGTGCGCTAATAATAAGCACACTAAATATACGCCGCATTTTTCCATTTGTCAACATGGATTTTTGAATGGTTTTTTAACCTGCTGTGAACATTTCGTGAATTGTCTTTCCGGGTAGTTGACTTTTCCGTTCTCCTATATTATCATGACATTGTTCAGAAATGAATTCTCTCTTTTCTCCCTCTCTCTTTTCTTAAACGAGAACCCCCCGGCCTCAAAGGGCTGGGGGGTTCTCGTTTACTCGCTTTGTTCGTTTTGCGCTGAGAGATGAATCCTCCAGGCGTCGAACCCGGTGAATGTGAACGACGGAGTGGGGGACACCCCCTCCACAACGCCGGGATGGGTCAACACGGTATAGCTCTTGAAGCAGATGGGCGCGATAGGCGCGGAGTGCTGGAGCTGGAACATCAGCTGCCGCGCCGCGGCGGTCCGGTCCCCGGCGGCGGCGAAGGCCGCCAGCAGGGCGTCGGTGGTTCCGTCGGTATACCCGCCGTAGTTCATGGCGCCTCCGGTACCTACCAGATCGCTCAGATTCCAGTTGGCGGTGAGGCGCACCTCCCCGAAATACAGGTCAAACTCTCCGGACTCCAGCGCCGCCAGATATTCCTCCCAGGGCAGCTCCTCCACAGTGACCGTCCAATCCAGCATGGACAGGCTGGATGCGATGAACCGGGCGCTGTTGGCCCGGAAGCTGTCGTCACTGCTGACCAGCAGCTTCAATTCCTTCGGGTCGCCGGTGTCCTGGCCCGCCTCCCGGAGGGCGGCGGCAGTTTCCCCGGCGCTGCTGGACGCCTCCAGGTCCTTGGGATACAGCGGCGACAGGGGCGAGACCGGGAAATGCGCCGCCAGCGCAAGATCCGCCAGCTGGGCATTCACCAGCACCTCCCGCTGGATGCCCCGGCTGAAGGCCCGCCGGAGGGCGGGGTCCGCAAACAGCCGGTCCCCGGCGGTATTGAAGCCAATGAACTGCATGATGGTCGTGGACTGCTCCGCCGTCTGCGCCTGCCCGGTGACAAAGGCCAGATCGTCTGTGGGGTCCACTGTCAGCAGCTCCACCTGATGGGAGGAGAAAAGGTACATGGCGGAATCCCGGTCCTTGGCGTGGACCAGGGGAATCGTGTCCACAGGGAAGGACTTGCGCTGCCACCAGTCCTCATTGGCGGTCAGATAGGCTCCTCCGCCGCCGGTGACCAGCAGATAGGGGCCTGTGCCTGTAGGAACGCTGGAGGTACCGGTCCCCCGCTTCACAATCGGGATGTCCAGCAGCTCCGGCAGCCCCCGGTCGGGAGCCGCCAGCGTAATCACCACCTGCCCCGCCCGGTTGGCGGCAGCTCCGGCAACATTCCGCAGGCGGTAGGCGTACCGCTCCGAGGCCATTGCCCGCTGGAGCGTCTCCACCACATCCCGGGCGGTCAGCTGCGTACCGTCAGAGAACAGCGCGTCCCGGCGCAGCGTCAGCGTGCAGACAGTCCCCGCCTCGTTCCACTCATAGCTCTCACACAGCAGGGGGACCGCTTGGAACTGGCTGTCCAGGCGGAACAGCGGCTCATACAGGAGGGAGGCAATCGCCTCCTGAACCCCCTCGCCGCAGGAGATGGGGTCCAGCGTCTGGCCCTTCTGATAGGCCAGGGAAAAGGCGGCGGGATACTCCGGTTCTGCTTCCGCCGGCTCTTCCGGCTCCTCCGCCGGAAGCTGCTGGTAGCTCTCCCAGCCCTGCTCAACCTCCAGTTCTTCCGCCTCCCAGGCGGCGCAGCCCGCCAGCAGGCACGACGCCAGCAGCAGCGCAGCCAGCCGCCTCATCGCAGGTCCTCCGGCAGGCCAATCAGCGCCCCCTGAACGCCCCGGCGGTCTCCGGTAATCCGGTGGCTCCAGTAGAGGTCCGGGCGGCAGGCGGTGCAGAGGGGGCAGACGTCAATCCGCTCCGCCGCCGCGCCCGCCTCCCGCAGCCGCCACGCGTTGATGGCCTTCAGGTCTACGGTCCACTTCGCGCCCCGGGGCTTGATGTAGTCCTCCGCTCCGCCGCCGAAGGCGGCGCGCATAGCGTCCGGCACGTCGCCGTGGGTCTCAAAGCAGCAGGGGCCGATCCCCGCGCCGATGGCGATACGGATGTTTTCCGGCTTCGCGCCGAAAAGCCGTCCCATCTCCCGAACGGTCTTGGCGGGGAGGTCCAGGGCGGTGCCCCGCCACCCGGCGTGGACCGCGCCGATAGAGCGGGTCACGGGGTCGTGGAGCAGCAGAATGATGCAGTCCGCCGAGAACACCATCAGGCTCAGTCCCGGCTCATCGGTTACCAGGGCGTCGGCGGTGTAGTCGGCGGGAACGATGAAATATTTGCCCCGGTCCGCGCCGGTCACATGGCGGACGGTGTCCTCATGGACCTGCTTGGAAAGCACCAGGCCCGCCGGGTCCGCGCCCAGCGCGGCGCAGAACCGGCGGTAATTCTCCTGGACGTTCGCCCGGTCATCCGGCTCCGGCCCGCTGGCGCGGAAGTTCAGGGAGGCGAAGCGCCCTCCGCTGACGCCGCCCAGCCGGGTGGAAAAGCCGTGGAAAATTTGTTTGTTCTCCAGCACGCTGGAGGTGTGGTAGACTACCTCATGATATTGTCGCGTTTGAAAAGACATGGTACCTCCATCAGGTTTCAGACACCCCAACGTGGGTGTCCCACTCCCGGCAGGCGTTGACGATTGCCATGACCTCATCGTCCCCGCAGTCCTTCGGCAAGGCGAAAGCAACTCCGATTTCACCGCCGTACTGTTTGATCAGCTCCGGCAGGCCGTCCCTGGACATGCCCGGACGGTACAGGTCCTCGGTGTAGTCCTCCACGCCGTAGAGCTCAAAGGGCCAGATCACCCGGTTCCAACGGAAGGAGCGCGCCTGCTCATTGGAGAGATGGGCGTCCACGCAGATGGAATCCAATTCCAGAACCACGTCGCACCATCTCCCCACTGTAATGACGGGAATGGGGAAAAGCTCCATCTTGTATTCGTCTCCCCGCCGGGTGGCGTGGAGGTTATACCAGCTCCAGCGGGCGGCGTACCCGGCGGCCGCCAGCTCCCGCCCCAAGATCTGCACCCGCTGGTAGAGCGCTCCATAGACGCTGTTGAGAATATCCCACGTATCCATATTTATTCATCTCTCCCGCAGCACTTCTTGTACTTTTTTCCGCTTCCGCAGGGGCAGGGGTCGTTGCGGCCCACCTTCTGCACCCGGCGGGGCTGCTTTTTGACGGCGCCGTCGCCCCGGCCCTCGGTGATGCCGGTGGCCACCCGCTCCCGCTTGACCTCCTCGTTGGTCTTCAGCCGCACGGAGTAAAGCCGCCGGACGGTCTCATCCTGGATGGCGGAGACCATCTCTTCAAACATATGCAGGCTTTCCCGCTTATAGGCGTCCACAGGGTTGGACTGGGCGTAAGCCTGGAGCCGGATGCCCTGGCGCAGGTCCTGCATGGCGTCGATATGGTCCATCCAGTACTCGTCCACCACCCGCAGCATGATGACCCGCTCCAGCTCCCGCATGTCGGGGATATTGGGGCTGGATTCCCGGGCCTTGTCGATCTCCGCCTCCTTGGCGGCGTAGGTCTCCATGGCCTTTTCCGTGAGAAGTCCGGAAAGCTCCTCCGCAGAAGCCTTTTCCGCCTCCTCCGGAGTCAGCCCCACCGCGTTCTTGGGAAAGAAGGCGCCCTCCAGAGAGCCCATCATGGTCCGGAAGGCATCTCTGTCGATATGCTTGTTCTCCCCAAAGGCGCTGTTAACCGCCGCGCTGACGCTGCTGGAGATCATCCCGGCGATGTCCTTGCGCAGGTCTGTGCCGTCCAGCACCTTTTTGCGCTGCTCGTAGATCAGCTCGCGCTGCTTGTTCATCACGTCGTCGTACTCCAGGGTGCTCTTGCGGGACTGGAAATTCCGGGACTCCACGCTGGTCTGAGCGTTCTCGATGGCCTTGGTGAGCATCCTGTTCTCAATGGGCACGTCCTCGCCAAGGTCCAGCCGGTCCATGAGTCCGGTAATCCGGTCGCCGCCGAAGAGCCGCAGGAGGTCGTCGTCCAGGCTCAGGTAGAAGCGGGATTCGCCAGGGTCGCCCTGCCGTCCGGCGCGGCCCCGGAGCTGGTTGTCAATCCGGCGGGAATCGTGGCGCTCAGTGCCGATGATGAACAGGCCCCCGGCCTCGCGGACCTTCTCCGCCTCGCCGGCGATTTCGGCCTTGTGCTTCTCCACGCGCTCCGCGAACAGCTTCCGGGCGTCCAGGATCTCCTGGTTGTCCGTGTCGGCGTAGCCGGTGGCCTCGGCGATGACCTCGTCGGTGAGGCCCGCCCGCTTCAGATCGTCCCGGGCCAGATACTCGGCGTTGCCGCCCAGCATGATATCGGTACCGCGGCCCGCCATGTTGGTGGCTACGGTCACAGCCCCCAGCTTGCCTGCCTGGGCCACGATGTCCGCTTCCTTTTCATGGTTCTTGGCGTTCAGCAGGTTGTGCTTGATTCCGGCTTTGGCCAGCAGTTTGGACAGGGCCTCGTTCTTCTCGATGGACACCGTGCCCACCAGCACCGGCTGGCCCTTGGCGTGGCACTCCTTGATCTGCTCGATCACCGCCCGGTACTTGGCCTCCTCGGTCTTGTAGACCACGTCGTGGTCGTCCTGCCGGATTACGGGCTTGTTGGTAGGGATCTCAATGATATCCAGCTTGTAAATCGCGCCGAATTCCTCTTCCTCGGTCTGCGCGGTGCCGGTCATGCCGGACAGCTTGGTGTACAGGCGGAAATAGTTCTGGAAGGTGATGGTAGCCAAGGTCTTGCTCTCCCGCTCCACCTTCACCCGCTCCTTGGCCTCGATGGCCTGATGGAGGCCCTCGCTGTACCGGCGGCCAAACATGAGACGGCCGGTGAACTCGTCAACGATGATGACCTGGCCGTCCTTGATGACGTAGTCGATATCCTTCTTCATCACGCCGTGGGCCTTGATGGCCTGATTGATGTGATGGTTGATGGTGGAGTTCTCCGGGTCGGACAGGTTCTCCACATGGAAGAATTCCTCCGCCTTGGCGATACCGCGGGCGGTGAGGGTGGCGGTGCGGGCCTTCTCATCCACTACGTAGTCGGCGTCCAGGTTCACGTCCTCCTCGGCCTTCTCGTCGGTCTCCGCGATGACCAGCTTCTTCAAAGGGCGGACGAACATCTCTGCCATGTCGTACATCTGGGTGGACTGCTCGCCCATGCCGGAGATAATCAGGGGGGTGCGGGCCTCGTCGATGAGGATGGAGTCCACCTCGTCCACAATGGCGAAGTTGTGGCCCCGCTGGACCAGCTCCCCGGCGTACAGGGCCATGTTGTCCCGCAGATAGTCAAAGCCCAGCTCGTTGTTGGTGCCGTAGGTGATATCGGCGGCGTAGGCTGCCTGGCGCTCCTTCTTGCTCAGGCCGTGGATGATGAGTCCCACGGAGAGGCCCAGGAAGCGGAAGACCTTGCCCATCCACTCGCTCTGGTATTTTGCCAGATAGTCGTTGACGGTGACGATATGGACGCCCCTGCCGGTCAAGGCGTTCAGGTAGGCGGGGAGGGTGGCGACAAGGGTCTTGCCCTCGCCGGTCTTCATCTCTGCGATGCGGCCCTGGTGAAGGACCACGCCGCCCACCAGCTGGACGCGGAAGGGCCGCTGGCCCAGCACCCGGACGGCGGCCTCGCGCACGGCGGCGAATGCCTCCGGCAGGATGTCGTCCAGGGTCTCGCCGGCGGCGATGCGCTCCTTGAACTGAACCGTCATGTCCCGCAGCTGGGCGTCGGACAGCGCCTGATACTCCGGCTCCAGGTCTTCGATTTTATCTACGATCGGATAAATTTGCTTCAGTTCCCGGTCGCTGTAGCTGCCGAAAATTTTCTTCATCAGACCCATTATGAAAACACTCCTCTTTTGTGAGAGTAAAGATTCACACACAAATACATCATATAGTATAACACAGATTCCAGATTTTGCAACGGGAAAAGTGGCCTTGTTTCAAGGAAATCGGTTTTGCGCCGGAGGTGCGCAGCAGGGGAATCAATTTTGTAGGGGCGGATAATCTCCGCCCCTACAAAATTGATTCCCCTGTCCAAGCTTTCGGCCTCATTGACATTCTCTTGTTATAGAAGTAGAATTGTCCCAATTAACCTATAACGACGGTGTGATGACCGGCACCGCAACCGGAACATTCAGCCCTGACGGAAAAGCTGGATACGGTCCAGTATACAACCATCCTGGCCCGTGCTTTCTACAAGGATGAGCCGGAAGACCCTGGAGCGGACGATGACTGGTGGGAGCCTGCGTACAGAATCGCCTATCAAGACAAGCACAATCTCTTTGGCGAGGTTCACAGCATTGCGGCAATACCGAGACTACCCGTGAAGTTATGGCAGAGATGATGTACCGCGTCATGGTGGACAAGGGCGCCGTTCTGCCGGACGAGACCGAAAATTCAGATGACCATGAACAGAATGAACCTTTGCCCCTAAAGGCGTCCTGAATCGTGCCCAGACGGCTATCATCTGCGCCTGTCTGACAAATGTTCGTCCTGGAGATTCGCTCCATTTTACTGCAAGTTCTGCCGCAGCATACAGGCAGCCGTAAGGCAGGATCAGCCCCGGTTTCCACAGAAGCGGAAACCGGGGCTGGCGGCATGTTATCTGTTTTCCTTCAGACGCCGCAGGTTTGCGGCAGTATACAGAACAAGGCTCAGCAGGATGCAGGCGGCCCCCGCAGCCGCCAGCGCGGCGGAGACAGACTGCGGGACATTATACCAGACGATATGTGTGAAAATCACCGCGTACAAGACGCAGGTCGCCAGCTTCCCATGCCACGCGGCGCTGTATACCGCCTTTGTCCGGCGGATGACCAGGATGCCCATAATGGTCATCACCGTTTCCTTGAAGACCAGCACGCCCAGCAGCCACCAGACGGCTTGGAACCGGGTCAGCAGGCACACCAGCGCTACGGTCTGGGTCAGTTTGTCCGCCACGGGGTCCAGCACCTTTCCCAGGTCGCTGACCATATGGAAACGCCGCGCAATCAGACCGTCCGCGATATCCGTAGCGCCGGACAGCAGCAAAACGAACGCGGTGAGGGGATAATCTCCCTTCCAGCAGTACAGCCACGCAATCACCGGCACAAGCAGCAGCCGGAAGAGGCTGAGCAGGTTGGGGATAGTGACGATCCGCTTTCTCTTGTCTCTTGATGTATCCGCCATGGGGATTCCTCCATTTTTCCTCTGTGGATTTGGTTTGTCCCTACTATAGCGAAATCGGCGGCGAGCGTCAAGAGCGGGAAGCAAAGATTAAGGAAATACAAAGAAACTCGTAACTATGGCAGCTGTTACCCGTTTGTCCGGTCATACAGAACCAGAGCTTTTCGCCGTCACGGACCGCAGCGCGAACAGCGCCCCGACCGTCAGGACCGCGCCCAGCGCCAGACAGATGACGGCGTTCTGAACGAACCCGGCCACGATGAAGCATACGAAGCTCACCGCCGCCACCGTGACGGCGTAGGGCAGCTGGGTGGACACATGGGTCACGTGGTCGCACTGCGCTCCGGCGGAGGCCATGATGGTGGTATCGCTGATGGGGGAGCAGTGGTCGCCGCACACCGCGCCCGCAAGGCAGGCGGAGATGCCGATGGTCAGCAGCGCGCTGCCCGGCTCAAAGACGGGCACCACAATGGGGATCAGGATGCCGAAGGTGCCCCAGCTGGTACCGGAGGCGAAGGCCAGCAGGCAGGCCACAATGAAGATCACCGCGGGCAGAAGGCTGTAGAGCCCCTTGGAAGCGCCCTCCATGGCGTTGCCTACGAATACGTCCGCGCCCAGCAGGTTGGTCATGTTCTTCAGGCTCACAGCCAGGGTCAGGATGGTGATGGGGGGCACCATGGCGATGAAACCCTTGGGGACGCAGGCCATGGCGTCCTTGAAGCTCAGCACCCGGCGGGCCACCACATAGATCACGAGCAGTACCAGAGCCACCATGCCGCCCCAGGGCAGGCCGATGAAGGCGTCCGTATTGCCGAAGGCGCCGATGAAGTCGCCGCCGTGATTCGTGCCGCCCCAGGCATCCACGCCGAAAAAGCCGCCTACATAAATCATGCCCGCCGTACACAGGACGAACAGGATGATCACGGGGATAATCAGGTCCATGACCCTGCCCTTGCCGCTGCCTTCTTCGGTATTGCTGCCGGGCAGCGCGCCCAGCTCGCCCTTCTCCCGGGCGTTCCGCTCGTGGAGATTCATGGGGCCGTAGTCGAACTTCATTACAGCAAGGGCGATGATGAATACGAAAGTCAGCAGGGAATAGAAATTATAGGGGATTGCCTGGATGAACAGCTGGATGCCGCTGATGCCGGTGCTCAGGTCCTCGGCCGTACTGGACACGGCGGCGGCCCAGGAGGACACCGGGGCGATCATGCAGACCGGGGCGGCGGTCGCGTCGATGAGGTAGGCCAGCTTGGGCCGGGAGATCCTGTGGCCGTCGGTGACGGGGCGCATGACGGAGCCTACGGTGAGGCAGTTGAAATAGTCGTCGATGAAGATCAGGATGCCCAGCACAAAGGTAGCCAGCATGGCCCCCACGCGGGTCTTGATGTTCTTCTGCGCCCAGCGGCCAAAGGCGGCGGAGCCGCCGGAGGCGTTGACCAGGGCGACGATAATGCCCAGCAGCACCAGGAACAGGAAGATGCCGGCGTTGCCCTCAATGGCGGAGATAAAGCCGTTGTTAATCACGGTATCCAGGGTTGCCACAGGGGCGAAATCGCACTGGAACAGCGCGCCGACCAGGATGCCGATAAACAGGGATGAGTACGCTTCCTTGGTGATGAGCGCCAGGATGATGGCCACGACAGGCGGTACCAGCGCCCAGAAGGTTGCGTACATGCCGGAGACGGCGGTCCCGCCGTCGGAGGCGAGGGCAGTAGCCGCCAGCGACAGGCAGGCTATCGCCGCCAGTACGGCGGTCAATGCTTTGCGGGTCCTTGGGGTGTTCATGTGTGTTTCCTCCTAAAAATGAAATTCAGTCATGACGCAATCATGACTGAACGCACACACACCCGTATGCCCGTCATGACAGCACTCCACGTTTCCGTGACAGTCCGGCGGATGTTCTCCGACGGCCCAGCCTCCTGTTCACCAGACAGTAAACAGGCGCTTCGGCGGCGTTCCCTTTCCCTTCCCGCGTTGTCTGACGTTTTGCCGGGGGAGGTACTGATGGCGGCCGCGCCTCTATCATAACCTTATTTTGCCGCACCATACCGGTGCGATATGCTTATTATAACCAAGTTTCCCGATTTGTCAAGAGAAAATCCAACATTTCCTTTTTTATGGCCCTTTGCTTGGTGAAAAAGAAAACATGGACATTTTCTCCCAGGGAAATCAATTTTCGGAAACGGACCCCAATTTGTGGGGCGAGGCAACCCCGGCGCGCCCTGCGGACCACAAAATTGATTTACATGGATTTTCTCCAGTTCGCACTTGCTATGGACGTCCAGAAATGGTAGAATAGAAAAAATGCATTTTTCGAGCCTCTTCCTGATCGTGCTTTGTACTATTTGTCAACGATATTACCGAATGGGACCGGATGGTCTTTTGGAACACGAGGATGGAACACCCTTATTTGGAAATGGTGCTGCAATAAAATAACGGATGGAGGGCGAAGACTATGAGACGAGGAGATCTGCTGAGAGGGCTGGAGGACGGCAGCCTGCTGCCCCGACTGGAACCGGTGTACGGCTCCAGTGCGCCGGACGCTGCGCAGCGGCTGCTGGAGCTGGCGCAGGAATACGCCGGGACCTTTCCCTGCGATGAAACTACGGACACCTGGCTCTTTTCCACGCCGGGCCGGACGGAGCTTGGAGGCAATCACACCGATCACCAGCGCGGACGCTGCCTGGCTGCTGCGGTGGATCTGGACACCATCGCCTGCGCCGCACCCAACGGCTCCCGTGTAATCCGCATCAAATCCCGCCACCACCGGCTGGCGGAGGTGGACCTGGACCACCTGGACATCCAGGACGCTGAGAGGGGGAGCTCCCCCTCTCTGGTGCGCGGCGTGGCGGCGCAGCTGACCCAGCTGGGCTATACCATCGGCGGATTTGACGCCTACACCACGACCCGGGTGCTGCGGGGCAGCGGGCTCAGCTCCTCCGCCGCCTTTGAGGTGATGGTGTGTACCATCATGAACCATTTGTTCTGCGGAGGACAGATCCCGCCCGTCCAGCTGGCCCAGGTGGGCCAGTATGCGGAAAATGTCTACTACGGCAAGCCCTGCGGCCTGCTGGACCAGCTCTCCTGCGCCTGCGGGGGCGTCATCGCCGCAGGGTTCCAGGACCCGGCCTGCCCGTCCATCCGGCAGGTTGGGGTCGATCTGGCGGCACATGGCTGCGCCCTGTGTATCGTGGACGCCGGGGCCAGCCACGCCTCCCTCATTGAGGACTACGCCTCCATCCCCCGGGAGATGTGTCAGGCGGCGGCCTGCTTTGGCAGGGAGGTCCTGGGGGAGGTTCCCTATGAGGAGTTCCAGCGGGCGCTGCCCGCGGTGCGCGCCGCCTGCGGCGACCGGGCGGCCCTGCGGGCCATCCATTTCTACCAGGACGACCAGCGGGTCGCACAGCAGCTGGAGGCCCTGGAGCGGAATGATTTCAACGCCTTTCTCCGCCTTGTACGCCAGTCCGGACGCTCCTCGTTCATGTACTTACAAAACGTCTCCACTTACCGGGACAGCCGGGTCCAGCCTATGGCGGTGCTGCTGGCCCAGGCGGAGGAACAGCTGGGGGACCGGGGCGCCTGCCGCATCCATGGCGGCGGCTTTGCCGGGACCATCCAGGCATTTGTCCCGCTGGATCTGTTGGACGGTTTTACCAGCCGCATGGAGGCTCTGACCAAGGAGGGCGCCTGCTACACGCTGGGCATCCGTTCCGCCGGTTCCGTCTGCCTGATCGCCTGATACATATGAAAGGACGCCTTGATATGCTGCACGAAACCATTTACCTGACCGTCCCTGACGCGGACGGGGCGGCTGAGCTGACCGCCTACGCCCCCGACGCCTCCCCCGAGCTGGGGGAGGGACGCCTCCGGGCGGCGGTCATCATCTGTCCCGGCGGGGGCTACGGTTTCCTCTCCGACCGGGAGGGGGAACCGGTGGCCCTCCGCTTCGCCGGGTTGGGGTACGCCGCCTTTGTGCTGAAATACCACACGGCCCCCCGGGGCCGCTGGCCGGTTCCCCAGCGGCAGCTGCTGGCGGCCATTGCTCATGTGCGCACGAATTGGGAGCGCTATCATGTGGACCCCGCCGCCGTCGTCGTCATGGGCTTTTCCGCAGGCGGGCATCTGGCGGGCTGCGCCGGGACGCTGTGGAACAAGCAGGAGCTCTACCGCCCTCTGCGAAAGCGTTCGTCCATGTTCCGGCCTGACGGCGTGGTCCTCTGCTACCCGGTGGTCACCAGCGGTTCCTTCGCCCATCAGGGGTCTTTCGACAACCTGCTGGGAGAACGCCGCCCGGAACTGGAGGAGCTGGCCTCCCTGGAGAAACAGGTCTCAAAAAAGTGCCCGCCGTTTTTTATCTGGCACACGGCGGACGACACCTGTGTGCCTATGGAGAACTCTCTGCTGCTGGAAAAAGCCCTGCGGGCCAGAAAGGTGCCGGTAGAGCTGCGGATGTACCCCCATGGACGCCATGGCCAGTCTCTGGCGGACCACACGGTCTATTCGCCGGAGGATCTGTGGATGGCCTCTCCCGCCTGCGCCGTCTGGGTGCAGCATTGCGACGCCTGGCTCCAGCGGCATTTCGGTCAGCATCCCGCGCCGGGAGAGCTGCCGGGAAAAGCGGAAAAATAAGGTGGTTTTCGTTGTGGCGGCGAAGTTTGAAAATTGGAGGCTATGAAATATGATACTGTATGAGGATGTAATGAAGATGGACCCAGCGGTCTTTTTCCGGTATGTTGAGAATATCCGGTACGGTTATCATGATCCCCTTGGCCGGCTGCATTTTGCAGACGATGCGGATTTCAAAGAGTATGAATATGCCTTTTCATCCCCGGAAGATGTGGTGAAAAATAACTGCGGCTGGTGCTGGGATGTAGCGGAATTGATAAAAGCCTATTGTGCGAAACATAGCCTGCCCTGCCGGTCCTGGTTTATGGAATATTTGTCCAGCGAATTGCACCAGACGCACACGCAGGTGTTTTTATACTTCCAGGGGAAATGGTGTCCAGCGCCCGACAATTCCATAGGACTTCGGCTTGGCGAACCCCGATTTGACGAATTGGAGCCCTGTGTCAATTGGTTTATAAACTGGTTCTCAGACCATTTGAAGCCGGTCCTTCAGGATAGGTTTGATGAGAAATATCTTTTTATAAAAGAATATACCTGTTCATTTTTACCCGGAATTTCAGATGAGGACTATCTTTTGCAGATACGGCAATAAAGAGCTGCATTGTGACATATTGGGCTTCGCCCAAACCCACCAGGGACTCTGTCCCTGGACCCTGCCGCCCTTTGAAAAGGGCGGCCCTAAACTTTATCCTTTTACACTGGCAATCGTGCAAAGGACGCTTCTCCTGTCAGGAGAAGCGTCCTCTTTCGGTCTATGTTTTACTTTTGCTTTCTCGCTTTCCGGAACGCAAGGATACGGTTCATCTCGTTATAGACAATCATGTATCCCTCGTCCACGCCCATGCCGGGCTTGGCGAGAATCTGCACCGGCTGGGTCGCCATGGCGCAGTGTACGCACACCTGGGCGCTGCGATCGGTCTCGTTGCAGGTGCCGCCCTGGTACGCGCCGATGCCCTTCTCCTTGCAGTAGAGCACCGCCTCAATGGTGTTATTGATGCCGCCCAGGTCAGGGGTCTTGATCTGGACCATGTGGCCCGCCTTGCGGTCGGCGAAAATCTTGATGTCCTCCAGGGTATTGCACCACTCGTCGGCCACCAGCTCCACGTTGATGCCCCGCTCGTCCATCTCACGGGTCAGCCCCGCCAGGGCCTCCACCTGGGTCTCACGGTCGCAGTCGCAGTCCATGGGGCCCTCGATGCGCAGATGGAAGGGCTTGGCAGCCTCCTCCAGCTTGGCCAGATAGTCGGCCATTTCCTTGTAGTTATTGTTGCCGAAGGCGGCCCCGATGGTGCCGTAGACGTCGATATGCAGGATGGGACTGTAGCTGGGATCAACGCGCTTGGTCTGGATGCGGTTGGACAGCCACGCCACATACTCCAGCAGCTTCTCGCCATTGCGGCCCAGCTTGCTGTCGATGTTGTTGATGAGGGCGTGGGGCAGGACCTGGGCGCCCTTGATAATCATTTTGTCGGAGTTGTCGTAGCGGTCGTCGCCGGACTGAGTAAAGATGGGAATGGGAGCCTCGGAGACGGTGCAGCCGTACTCGTCCGCCACCACCTCGCACATGAGGCGGCCCGTGGCCTTGGCAACCGCGTCCAGGATGGCCTGGCTGACGCCGTAGCGGATGGCGGTATGCAGGCGCTTGCCCTCCACCTGGATGGCTTCCATCATCTTGCACAGGCCCCGGAAGTCGTTGGCCTCCTTGCCCACCAGCTCGGGCTTGATGTATTTGTCGATAATGGGGATGAAATCTCTCGCCAGGAACAGTGGGTCGCGTCCGCCCGCGCCGGAGTACTGTACGGCGGCGCAGTCGCCCATGGCAATCTGGCCGTCCTCCAGCACCAGCATCACGGAGATGGACTCGCCGGCCTGCCGCACGGCGGTGAAGCCCTCGGTCACAGGCTCGCCGGTGTAGAACACGCCGTCATGGCCCGCGCCGCCCTTGATGGCGCGCTGGTCGTCAAAGTAAAATCCGGTACGTCCAGGGGAGCAGATGACATCAACAATTTTCATGGTTACGTCTCCTTGTCATTTTAAGCTGATCTGAAATTAATATCTGGGTCTGCCCACCAGACGGCCCTTGCCGATGGCGTAAACGTCGTCGGTGACCATCTGGAAGGAGGCTTTCCGGTTCTCCGCTGCGGCGCGCTCGGCAATCTTGCCGGCGTGGAAGTCCTGCAGGTCCTTGGGGAAGGGCAGGTGCCCCACGTTCAGGATGCGGATGGCGCCGTCGTTGTCGCGGCAGGGGAGCATGAGGCCCGCATTGGCCCGGCAGGGAGCGAAGGGCACGTCCAGCACACCGGCCTCCACGCCGCGGCATACGCCCACAGCGATATCGCCGTCGCCCAGCTCGAAGCACTTGTCCACGATGCAGCGGGTCTCCTGGCAGATGATCTCCTCCTCCTGGGGCAGGCGGGCGTCCTCAAAGGTCTGGTCCGCCATCATGTTGACCACCTGCTTGGTGCAGCGCAGGCCCTGGGCGTTGGCTTCCTTGGTGGGAATACCTACGGCCTCGTGGGGGCTCTTGACGATGACCTTGGTGGCCTTGGAGAAGGCCGCGATGAGACTGCCGGTGGAGATGACGCCGAACGCCTTGGCCTCGTCGGCGGGGAAGCCGCCCATCCACTGGTGCAGCACGGTGGTGACGACCACGTCGGTGTAGCCGTATTTGTTCAGGTATTCATCCGTCAGCTTCTGGAGGGTGCGGATGGCGGCCACGTCCTGGACCAGGTTGCCGCACTGGCCGTAGCCAACGGTGATGTTCTTTACGCCCTGCTCCGCCGCCAGCAGCGCCTCGATAATAGCCGCCGCGTGGGAGATGCAGGGAGGCACCAGCGTACCGGTCAGGGGGCCGTAGGGCTCGCGGTTGATGGAAACGCCCATCTCCTCGTACAGGCCCGTCAGACGGTCCACATACTGCCAATCCCGGATGGTGCGCTCCATGGGGATGTTCTTGCAGTAGGGCAGGTTATAGGAGATGCCGCCGCCCTCGTAGCTGGTAAAGCCGCCCGCGTAGGAAATCTCGGTGAGCAGCCGGGCATCCGGGGTGCCGTGGCGGACCTGGACGGGGGTGTGGACGCTCTCAATGACCTGACGGCAGCCGGAAACGCCATGGTTCACCGCCGGGAAGCCGTTGAGCATGGCGCGGCTCAGGCGGACGGACTCCTTGATGCCGTTCTCCGCCTCTTCGTAGCGGTTCTGGCGGGTGTAGCTGTCAATGGTGGTGGGCAGCAGATCGGCCTCGCCCTCGTCCTGGAGGTGCTCCAGCAGCTTGATATGCTCGCTGATGACCGGCACGCCGGCGCGGGGCTGGACCAGCGTCCTGCCCGCTTCCTTGGCGGCCAGCAGCTTCTTGGAAAAGATGCGCTCGTCCGGCATGGCCTTATGATAATCCACCGCCTCCTGGAGGTCTACATCCTTTCCGGTGGGCCATTGCGCCAGGACCTCCTGACGCAGCCGGGCGAACTCGTCATCCGGAATTCTTTTATTCTTCAGTTCCATACTTCTCCAACTCCTTTTTCATGATTCTCAGGGCCGTGGCCGGGTAGCGCCCCGCCAGGAGCCCCATGGCGGCTAAAATATAGGTCTTGTCCACCCAGACATCCGCGTTCCTTGGACGCAGGGAATCCGGCTGGGCGGCGGACCAGAGGGCGTGCCGCGCGATCTCCGCCACTCGTTTGGTATGGATCAGGCTTCCGCCTGTCACTACAATCTGTTTGACGTTCATCAGGTTCTTCCCTGACTGGACAAAGGTCTTGCCCATCATGGTATAGGTCTCCTCCATGGTTCCCGCGTGGCGGGCCACCGCCGTTTCCACGGCCAGGGAGGCCAATGCATAGTCCAGAGCCTCCAGCTCCGGGTCGCCGTCCGGCAGCTTGTCCGTGTGGTCCCGCAGCATCGCCACCAGCTCCTCCGCCCGCGGGGCGGCAAGACCAGAGAGCTGGCTGACGCGGCTGACCCCGGCAGCTTCCACAATCCCCCGGATGCTGTAGCGCATTCCAATATCGCCCTCCACAGTCCGCTTGGCGAAAGGCTCCGGCAGGCCCTTGTAGACGGTGTTCATCTGCTCGGGCATCCCGTCGGCCATGGAATAGACGTCGGTCGTCGCGCCGCCAACGTCCACAGCCACCAGGTCGCCGATGCCGTACTCGCCCTCGCAGCCCTTGCTCAGCAGCTCCATCGCCTGGAGCACCGCCGACGGGGTGGGCATGAGGATGTCCGACAGCAGGCCGGTCACACGGGACAGGCCCTTGGCCTGGACAATCCGGTTCAGGAAGATATCCCGGATCTTGCTCTGGGTAGGCTCGATGTTCAGCACGCCGAACTTCGGCATGACGTTGGGGCAGATATACGTCGTATGGCCGGACAAAATCCGTTCGCACTCCCGCGCCGCCGTCCGGTTGCCCGCGATGACAATGGGGAAGTCCGGCGGCAGCTGCGCCAGCATGTTCGCGTTGTGAAGGATGCACTCCTTGTTGCCGCCGTCGGTGCCGCCTACCAGCAGAAGAATGTCCGGACGGGCTGCCTTGATATCCTCAAGATCGTCCTCTGTCAGCTGAAAGGAGTAAAGGCCCACGACCTTGGCGCCCGCTCCCAGGCTGGCCAGTTTGGCGGCCTCGCTGGTCAGCTCGGGCACCAGTCCGCTGGTCACCATCCGCAGCCCTCCGGCGGCGGACGAGCAGGCGAAGGTCTCCCGGAACTCCAGCTTCCCGGTTTTTTCCTCCAGAAGCCGGAGTCCCTGGCTGAGGCCGTCGTTGATGTCAGTCTGTACCGTGGTATAAGCCGCGGCCGTCCCCAGAAGGGCCTCCGCGTCCATATCCACAGCGGTCAGCTTTGTATAGGTGCTGCCGAAGTCGATGAGCAGGACGGGGGTCATTGCGCTTCACCGTCCATATGCAGGATCTCCCGCAGGGCCTCGATTGTCGTTTCAGGCGCTGTGTTTGGGGGGAACGCCCGGTCGAAGCCCATTTCCTTGAACCGCTTTTCCACGTCTTCAAATTTCTGCTTGCCGATGACGATGTTGCCGCCGACCAGCAGGGGGATGCCCTTCAGACCGGCCTCGTCGCACTTCTCCCGCATTCCGCGGCAGTCCAGCTCACCCTGCCCATAGAGGGAAGAGATGACGATGGCGTCCGCAGCCGACTCAATCGCCGCGGCAATATACTCCTCCTGGGACACCATCACGCCCAGGTTCACCACATCGAAGCCAGCCTCCGTAAATGCGTGATACAGGATCTTGTTGCCTACCGCGTGGACGTCGGCTCCAATGACCCCGATAACCAAGACCTTCTTCTTTTTCCCGCTCTCCATAGATACCACCTCTGCATTAAAATTGCTCCGGAAGGATTCCGGACGCATATGCCTATATCATAAGGTGTCCCATTGAATTTGTCAATAGTTTCGTGAAATTTTACAATTTTTCCGCCTTTTTGCAAGCCGAAAATGTATAACCTGCATTTTGCGCCGGCGCGTTTTCCGGCTCCTGCAAGTCCTGAAGCCTTTCTTGCAAAACAAAGCTCCCCCGCCGGACCCTCCGGCGGGGGAGAAAACCTTGGAATCAGAACAGCCTCACGGCTTTCAATGCGGGGGAAGGAAGCTCCGGTTACAGCAAGTTTCCGGCTGCGGGACTGCAACTCCGGACAGGCGTCCGTTTGGCGGACTGCAACTTCTCCGGCGGGATTATGCCTCCAGGGTCTCCAGATAGGCGGTGCGTCCGGTCTCGTAGAGGTTGTTTCCCTCACTGTCGATGACCACGATGACCGGGAAATTCTCCACCTCCAGGCGGCGGATGGCCTCCGCGCCCAGGTCCTCGTAGGCTACGATCTCCGCCTTCTTCACGCACTGGGCCAGCAGCGCGCCGCAGCCGCCGATGGCTCCGAAGTACACCGCGCCGTGCTCCTTCATGGCGGCGATGACCTCCGGACCCCGCTTGCCCTTGCCGATCATGCCCGTCTCGCCCAGGGAGATCATCAGCGGGCTGTAGGCGTCCATGCGGTAGGAGGTGGTGGGGCCGGCGGAGCCGATGGCC
>JAAWQM010000031.1 GCA_022800525.1 Oscillospiraceae bacterium
CAACAAGGTGCAGGGCACCGGGCTGGGCATGGCCATCACCAAGAGCATCGTGGAGCTGATGGGCGGGACCATCGAGGTGTCCAGCCAGGTGGACCAGGGTTCCCTCTTCCGGGTCGAGCTGGAGCTGCGCGTGCTGGAGGAGGCGGCGGACCGGCAGTTCTGGAGCAATCGGGGCATCTCCCGCATTCTGGCGGTGGGCGGAGACGCGGAGAGCCGGGAGGACATCCTGTCCCGCATGCAGGATACGGGCGTCCAACTGGACACCGCCGTCAACGCGGAGGAGGCGCTGGAACAGCTTCAAAGCGGCAAAACGTTCCAGCTTGCGCTGCTGGACTGGGAGGACGGCGGCCTGCCGGCGGCCAGGGCGCTGCGGGAGAGTCTTCCGGAGGCCGCGCCCCTTCTGCTTCTGGCGGAATTTGACGCGCCGGACATGGAGGAGGCCCTTCAGTTCAGCCGCACGGATGCCCTCACGAAGCCCTTCTTCGTTTCCGCCCTCCGGACAAAGATCGAGGAGCTGTGGAACAAGCGGGAGCCCGTGCCGGACCAGGAGGAGGCCGGCGTCCTCAATGGAATGCGCTTCCTCGTCGCAGAGGACAATGAGGTTAACGCGGAGATCCTGGCGGAGCTGCTGGAGCTGGAGGGAGCCGCCTGCGAGATTGCGGCCAACGGCCGTCTTGCGGTGGAGCGATTCCAGCGCTCGGCCAGGGGCGAGTTTGACGCGATCCTGATGGACGTCCAGATGCCGGTGATGAACGGCCATGAGGCTACCCGGGCTATCCGCTCCCTGGACCGGGAGGACGCGGGGCGGATTCCGATTGTTGCCATGACGGCCAACGCCTTCGTTGAGGATGAAAAGGCCGCGCTGGACGCCGGTATGGACGCTCACGTGCCAAAGCCCCTGGATATGGCGCTTTTGAAAAAGGTTATCAGACAACATATCGGACGAAAGGACGGTCTACGAAGAATATGAAGAGGCGCAAATGGATTTCTGCCTGTCTGGCGGCGCTGGCTGTTTTGTCGCTGTCATCCTGCGGCGGCCAGAGCGCCCCCAAGAACCTGATCCCCCAGGACAAGGAGGAGGAGCGGATCGTCAATCTGTTCAGCCCCATGGAAAAGACGGCCCCCGACGCGGAGAACGTGGCCCGGACCGCATCGGACCTGACGGTCGCAATCGCGGAGGAAGCGCTGGGCGTGACCATGGTATACAGAACGTATACGGCGGAGAACTACCAGGAAAAGACCTACGACGAGGTCTGCCTGGACCGGGCGCGGAACAATATGGACGATCTCTACCTGCTCAACCCGGATACCATCATGGCCCTGGGGGCCGAGGGAAAGCTGATGGACCTGTCCGGGCTGGACAGCGCGAAGAACCTGCGGCAGGTCATCCGCACCGCCAACACGGTGGACGGGAAGCTGGTGGCCATTCCCCAGGAGGTGGTGGCTTACGGCCTGTTCGTCAACGTGGACATGTTCCGGCAGTACGGCCTCGCCCTGCCGGAGACGCCGGAGGAGTTCCTTGCGTGCTGCCGGGTGTTTCAGGAGAACGGGATTGAAACGCCCATCGGGGCCAACCGCTGGTGGCTGGAGATCTTCGTTTTCGCGCAGGCCTACGCCGACCTGTACAACGGCGGGAACACGGAGGCGGAGATCGCGGCCCTCAACAGCGGCGAGGCCAGATACAGCGACTATATGCGCCCCGGCTTCGAGTTTCTTCAGACGCTCATTGATGAGGGCTATATTGACGCGGAGAAGGCCGCCGTCGGTGAAGCCATCGAGACGGAGGGGCCGGACTTCCTGGCGGGGAAGACCCCTATCGTCATGGCCTACTGGGGCGCGGCAAATACGGAGACCGCCTATGGCAAGACGGATTTTGAGATGCAGGTTATCGGTTTTCCCAGCAGCCGGGGCCAGATGCCGGTGATGCCCATGACGGGGTTCGCCGTGGGCGCCGGCGCGGAGCACCGGGAGGAAGCGGCTCAGGCTCTGGATATCATGGTCTCAGATGAGGCGCTCCGGATTTATTCGGAGACCAACCGGGTGATTTCCCCCTCGAAAAATGTAAAGGTGGATTGCATCCCCGCTTTAAAGCCCCTCAATGACCGGATCGAGGAGGGGGTCTATGTGCTTGGCTCCAACGCCGGGATGAACGTGGAGCAGTGGGGGAACACCTGCCTGATTGTGCGGGAGCTGCTGGCCGGCGCGTCGGTGGACGAGTGCATGGCAGCCTTTGACGAGCTTCAGGACGCGGCGTTGGGCAAATCGTGAACGCCGTGTCTTTCATTCGGAAACAAGTTGAATTTGATATAAGCCGGAAGGAGCCGCCCGCAGTCTGGGACTGCGGGCGGCTCCGCGTATCAATAGACCTGGTAATATGACCGATTCTATCATTAATATGAATTTTATTCATGGTGAAAGAGAAAAAATATATCCTGCCAGCATCAAAAAAACGGCTGTGCAGATGCTTTTTTCGCCCGTTTTGTGTGGAATGGCAATAAAACTGGTGGTTTATCCGCAATTAAATTGTGTATAGAATGACGGTTGACTTTTGGAGGATTAGGTTTTATCATGAGGCTGTTCTTCCTCGGGGAGACATCCGTCCAGGAAGAGAAGTCAAACGTAAAAGGAGTAAGGATTCCATGAAGAAGTTTCTTGCACTGCTTCTGGCTTTTGTCATGACCCTGGCCCTCGCAGCCTGCGGCGGCAATGACGATAACCAGAACAACAACAGCTCCGCTCCCGACGGGGCCCAGGGGGATACCCAGACACCCGGCAATGACCAGAGCGGCGACGCCCAGACCCCCGGCGGCAGCCAGCCCAGCGGCGACGCTGTGACCATCAAGATCGGTGGCATCGGCCCCCTGACCGGCGACAACGCCCAATACGGTACCGCCACCTACTGGGGCGCGGAAATCGCCGTAGAGGAGATCAACGCCCTGAACGGCCCAGTCAGGCTGGAGTTCAATTATCAGGACGACACTGGCGCGGCGGACACTGCCGTGTCCGCCTACAACACCCTGAAGGACTGGGGCGCCCAGGTGATTTATGGCTGCACCACCACGACGCCCTGCGTGGCCGTGGCTTCTGAGACGTACGCTGACCGCTACTTCCAGCTGACGCCCTCCGCTTCCTCCCCCGAGGTGGTCAACGGCAAGGATAATGTGTTCCAGATGTGCTTCACCGACCCCTATCTGGGCACTGCCGGCGCCGACTATTTGAGTGAAAATAATCTGGGCACCAAGTACGGCGTCATCTACAACAACGGCGACGCCTACTCCACCGGCATTGCCGAGGCATTCCTGGAGGAGGCCAAGGCCAAGGGCATGGAGGTGGTCGCCACCCAGACCTATCCGGACGACACCACCACAGACTACACCGTACAGCTCAACGCCTGCAAGGACGCCGGGGCCGACGTGGTGTTCCTGCCCATCTATTATACCCCCGCGTCTTTGATCCTGTCCCAGGCCAAGCAGATGAGCTACGCGCCCCTGTTCATCGGCGGCGACGGCATGGACGGTATGCTGGACATGGACGGCTTCGACAAGTCCCTGGCCGAGGGCCTGCTGCTGATGACCCCCTTCAGCGCCGGCGCGGAGGATGAGCGTACCAAGTCCTTTGTGGAAAAGTACCAGGCGGACCACGGCATTCTGCCCAACCAGTTCGCCGCTGACGGCTACGACTGCATGTACGCCATCTATGAGGCCTGCTCCCAGATTGACGGCCTTGCGGATATGGACCATGCCCAGCTGTGCGACGCTCTGGCCGCCCTCTTCGGCGGCGGCGGGTTCGCGGTGGACGGACTCACCGGCAGCGGCATGACCTGGAAGGACACCGGTGAGATCTCCAAGTCTCCGCTGATCTTCAGGGTTGAAAACGGCGCCTACGTCGGCGCGTAAGCAGTACACATCCCAACCCCGGAAAAGGGCTGCCGGAGCGGTCCGGCAGCCCTTTTTTCCGGCCATGGCGGAGACAGGAGTCCGCCATGGCCGTATCGTGTTTTCCATCCCACGCAAGGAAAAGAGAGAGGAAACGTAGAGGTAAGTTTATGTCGTTTTTGAATAACGTGATTACTGGCATCAGCCTGGGGAGCATCTACGCGATCATCGCCCTGGGCTATACGATGGTGTATGGCATCGCCAAGATGCTGAACTTCGCCCACGGCGACGTGATAATGGTGGGCGCATATATGGTGTTTTTCGCCGCAGGCCGCTTTGGCCTTCCCTCTGTGGTGGGCGTACTGCTGGCAGTGGTGGTGTGTACTGTGCTGGGCGTAGTGATTGAGCGTCTGGCCTACAAGCCGCTGCGGCAGGCGCCGTCCCTGGCGGTGCTGATTACCGCTATCGGCGTCAGCTATTTTCTTCAAAACGGGGCGCAGATCCTCTGGGGCGCGGCAACCAAGCGCTTTACTCCCGTTGTGGAGGGGACTCTGGAACTGGTACCTGGGCAGCTGGGCATCTCCTATGTGGCAATTCTGTCGGTGGTCTGCTGTATCGCCGTCATGGCGGCGCTGACGCTTTTCACCACCCGCACCAGGATGGGCAAGGCTATGCGGGCCTGCTCTGAGGACAAGGCCGCCGCGCAGCTTATGGGCATCAACGTGGACGCCACCATCTCCTCGACCTTCGCCATCGGTTCAGCCCTGGCGGCAGTAGCGGGCGTGCTGATGTGCTCGGCATACCCCGTGCTCTCCCCCACGACTGGTTCCATGCCCGGCATCCGCGCCTTCACCGCCGCGGTGTTCGGAGGCATTGGCTCCATTCCTGGGGCCTTGCTGGGAGGCATCCTGCTGGGCATCATCGAGACCTTTGCAAAAGCATACATTTCCACAGACCTCTCCGACGCGGTAGTTTTCGCGGTACTCATCGTCGTGCTGCTGGTGAAGCCCACCGGATTGATGGGCAGGTACGTTCCTGAGAAAGTGTGAGGCGGCCATGAAAAAGAAACTGAACAAAAATTCCTTGAATGGATTCATCAATTACGGCATCATCCTTGTCGTTTATCTCGTTCTCCAGTTTCTCATTGGCGGCGGGATGGTATCCAACTCCCTCCAGAGCCTGCTGGTGCCTGCCTGCTGTTATGTGGTCATGGCAATGTCGCTGAACCTGACGGTGGGCATCCTGGGCGAGCTGAGCCTGGGACACGCTGGCTTTATGAGCCTGGGTGCGTTCAGCGGCATTGTGACCTCCATCCTGCTTCAGAGCGTACTTCCTGCCGTGCCGTTGCGTCTGGCGGTGAGCATGGCCGCAGGCGCACTGGCGGGCGGGCTGGGCGGCGTAATCGTAGGCGTGCCGGTGCTTCGGCTCCGGGGCGACTATCTGGCGATTGTCACCCTGGCCTTTGGTCAGATCATCAAGAATATCATCATGGTACTCTACGTGGGTGTGGACGGCACGGGCCTCCACGTCGCGCTCAACTCTGACCGTTTCATCCTGGCCGAGGACGGCACAACGATCATCAAGGGACCCATGGGCGCGGTAGGCGTCACCAAGCTGGCCAGCTTTACCGCCGGGTTCGTCCTGATCCTCATTACGCTGCTGGTGGTGCAGAATCTGGTGAACAGCCGGGCGGGCCGGGCGATCATGGCCCTGCGGGACAACCGCATCGCCGCTGAGAGCGTGGGCATCAACGTCACCAAGTACAAGCTGATGGCCTTCGTGATTTCCGCCGCCCTGGCGGGGGCGGCGGGGGCGCTGTTCGGGCTGAACTACTCCTCCACCGTCGCCAGCAAGTTTGATTTCAACACGTCTATTCTGGTGCTGGTGTTCGTGGTGCTGGGCGGGCTGGGGTCCATCCGCGGCTCCATGATCGCCGCCGCGCTGCTGTACGTGCTGCCGGAGCTGCTGCGCAGCTTCGACATCGCTGAGTACCGGATGCTGATTTATGCCATCATCCTCATCCTGGTGATGCTGGCGACCAATAATCCGACGTTGAAGAACTTCTTTGGGTCTGTGTTCAAAAAGAAGAAAAAGCCGGCGTCAAGGACGTCAAAGTGAAGGGGGGCGACGGTCAATGAGCGAACAGAAGAAAAACAATTATCCTAAGCCGAAGCTGGTACCGGTCCCCAGCACCAACATCATCCCTGAGCGGGACGTGGACAAGCGGCCTATTCTCGAATGCCGCCATTTGGGCATCGACTTTGGCGGGTTGACTGCCGTGGACGATTTCAACATGGCCATCGGCCGGACCGAGATTGCGGGGCTCATCGGGCCCAACGGCGCGGGAAAGACCACGGTCTTCAACCTTCTGACGAAGGTCTATCAGCCCACCCGGGGCACCGTCATGATCGACGGCCGCGACACGGCGGGAAAGAACACCATTCAGGTCAACCACATGGGCGTAGCCCGGACGTTCCAGAACATCCGGCTGTTCGGCAACCTCACTGTGGAGGAGAATGTCAAGGTTGGGCTTCATGAGCGCATGAAGTACAGCGCGGTATCCGGCATTTTGCGGCTGCCCTCCTATTGGAAGAAGGAGAAGGAGGCCCACGAAAAAGCGCTGGAGCTGCTGAGTATTTTTGACATGCAGGACATGGCGGGGTATCAGGCGGGGAGTTTGCCTTACGGTGCGCAGCGGCGTCTGGAGATCGTGCGGGCGCTGGCGACCAAGCCCAGTCTCTTGCTGCTGGATGAGCCTGCGGCGGGCATGAACCCCTCCGAAACGGCGGAATTGATGAATAATATCCGGAAAATCAGGGATACTTTCCAAATTGCGATTATGCTTATTGAGCATGATATGAACCTGGTGATGGGTGTCTGCGAGGGCATCTGCGTGCTGAACTTTGGCAGGATCATTGCCAAGGGTACGCCGGATGACATCCAGGCCAACCCGGCGGTCATCGAGGCTTACCTCGGGAAGCGGAAGGAGGCGTGACATGGCATTGCTGCAAGTTGAAGACATCCATGTGTATTATGGCAGTATCCATGCTGTGAAGGGTGTTTCCTTCGAGGTCAACGAGGGTGAGGTCGTGACCCTTATCGGGGCCAACGGCGCGGGGAAGTCCACCGTATTGAATACGGTCTCCGGGCTGCTGCACCCCCGGAGCGGATCGGTGCAGTTCATGGGGCAGGATCTGAAGGGCATTGCCGCCCATAAATTGGTCGAAAGAGGGCTGGCTCAGGTTCCGGAGGGACGGCGGATTTTCCTTCAGATGACAGTGGAGGAAAATCTGGAGATGGGGGCATACACGCAGGCGAATTCCTCCATCGCCCCCGGCATTGCGGACGTGTACAAGCGGTTCCCCCGGCTGGAGGAGCGGCGGAGGCAGATTGCCGGGACGCTCTCCGGCGGTGAGCAGCAGATGCTGGCGATGGGCCGGGCGCTGATGAGCAGGCCCAGGCTGCTGATGCTGGATGAACCGTCCATGGGACTGGCCCCTATACTGGTGGAGCAGATTTTTGACATCATCAAGGAGCTGCATGAGGCCGGGACGACCATCCTGCTGGTGGAGCAGAACGCGCAGGCCGCTCTGTCGGTGGCCGACCGGGCCTACGTCCTGGAGACGGGGCGGATCTCCCTCAGCGGCACCGGTGCGGAGCTGATGGCCAGCGATCAGGTGAGAAAGGCTTATTTAGGAGGCTGACCGTATGCCAACGATTGAAGAACTGACCGCCCGCTTTCAGGCGGACCGCTTCGCTACCGAGGCGGCCGGAATTGTGATCCGCGAGGCGGAGCCGGGCAGGGCGCTGTGCGCCATGAAGCTCCGCCCCTGCCACATGAACGCCAACAACGTCCCCATGGGCGGGGCGGTCTTCACGCTGGCCGACTTCGCCTACGCCGTCGCGTCCAATGGGTTCACCGATAAAATTTCCGTCACCCAGCACGTGTCCATCACCTTCCTGTCTCCCGCAAAGGGGACGGAGCTGCTGGCGGAGGCCCGGTCCCTGAAGGACGGGCGGACGACCTGTCTCTATGAGGTGGACGTCCGGGATGAGCTGGGGACCTATGTGGCCCACGCCGCAGTCAACGGCTTCACTGTAAAATAAATTTCCCGGTTATGGGAACCAGACAGCCTCCTTTTTCGTCCTAAGAACAGAAGGAAAAAGGAGGTTGCTGGTATGAAAAGGATATTTGCCATACTGCTTGCCGTGTTGATGAGCCTGACGGCCTGCGCCGCTGGAGGAGCGGACGTACCCCGGGAGCCGGAGAGCGGGCCTTCTGGCCCGGCAGCTGCGGTGGAGCCTGCTCCGGTGTCTCAGCCGGTCCCGCAGGCCCTGCCGGAGCTGGAAGCTGACTATGAACTGTACATTTCTGATGAACCGTTTCCGGCTGTGGATGGATGTATTGCGACAGACCGCCTGCCGGTGTATTTCATCAACAACACCGGCGAGGATGCGTATGTTCTGGACATTCCCCATCTGGAGAAGCTGAACGAGGACGGCGTGTGGAACGAGGTTCCCTACAAGGACGGCGTTGGCTTCTGCGGTACGCCCAGCTGTCTGCCAGCTGCGGGCAGGGAGTGGTCGGAGGATGTCTCCATGCTGTGGGACGATCTGGAGGAAGGGCGGTACCGGCTCAGCTACGCGGCCGGCCCCACCTTTGACACGGAGGAGACGGTTTCCGGCGAGTTCACCGTGCAGGCGCCGTAAAGCTTCTGCCCGTCCGGGCCTCTCCAAAAGGAGCGCCGCTCTTCGGCCTTTGACGTCGAAAAGCGGCGCTCCTTTTGCTCAGGCGAGGTAGCAGCCCCCGCCGATAAACTCCCGCATCAGGGAGGTCTTGGGCACATTGTCCGCAGGAATGGGCAGGAAATAGTTCAGAAACTTCAGCAGCCGCTTGGCCTCGACATACTCCTCGCTGTCCTTTGGCACACCGAAGAGCAGAGGCTGCACATAGGGCTTCAGCAGGGCTGTCTCGTAAATCAGCGCCGAGTTGAAGACCATATCCGCGCTGTCCTGGTAGGGAAAGATATTGCTTTCCTCGCCCCGCCGGACGGAGGGCCACATCCTGATGGTGGCCTGGGCGCTGTAGCCCCGGGTCCGGGCGTCCCGCTCAATCCGACGCAGGAGGCGGGCGTCAGTGGTGGGGATGCGGTTGTGGTCGTCGATGCTCAGCGTGGTGAGGCAGCTGATGTAGATTCTGTACTTGCTCTCCTTGGGCAGGGAGTGGGTAAATTGATCGTTGAGGCAGTGGATGCCCTCAATGACCAGCACATCCCCCTCGCCCAGGGTCAGGAAATTGCCGTTATACTCCCGCGCGCCCTTCTTGAAATTGAAGGTGGGCAGATCCACCGTCTCTCCCTTCAGCAGACGGACCATATCCTTGTTGAACTGCTCCACATCCATGGCCCCCAGGCACTCAAAGTCGTATTGGCCGTTTTCATCCCTGGGGGTGTTCTCCCGATTGACAAAGTAGTTGTCTGTGGCGATGGCGTGCGGCCGCAGGCCGCAGGCCCGCAGCTGAGTGGACAGGCGGTGGGAGAAGGTGGTCTTGCCGGAGGAGGAGGGGCCCGCGATCATGACGAAGCGGACGTCCTTCCGGGAAGCGATTTCCGCGGCGATGTCGCCAATCTTTTTCTCCATCATAGCCTCATTGGCCAGGATCATCGGAAGGGTGCCGCCCTGCGCAATCGTCGTGTTCAGCTCCGCCACATTAGAGACGTTCAGCGCCTCGGCGCGCCGCGTGGAGCCGCGCAGCTCCCGGAAGACCTTGGTGGAGGGGCGGAAGTCCCCCAGACGGTTGGGGTCCTTCTGGGTGGGGAGACGCAGGACGAAGCCGTTTTCAAACAGCTCCAGGCCGAAGCACCTGATGTAGCTGGTATCCGGAACCATGTAACCGTAAAAGTAGTCCACAAAGCCGTCCAGAGAGTAGACATTGACGTGGGAATTGATCCGGAAGCTGAGCAGCTGGGCCTTGTGGATCATACCGGCCCTGCAGAACATCTCCATGGCGTCGTCCGTGCTGAGAGACCGCTTCTCGATGAGCAGCGCCTGGGCGGACAGCTCCCGCATCCGGGCCTCCACCCGCTCCAGCAGGTCCTGGTCCAGGGTGAACGCCCCCCGCGCCAGAATGAAGAGGGCGCTGCTCAGGGAGTGCTCCACGGTGACGCGTTCCACATTCTCCCGGCCCACAATGTCATAAAAAGCCTTCAGCATCAGAAAGACCGCGCTGCGCTCATAGGTCTGGATGCCGGGCTTGTCCTGGGCCGTGACCATCTTCAGAGAGCAGTCCCGGTCCAGCGTCTTGTGAAGCTCGCAGAGCTTCCCGTCCCGGTTGACCAGCAGGATGTCGCAGGGAAACTGCTTCTGGAAATCCGCCGCAATGCTCTGATAGAGCGTTCCATGGGGGTAGGTATACTCTGCGCCGTTCACTGTGACCTTAATCATTCTCGTTTCTTCCATATGGTGGCCTCCTTTATGTATGTCCCGCCGGGGAGGCGGGCTGCCTGGATTTTTGAACCTCTGTTTTTATCATACGACATTTTCCGGGAAAATGCAAGGCCGGGAAGCTGACGTCCATGGAAATCAATTTTGCAGGGGCGGATAGTATCCGCCCCCACGATCACCGGCGGTTTTCGACAGAAGCGGCTCAAATCAAAGAGAAGGGCCGGGGATCGTTCCCAGCCCTTCTCTCACACCTCCCGCTTTCCCTTGCTCTGAGGCGGCAGGTACAGGCACAGGACGCTGCGGTCATCGTCGCCCTTCCGCCGCTGGTAGGCCTCGCGCAGCGTCAGGGAGGCCAGCACGTTGGGGTCCTCCCCTTGCCAGCCCGCCAGCAGGTCCTGGACCCACTGGTCGTCCCCGCTGTCGGCTACGCCGTCGCTGATCATCAGGATGAACGTGTTTTCCTCCAGGGGGAACCGGACGGCCTGGGGAGCGGCCCCGGCGTCCTGGAGTCCGGCGGGCAGGGCGGAGCCGGTAAGACGCCGCACCGCGCCGTGACGCTTGATGTAGGTGGGAGCCGCGCCGTACTTGTAGAGCGTGGCCTGCCGGGCGTTGAGGTCCGCAGCCAGGAGATCAATGGTGGTGAAGCTGCCCTGGTCGTCGCCCCGGAGGTTCAGGGCGGCGTTCAACGTTCGAAGGGCGGGCTCGGCGTCGATGCCGGCCTGCAAAAACTGCTCCAGCAGGCGCAGGGTCATCTGGCTCTCCCGCTGGGCCTCCCGGCCGCTGCCCATGCCGTCGCTAAGGATGAGATACAGCATGGAGCCTGTCCGGAACCAGGTCAGGCTGTCGCCGCACAGACGCTGGCCCTCCTTGGGCTCGGAGCCCATGGCCACCTCGTGGCACAGCTCCGCCCCGGTGGCAGCGGGGGGCTCGGTAACGGTCATGGCATGGGCTACCAGCTCGCCCAGCTGGACGTACTGTCCCCGGCTGCGTTCCCGCTCCCGGGCCAGCTGGCGGCGGTACTGCCGCCGCAGCAGGAGAGCGGTGACCTCGGTGTTGATGGCGGAGATCAGCTGGGGGAAATGGATGCAACGGGAGGCGAAATGGACAGCGAAATCAGAGGCTTCCGCCCTGCCCCGCTCCAGCATGGCGGGGGTGGCGTCGTTGAAGGCGTTGAAGGTGGAGACGTATTCCTTGTTCCAGCACAGGTCCCGCAGGGCGCAGCCCCGGCAGACCACCTCCGCCGCCCGGTCGAAGATGACGGCGGGATTCTCCTCCTTCTGGGGCTGGGGGGCCGCGCCGAAGCTTTCGCTCAAGGCCCGCAGGGCCTGGGCGGAGAGGCGCAGGCGCTGGCGGAGGCTTTCCGCCTCCCGGGGGGCCTTCCGGCGGGGCAGGGAGGTCTCTCGCAGGATCAGGGCGCAGTAGTGGCACAGCACAGCGGATAGGGCCGTGCTGGCCGCAAGACGCAGGACGCCGGCTCCGTTCACTCCCACCTGCAGGACGTAGGCCAGTTCCACCGCCAGGGCCGCGCCTCCTGCGGCAGCGGGGCGGAACCAGGACTGCTGGGCCCATTTGGTCCCCTGAAAGGCGGCGAGCGCGGCATAGATCAGAACCAGTATCCCGCAGGCGCGCAGGGCGGGGCCGAAGGAGAGGAAGAGGAGGCATCCCGCGCACGTGCCGGTCATGGCTGCGAGGGCGTTTTTTCCTGGTCCGCAGGCGGCAAGGAAGCCTGCGGACAGGGGGGCTCTGCCCTCCAGGCAGCAGCCGGAGGTGAAGAATCCGGCTGCTGCGTAGCCGGCGAGGCGGATGAGTTCGCCTCCGGCGGGGCGTGAGATGGTCAGTTTGGCAATCTTCATGGCTTGTCCCCATTTCCTTTAGTTGGTATTTCTGCCATTGTAGCAGGGATGCGAGGAAAAATACGTCGGGAAATAGGGGCGGCAGCCGCAAAGCATGGCGTAGGGCGGAGCGTATCTGTTTTTCCGTCAAACCGCACAAACCAGCCCCTCAAATTTTGTCAGCCTGCCAAACGGAAATTGCACAGATTTCCATTGCAATCCTCCCGGAAGTCAGGTATAATGTCCTTAATACAAATGAATATGGTGGTAGCTGTAACGAAGTGCTGTTGCGCACGGGCTGCAACTATCACTCAGGTCATGCTTGGGTGTTTCAAACCACACGGTTTGAAACATTTTTCTTTAGGAAGCAGCGGAAAAAGGAGGAAAAATTATGTATATTCTGGCAAACGGCAGGCTCATCACCCGCGACGGCGCAGTCCCCTGCCTACCCGACGGCGGCGTCGCCATCGACGGCACAAAAATTGCCGCCGTGGGTTCAACGGCGGAGCTGAAAGCAAAGTACCCCGGCGCGGAATTCATTGACGCCAAGGGCGGCGTCATCATGCCCGGCCTCGTCAACGCCCACACCCACATCTATTCCGCCCTGGCCCGGGGCCTCAGTATCGAAGGCTTTCATCCCACCAATTTCTACGAGGTTCTGGACGGCCAGTGGTGGTACATCGACCGCCACCTGTCCCTCAAGGGCACCCGCGCCAGCGCCGACGCGCTGTACATAGACTGCATCAAGCAGGGCGTCACCACCATCTTTGACCACCACGCCTCCTTCGCCGAAATCCCCGGCTCCCTCTTCCAGATCGCGGACAGCGCAAAAGAATTCGGCATCCGCTCCTGCCTGTGCTACGAGGTCAGCGACCGGGACGGCGAGGAAAAAGCCAGTCAGGCCATTCAGGAAAACAAGGACTGGCTGGACTACTGCGAAAAGAACCCCAGCGACATGCTGGCGGCCATGTTCGGCGGCCACGCGCTGTTCACCATCAGCGATAAAACCTTTGAAAAGATGGCTGCGGCCAACAACGGACGTACCGGCTTCCACATTCATGTCTCCGAGGGCATGAACGATGTCTACGACAGCCTCCGGAACTACGGCCGCCGTCCCGTCCAGCGCCTGCAGGACCACGGCATCCTGGGCCCCAAGACCCTCCTGGGCCACTGCATCCACGTCAACACCGCCGAAATGGAGATCATCCAGGCCACCGGGACCATGTGCGTCAACAATCCTGAGAGCAACATGGGCAACGCCGTGGGCTGCTCCCCGGTCATTCAGCTCATGCAGCGGGGGATCACTGTGGGCCTGGGCACCGACGCCTATACAAACGACATGCTGGAGAGCCTGAAAGCGGCCCTGACCATCCAGCGGCACAACGCCTGCCTGCCCAACGTGGGCTGGGGCGAGGTCACCACGATGCTCTTCCAGAACAACCCCGCCATCGGCGAAAAATACTTCGGCGTGCCTCTGGGCAGGCTGGCACCCGGTGCGGCGGCGGACGTGATCGTCATGGATTACAAGCCCTTCACGCCCTTCTCCGATGCCAACATTGACGGCCATATGCTCTTCGGCATGACGGGCCGCCAGTGCCAGACCACCATCTGCAACGGCAAAGTCCTGATGAAGGACCGGGAGCTGGTGGGCGTGGACGAGGAGGCCGTCAACGCACACATCCTGGAGGAATCCAAAAAACTGTGGGGCGAATTGAACCACTGCGAATATTGAACGGCGGACGCCACATCACCGTGCGGGCGGATGATATCCGCTTCTACAAAATGATAAGGAGACACACATCATGTCAGAACTGATGATCCCCATTCCCTTCAAAGAGCTGATGAACTGGATGACCGCCGAGTACGAGCGGGAGGGCGGCGTTTTCGGCGTCCACCGTCCCTACGTGGCGGGAGAAAAATCTCTGCCCATCTTTGGCGGCGAAAAAATCGAGACCCCCTTCGGTCCCGCGGCTGGCCCCAACACCCAGCTGGCCCAGAATATCATTGCCGCTTATTTCGGCGGCGCGCGGTTCTTTGAGCTGAAAACCGTCCAGAAGATGGACGGCGCGGAGCTGGCCGCCTGCATCAACCGTCCCTGCATCCTGGCTGAGGACGAGTGCTATAACTGCGAGTGGTCCACTGAGCTGTACGTCCCCCAGGCGTATGAGGAGTACGTGAAGGCGTGGTTTGCCTGTAAGATTCTGGCGAAGGTCTGCGGCCTGGGCGACCCGGACGGCTTTGTTTTCAACATGTCTGTAGGCTACGACCTGGAGGGCATCAAAAGCCCCAAGATTGACAGGTATCTCAATGAGATGAAGGATGCCTCCCAGACGCCCATTTTCCAGGAGTGCAGGCGGGTCCTGAAGGAGATGTTCCCGGCGGAGCATCCGTTCATAGACACCATTGGCCCCCGGATTTCCGACAGCGTGACCCTCTCCACCCTCCACGGCTGCCCGCCGGACGAGATCGAGCGCATCGCCTCCTACCTCATTAAGGAAAAGCGCCTGCACACCTTCGTCAAATGCAACCCCACCATTCTGGGCTACCAGTCCGCCCGCTCCATTCTGGACGGCATGGGCTATGACTACATTGCCTTTGACGAGCACCACTTCAACGAGGACCTCCAGTATACCGACGCTGTTCCCATGTTCCGCCGCCTGCTGGCCCTGGCGGGAGAAAACGGCCTGGAGTTCGGCCTCAAGCTCTCCAACACCTTCCCTGTGGACGTGAAACAGAACGAGCTGCCCAGCGATGAGATGTACATGGCGGGCAAGAGCCTCTTCCCCCTGACTATCGAAATGGCCCGGCGCATCAGCAAAGAGTTCAGCGGAAAGCTGCGCCTGAGCTATTCCGGCGGCGCGGACTACTTCAACATCGACAAGCTCTTCCAGTGCGGCATCTGGCCCATTACCATGGCGACCACTGAGCTGAAACCCGGCGGCTACCAGCGGTTCAAGCAGATCGGCGAGAGGCTGGAGAAGCTGAAATTCGAGCCGTTCACCGGCGTGGACGTGGAAAAGACGGAGGCCCTGGCTCTTGCCATCCGCAGCGACAAGTACCACGTCAAGGCCGTGAAGCCCCTGCCCCGGCGGAAGCTGTACGAAAAAGTCCCTCTGACCGACTGCTTCACCGCGCCCTGCAAGGGCGGCTGTCCCATCGGGCAGGACATCCCCGAGTACATCGAGCTTTGCCGCCAGGGCAGGTACGCCAAGGCGCTGGAGGTCATCCTGGAGAAGAACCCCCTGCCCTTTATCACCGGCACCATCTGCGCCCACCACTGCATGGACAAGTGTACCCGGAATTTCTACGACCGGTCCGTCCAGATTCGCGCCACAAAGCTGGTCGCGGCCCAGCGGGGCTATGGCCAGGCGCTGGCTTCCCTCAAGACGCCCACCCCCGTCCTGGATGGCAGGAAGGCCGCCATCATCGGCGGCGGCCCCACCGGCATGGCAGCGGCGTATTTCTGCGGCAGGGCCGGTATCCCCGTCACCATCTTCGAGAAGGAAGCCGCTCTGGGCGGCGTTGTCCGGCATGTGATCCCCAGCTTCCGGATCAGTGATGAGGCCATCGAGAAGGACGCGGCCCTCATGCGGAAAATGGGCGTGGAAGTGAAGCTGAACACCCCCGCTCCCTCTGTAGACGAGCTGAAAGCCCAGGGCTACACCCATATTTTCTTCGCCATCGGCGCGTGGAAGCCCGGGAAACTGGACATCCCCGGAAACGTCAAGCCTGTCATCGCCTGGATGCGGGACGTGAAGTCCGGCAGGACGGAGACGCTGGGCCATGTGGCTGTTGTGGGCGGCGGCAACACCGCCATGGACGCCGCGCGTCTGGCTCTCCGGGCTGGGGCGGAGAGCAGCACCCTGGTCTACCGCCGCACGAAGAAGTACATGCCCGCTGACGCGGAGGAACTGGAGCTGGCCATCGCGGACGGCGTGCAGTTCCTGGAGCTGGTGTCCCCCGTGGAGCAGAAGGGCGGAAAGCTCCTCTGTAAGAAAATGCGTCTGGGCGAGCCGGACGCCAGCGGACGCCGCTCCCCCGTGGAGACGGACGAGACCGTGGAAATCCCCTGCGATACCGTGATTTCCGCCGTAGGCGAGCGGGTGGACAGCGAATTCCTGACCGCCTGCGGTGTGGAGACCGGCAGGAAGGGCTGTCCGGACTTCAAAACCAACCTGGAGAACGTCTATGCGGGCGGCGACGCGTTCCGCGGTCCCGCCACGGTGGTGGAAGGCATTGCCGACGCCGCGGCCTTTGCCGAAGCGGTCATTGGCGCAAAGCATGAGGCCAGCATCCCCTGCCACGCCCGCGCCAGCCGTGAGGCCGCCATCGACAGAAAAGGCGTCCTCTGCGAGTCCGCCAAGTGCGAGGGCGACCGCTGCCTGAGCTGCAATGTGGTGTGCCAGACCTGCGCCGACGTGTGCCCCAACCGGGCCAACGTGGTGGTGAAGCTGCCGGACGGACGGGCGCAGATCCTGCACATGGACCGCATGTGCAACGAGTGCGGCAACTGCCGGGCGTTCTGTCCCTACGACAGCGCGCCTTACAAGGATAAATTCACGCTGTTCTATGACCGGGCGGGCTTTGAGGAAAGCCCGGACAACCAGGGCTTCCTGCCTCTGAGCGGCAGTAAGGTCCTGCTGCGGCTGAACGGCAGAGTGGAGGAGATCGATCTGGACGAGACCAACGATCTGCCCGCTGATATTGAAATCCTGATCTACACTGTACTGACCCGCTACCGCTATCTGCTCGGGTAAGGACGGCGGCGTTCAAAATCGTTGGCGCAAGCCCATAAGGGGCGGGTAATCATACCCGCCCCTTGTGGGCTGCTGCATATCTTGCAGCTTCCAATACATGCCATGTTTTGCGGCAGCTGCAAAACAGCTTAAATCGAATGGTATGATTCCTGTGCGTCAACCTGGGAATCACACCGCCGTACCGGGCGCCGGATCACCGTCTTCAGCTTTTCCGGCGCGGTTCGCCGGGGGTCGCCCAAGTAAATTTCATGGTGCTGCCGGACGGGGGAGAAGTCCGGCTCATACCCCTGCTCCCAGAGGAAGGCATCCAGGCGATCAATACTGGCGGGTTCCGCGTCGTAGGGCCCCACGTGGAGCAGGTGGGCGCACAGCCCCTCCTCCCACCGCCAGAACCAGGCTCCGCCGTCCACCACAGGCCCTCCAGGGGCGGGACCACATACTCGAAATAGCCCTCCGGCTCCTCGCCGCCCATTTTGCTCATCTTCACTGTAAAGCTCAGGCCGTGCAGCAGCTCCATCGCCTCCGCGTAGGCCGGGGCGGTGTTGGGGTCCCCCTGGCCGTCCACGGCGAAGAACGACATCTCAGGCACCTGCACGATGGCTGGGGCCTTGGGAAGGCAGAGATGCTTTTCTGTTAGTCAATTCTGTCCATTATGATTGCCTCTCTGCGGGGGGACGGTACGCCCCTGCGCCGCTTTCTTTTTTCCCGGCAACGCCGCGCAGGTCACCCGCACCAGCTCCGCCAGCGTCTCCCGGTCCTCCGCGTCCGGCAGGAACATCTCCCCGCCGCCCTCGTAGGGGATACCCCTGGGGCAGTCCGGCAGCAGCGCCTCCCCGGCGGGGGTGATTTTCACCAGCGCCCGGTCATTGCAGACCGCGCCGAAATACGTTCCGTCGCAGTACAGTCCGTATTCTCCGAACATCCGGCGGCAGGTGATGGCCCCCGCCCCGGACATCTGCTCCATGATGAATTCCACATAGCTCATGCTTGAGGCCATAAATCCTCCTTCCGCCACCGGAGGCACTGCTCCAGCCTTGCTCCGCCGTCTCCCTGCGCAGGGTCAAAGGCAAAGCCCTCCAGAGTCCGGCACGGGAACACCCCGCACATGCCGCAATGGACCAGCGACCGCCCTTCGCAGCAGCTCTTCACCGGGCAGCTCTCGCCCCAGAAGGGCTTGTCAATTTTTACGCATCCGGCGCAGCCCATGCTTTCCATGTATTCGCACTGGCTGCACAACAGTCCGCATCTGGATTCCTTCATGGATCGCTCCTCACTTTCCAGCTCCGTCAGAAGCCTGTCTGTCTCCATAATACGCCTCAAAACTGGACAACTGGCTGTCATATTTCCCATAAATTTTTTTGAGCCGCTCCACAAGCTCCCGCCGCAGCTCCTCCGGCTCCAGCAGCTCCGCCTGCTCCTGGAAGCTGAGCGCCCACCGCAGCAGCTCCTCCCTGTCCGGAAATCCACGGCGGAACAGCAGGGACCCGTCCGGCTCCTGGGTGAAGCTCCCGGCGCCGTACTCATCAATGAGCCGCCACCGGGCGGCGGGGGCGAAGCGGATGGCGGCCTGAAGCGCGTCCGGATAAATCCGCTCCGCAGGCGGGACGGGGTTAGGAACCGGCCTGGGCGGAAAGGTCTCCTCCAGGGTCTCCGGCTCCAGCATCCGGGTCAGCTTGAACATCCGCCAGTCCCGCCGCTCCCGGCACCAGCCGAAGAGATACCAGCTGGACCAGCGGAACACCAGCTTCGCCGGTTCTACCGTCCGCAGGCTGTCCCCGCCGGGGGCGCAGTAGGTAAAGCGCACCAGACGCCGCCGCAGGCAGGCGTCCTTCAATCCGGCCAGCCTGGGGGCCAACAGAGGGCCATACCAGGATGCCAGGTCGATGACCACGCAGTCGTCCGCCGCGACAGTTTCCGCCTGGGGGAGCTTTTCCATGAGCTGGCGGTAATAGCTGGTACCGGATACACTGTCCAGGCTGCGCAGTCCGGCCAGAATCGCTCCGCGGTCGGCGTTGGTGAGCATGGTCCTGTCCAGGCCATAGCCCTCCATGATGGAGACGCCGCCATGGATGCCCCGCTCTGTGCGCAGAGGAATGCCCGCCCGGCAGAGGCGGTCAATGTCCCGCTGGATGGTCCGTACGCTGACCTCGAAGCGGGCGGCCAGTTGGGGGGCCGTGGCCCGCTCCTCCCGCAGGAGGACGGCCAGGATGCCGATGAGACGGTCGATAGTCATGGATGGTTCCTCCTCAAAAAGCGGGCGGCGGGCCAGCCCGGCCCGCCGCTTCTATGTTTTTTTCCGGACAGCCTTAAATCGCAAAATTGCCGTCGGTGAAGACAGCCACTTCTTTCCCCTCGCGGGTCCTGCCGGTGATGCGCAGGTCGGCGGTGCCCACCATGAAATCCACATGGGTGATGGAGTCGTTGAGGCCGTGGGCCTTCAGCTCCTCCCTGGTCATGCTCTCGCCGCCCCTGATGCACTCG
Source organism: Oscillospiraceae bacterium (assembly GCA_022800525.1). Classification (GTDB taxonomy): domain Bacteria; phylum Bacillota; class Clostridia; order Oscillospirales; family Oscillospiraceae; genus Pelethomonas. The sequence goes on from JAAWQM010000031.1 coordinate 19,390, forward strand.
GGGTAAGCCTCGCCGAAGGCGAGATGGCAGGCGGCGTTCTCATCAAACAGCGTATTGTAGAACAGCAGATCCTGATTGCGGATGGGGCTGTCGTAGGGCACCAGGGCCACCTCGCCGAAATAGGACGCGCCCTCGTCCAGGGCGGTCTCCGCCTTCAGCTTCTCCTCGCCCACTTCGGCATGGACCTCCACAATCCTGCCCGCTTTGATGGCAAAGTGGAACTTGTCCACCAGCTCGCCGTTCAGCGACAGGGGCATGGCGGAGTAGACCACGCCGTCGATGCCGTCCCGCAGGGGCGCGGTGAAAATCTCCTCGGTGGGCATGTTGGCGATGAAGTGGACGCCGGCCTTGCTGACGCCGTCGCCGCCGCCCCACACATGGTCCTCCGGCAGGCGGATGGTCAGGTCGGTGCCCAGGCTGTTGGTATAGTGCAGGCTCTCCAGCCGCAGCTCGTTGAGTTTGTTGATGCGCACCTGCAAGGTGTCCAGATGCTCCTTCCAGCGCTGAACCGCGCTGCCGCTGCCATCCACGCGGACGGAGGTCAGGATGGCGTTCCACAGCTTCTCCATGGCCTCCTCCTCCGGGCAGCCGGGGAAGACCTTTTTCGCCCAGCTGGGGACGGGAATTGCCCCCACGCACCAGGGAATGGCGTTGGACATCTGGAGCTGGCGGTATTCCTCCAGGGCTTTTCCGCTGGCGCGGGAGGAGCGGACCAGGCGGTCCTGCTCCACGCCCTTGAGCGCCTCCGGGTCAGAGCCGCCGATAAAGAGAAAGGCCGCGCCCTCCCTGGCATAGTCGGTACAGAAGCGGACCCGCCACTCCGGGACGGCGTCAAAGACATCGCTGTCGGCATGGAGGTACTTCTCCCGGTTCAGCTGGTCGTCCCCCCAGCCCATGACGACCTCCCGGCAGCCCGCCGCGTAGGCGGCCTTCGCGCACAGCCGCGCGAACCAGGCGCAGTCCACCGGACAGTTGATAATCAGCGTCTGGCCCTTCTGGATATTGACGCCGATTTCCACCAGCAGCTTCGCGTACTCCTCAAATTTCTTTTGCATCGTTGTTTTCTCCTTTCGGTTCGGAAGTAATCATAAATCAAGCAATAACTGAGGACCTATTGAGGCCTGTCAGCCGATTATATCACGGGTGCGCATCTGGTTCAACTCGTTTTTGTTCAATCAACGGCGTTGGCAGCCGCAAAGCGGCTTGAATCAGCGGACCTTGTCATGAGGGGACGCGCCGCTCCCGCCAGCCGGACGCCCGGTGGAACACATAATACAGCAGGAACGGAACCGTATAGCAGACCAGGAAGCGCGCGGCAAGAAGGACCGACAGCCTCGTGACCCCGGCGTTTTCCAGGCTTGCAGTTACCGCCGTCAGAAACAGGCAGTGGGACAAAAACACCGAAAAGGAGGCCCGGTGTACCCAGCCCAGCGCTCTGGTGAGAGGGCCGTCTGATTCCGTGAGCTTCAGCGCGGCCCCGTGGAGAAGGACGACTGACAGCAGGTCGGTAAAAATTTTGATCTGATCCAGGTCGAAAAGGGTCTCCCCGGTGACATACTCCCGCAGGGTGAGGCAGGCGTAAACGGCGACGGTCAGGATGCTGACGGCCTGGACAGGACGCTCCCGCGTGGTGGGCGTGAAGGCGTCATAGTACTTACCCGCATAGAGGCCAGCCACCCAGAAGACCAGATAAGCAGGGAAAATGCGGTTGGTATAGGGGAACTCGATCCCCAGACCGGTCAGAACCGCGGGGAGCTGGAGCATACACAGCCGGATCATCAGGCTGACGCCGATGGCGGCGTAGGCCCGGACGTGCCGGAGCATCCAGACCCACAGCGGCATCAGCAGGTAAAACTGCATAATGACCACGACATAGTAGAACTGGGCGGACAGATTCCCGATCAGAAGATAGGACGCAAGCTCCCCGACGCCGCCCCGGACATAGCCGATCCGCAGAAAAAAGAGATAATAGACTACGACCCAGGCGGCGTATGGCAGATAGATCTTGGTGAACCGCCGCAGGATATACCGGAAATGCACCCCAGGGGTAAGCCGGGCGTCTCCGAACTGCCGGGCCATTTTCACCGCGCCCGTGTAGAGGAACATGGGGACGGCGCAGGCGGCCAGCCGCCAGAGAAGGTATACCGCCGCTGCGAGCGGGGAGGAGCGGTCCGCTCTGTTCACGCCAATAGACAGCACATGGATCAGCACCACCAGCAGGCAGCCTATGCCGTTCATATAATCCAGTTCTTTCTTATGCGCCATGGGAACTACACCTTTCCATAAGCGGGTAGGAGCGCCGGAAAGCGCTCCTACCCTTTATGCCGGAGTCCGGCGGATCACTTGGGGTCATCCGCGCTGAAAATGGTCTTGACGCTGCCGGCCAGCCCCGCCAGCCCCTGGATTTCACTGGGGATGATGATTTTGGTGGCCTTGCCGTCGGCGGCGGCCTGGAATGCCTCCAGCGCCTTGATCTTCACCACCTGATCGTTGGGGTTGGCGCTGTTCAGCAGCTTGATGGAGTCCGCCAGGGCCTGCTGGACCTTGAGAATCGCTGCGGCCTGGCCCTCGGCCTCCAGGATGGCGGCCTGCTTGGCGGCGTCCGCGCGCAGGATGGCGGACTGCTTCTCGCCCTCAGCTACCAGAATCTGGCTCTCCTTCTGGCCCTGGGCCTGGAGGATGGCCTCGCGGCGCTCGCGCTCTGCGCGCATCTGCTTCTCCATGGAGTCCTGAATGTCCCGGGGCGGAATAATGTTTTTCAGTTCCACGCGGTTGACCTTGATCCCCCAGGGGTCGGTGGCCTCGTCCAGGATGGCCCGCATCTGGGTGTTGATGTGGTCGCGGCTGGTGAGGGACTGGTCCAGCTCCAGATCGCCGATGATATTGCGGAGGGTGGTGGCGGTCAAGTTCTCAATGGCGCTCATAGGGTGCTCCACGCCATAGGCGTACAGCTTGGGATCGATAATCTGGAAATAGATGACGGTGTCGATCTGCATGGTGACGTTGTCCTTGGTGATAACGGGCTGGGGAGCGAAGTCCACCACCTGCTCCTTCAGGCTGACCCGCTTGGCCACCCGGTCCACGAAGGGCAGCTTGATATGCAGTCCCACGCCCCAGGTGGTCTGGTACGCGCCCAGGCGCTCCACCACGAACGCGCGGGATTGCTGGACCACCTGGATGTTAGTGACCAGCAGGATCAGGATGATGACTCCGATAGCAGCCAGAATGTAGGGCATCATAGGTTTTATACCTCCTCTTTTCTGATGCCCCCATTATAACACATACGGGGAGGGTTTTCCACTATAATTTTTCAGCGGCGGGAACTCAATTTTCAGGCGCGGGCCCTGTAGGGGCGGATATCATCCGCCCGCTCTGCCGGAATGCACAGATGCCCTTGAGATGCGGGCGGGTAATACCCGCCCCTACATGGATTCTGCAATTTTGAACATGGTGCATCACAAAATAGATTTCCCGATGCAGGGCGCAGGATGTGTTCCCTCTTGACAAACGCCTCCTACAGATGTAGTATGTTATCAGGATACTACATCTGTAGGAGGTTTTCGTATGACCAACTTATCAGACCGGGAGTGGACAGTGCTGGACGCGCTGTGGCGGACCGGAGGCGCGGCCCTGGGCGAGCTGACCGCCGCCCTGCGCGGGGAGACCGGCTGGAGCCGGAGCACAGTCCTGACCTACCTGACGCGCATGGAGGCCAAGGGGCTGGTCGCCATTGACAGCTCAGGCTATCCCAGACGCTACCGGGCGGCCCTGGACCGGGACGCCTGCCAGGCCCAGGCGCGGAAAAACTTCCTTCAGCAGGTGTACCAGGGAGCGACCGGGGACCTTGTGGCGGCGTTCCTGAAGGAAAAGCCCATCCCCGCCCGGGAGCGGGACGAGCTGCGCCGCCTGCTGGACGAAATGGAGGTGTAAGCCGGATGCGTGATATCTGGTCCTTTCTGCTGCAAACCCTGACGGCCTCCGGCACGGCGGCGCTGCTGCTGGCGGTGAAGGCCATGTTCCGGGACAAGCTGTCCCCGCGCTGGCAGTTTGCCTCATGGGGCATTCTGGCGTTGGTCCTGCTGGTCCCGGCAGGACTGGGAGGACGCTATGCCCTGGTCAACTGGCCGTTCTATGTGGAGGCGGCCAGGTCCGGCCTCACCGGGGAGTTCGGCGCGCTGGCGAAGGTCATCGCGCCTGTGCCGCTGCCGTCCCTTACGCCGCCGCGCTCCGCCAGGGACTGGCTGTTCTGCCTCTACACCGCGGGAGCCGCGCTGCTCCTGCTCCGCTGCACCGTCTCCTATGCCTGCCTCCGGCTGGCCCTGCGGCGGGGGAGGCCGGCGGACGATGCGTCCATCCGCGCCGTGGCGGAGCGGTATCAGCTGCCCGTCTGTCCCGCCGTGGAGATCGACGGACTGTCCTCCGCGCTGATCTGCGGCGTGTTCCGGCCTGTGCTGGCGCTCCCGGCGGGGGCGGCGGCGGATGAAAAAATCCTGCTCCATGAGCTGCTGCATCTGAAATACCGCGACGCCGCCTGGGGACTGGTGATTGCCTTCTTCCGGTGCGTCCACTGGTGCAACCCGCTGCTGTGGCTGTGCGCCAACCTGGCGGGGAACGACCTGGAATCCCTGTGCGACCAGCGCGTTTTGGAGCGGCTGGAGGGCGAGGACCGCCGGGATTACGGACGCATTCTGCTGGACATGGCGGACGAGAAGTACGCCCGCGCCCCCGGCACGTCCTCCATGGCCAACGGCGGCAGAAACATCCGCCGCCGCATTGAGGCCATCGCCCGCTTCAAGCGGTACCCCAAGGACATGGGGCTGGTGTCGGTGTGCGTCGTTCTGGTGCTGGCCGTGCCGCTGCTGGCGGGACAGCGGGCGAACGCGGTCCATGAGCATCCCCTGTTCGACAGCGCGGACGCCCTCATGGCCTCCGCCCGGACCACTTACTGCACCACTTACGCCGGGGCCTTTGACGCCTACGCCAAGGCGGTGCTGAAGGAGTATATCCCCTACCGGGCCATGTGCGCCCCTCTGGCGCAGCAGAACGCGCTGGCAGCGGCCTACCGCCGGGAGGCGGAGCAGGGCACCTGGGGCTGGGAGGACGCGGGCCTGCCCGGCATGGCGGACATGAGCAAGGGCTATTACATCTACAACCTTGTCGAGGTGGAGAAAAATGTCTGGGAGGGCCTGCTGGCCGTGCAGCTCCAGGAACCGCCGGAGGGAAAATCCACTGGCGAGGACTACTACGCCTGGGCGGCGGTCCAGAAGCTGCGGGCAGAAAAGGAGGGCAGCCGCTGGGTCATCCTGCCCCAGGGAGATTTTGAGGCGGTGCAGGCTTACGGGTGGGCAGATATCCCGCACCTCACCTTCACGGAGCTGCCCGCCTGGGTCTACGAGGCGGAGGCGGAGGACTTTATTGTCCGGATGCGGCGGCAGACCAGCGCCTACGTCCTCAGCCAGGTCCAGACCGGCAGCGGATTTTTCACCAGCACCACCTTTGACGCCACGCCCAAGCCGGACGGGACCTTTTATATGTGCAGCGGCTTTGAGCTGCAAGCCATCTACACCGGCGACCCGGCGGACAAGGGGAAATACACCCACATCGGCGTGTCCTCGGTGCCCCTGCGGGAGGGGCAGGCGCGGCCCGTCATGGAAAATCCCGGCCTTTTGAACGGCGGCGGGAACTCCACCGACGGCAGCGGCTGGGGCGGGCAGTCCCTGGGCAGCTGGTGGCTGGAGGGGGACGGTACGGTCTTTCTTTCCGGCGGCGGGGCCGGAAACACGGGCGTTGAAAACCTCCCCGCCGCCTACGCGGTGAACCTGTACCTCAACGGCAAGCTGGCGGCTGAGCTGACCCTGCTGCCCACCCCGGAAGGAGGAATGAACTTTGACTGACCGGGAAAATCTGTATAAAGGGCTTTCCCACGCGGCGTGGGGGTACTTCTTCCTGAATTTCGACTTCAATCTGGGAACCGTCAGCATCTTCCCCCGGTTCGCGGGATACCTCCTGTTCCTCAGCGCAATCGGGAAGCTGGCGGGGGAGCGGCGGGATTTGCTGTTGCTGCGGCCGCTGTGCGTACTGCTGGCGGTATGGAATGGTGGGGACTGGCTGCTGAGCTGGGGCGGCGGCGATATCGACGGACATGTGCTGTTCCTGGACCTGCTGATGGCGGCGGCGGGGCTGTACTTCCAGTTCCAGTTCCTCACAGACATGGCGGCCCTGGCGGAGACGTACCGTCCGGCGGAGGACAACAACCTGGACGGGCGCCTGCGCCGCCGCAGGACGGCTTATATCGTGCTGGTGACGGTCATCTCCCTGTTCTCCGCCGCGCCGGGACAGATCATGATCCTGGGGGACGGCTGGCGCACGGGCATTATACTGGGGCTGGCGGTGATTGCCTGTATCCTCTCACTGATGATTATGGCGGGGCTGTTCGAGCTGCGGAAATTCTTTTTGCCGGGCGCGGCGGAAGTATAATTTCCCCTCTGCCGGGAAACACTGGAAATGATCCGGGCAAAGCCTGGAAAATCGAAGTGTCAGAGAGGAGCGGCGCACGATGGTGAAAGGTACCTCCCGCCGGGTGATCGTAGTGGATTCCCCCGATCCCAAGCTGTTTGAACAGGCTATTTTTATTGTAAAGAACGACGCGTTTTCCCAGGAGGGAGTGACCTCCCAGCAGATTCTGGGGGAGGCGTGCCGCATTGCGCGGGGCTGCGCCTCCGCCCCCACGGCAAAGCCGCCCCTGTGGAGGCTGATCCCCCGGTGGGGCTGGGCGGCCCTGGGCGTGGCGGTTGCCGCGGCGGGCATTGCGCTGTGGCTTTTATAGGGCGGGGCTTTGTGTTGGGCTTTGCCCAAACCCACCAGGGGCTTTGCCCCTGGACTCCACCACCCTTTGAAAAGGGTGGACCCAAACTTTAATGTTTTTAACGCGTGCAATCGGCCTCCGGAGTGGATGCTCCGGAGGCCGATTGTTATTCGGTTTATTTGCCTAACAGGGCCTTGGTCTGTTTGACGATGTTGTCCGCGCACAGGCCGAACTGCGCCAGCAGCGCGGCGGCAGGGCCGGAGTGTCCGAACTCGTCGTTGACGCCGACGCGCTTCACCGGCACGGGGGATTTCTCACTGACCAGCGCGCACACCGCCTCGCCCAGTCCGCCGATGACGCTGTGCTCCTCCACCGTGACGAGCTTCCCGCACTCCCTGGCGGCCTTCAGCACCAGCTCCTCGTCCAGCGGCTTGATAGTGGCCATATTGATGACCCGGACCTGGATGCCCGCTTCCGCCAGCATGTTCCCGGCCTCGATGGCCTCGGGGACCATGATGCCATTGGCGATAATGGCGGCGTCCGTCCCGTCCCGCAGGACCTCCCCCTTGCCGATTTCAAATTTGAAGTCCTCGCTGTGGAATACCGGCGTGGCGGCGCGGCCAAAGCGCATGTAGACAGGACCCTCCATCTCATAGGCGGCCTTCACCATCTGCCGGGCCTCCACGTCGTCGGCGGGACACATGACGGTCATGCCGGGGATAGAGCGCATGAGGGCGAAGTCCTCACAGCACTGGTGGCTTGCGCCGTCCTCGCCCACGGAAATGCCGCCGTGGGTCGCGCCGATCTTCACGTTCAGATGGGGATAGCCGATGGTGTTTCGGACCTGCTCAAAGGCCCGTCCCGCGGCAAACATGGCGAAGGTGGAGGCGAAGGGCACCAGCCCCATGGTCGCCAGCCCGGCAGCCACACCGGTCATGTTGGCCTCGGCAATGCCGCAGTCGAAATGGCGCTCGGGATAGGCTTTCTGGAACGTGGCGGTCTTGGTGGCGCCCGCCAGGTCCGCGTCCAGGACCACCAGATTCTCCGCGGTCGCGCCCAGCTCCTTCAGCGCGCTGCCATAGCTGTCGCGGGTCGCGATTTTCTTCACATCTGCCATCTCTTACACCTCCAATGCCCTGCGGGCCCCGGCCAACTCGGCCATGCCCTTGGCGTACTCTTCATCATTGGGCGCTTTTCCGTGCCACCCGGCGTTGTCCTCCATATAGGAGACGCCCTTGCCCTTGGTGGTCTTCATGAGGATGCAGGTGGGCCTGCCGCCGCCCTGGTTGGCGTGGAACCGGGCGAAGGCGGACTCCATCTGCCCGAAGTCGTGGCCGTCGATTTTCACCACGTCGCAGCCGAAGGCGGCGAACTTCGCATCCACCGGCTCGGTGTTCATCACGTCGCTGGTGCGCCCGTCAATCTGGAGCCCGTTGATGTCCACGATGACGCACAGGTTGTCCAGCTTGTAGTGGGCGGCGAACATGACGGCTTCCCACACCTGGCCCTCGGCCAGCTCGCCGTCGCCCAGCAGGGCGTAGACGTTGACGTCTTTGTTCAGGAACTTGGCGCCCTTGGCCATACCGGCGGCGGCGGAGATGCCCTGGCCCAGGGAGCCGGTGGACATATCCACGCCGGGGACGGTGTTCATATTGGGATGCCCCTGGAGGTAGGAGTCGATATGCCGCAGCGTGGGCAGGTCCTCCACTGGGAAGAAGCCCCGCTGCGCCAGAGCGGAATAGAGGCCCGGCGCGGTGTGGCCCTTGCTGAGGACGAAGCGGTCCCGGCCCTCCCACCTGGGATTTCCGGGATCAACGCGCATTTCCTTAAAATAGAGATAGGTGAACATGTCGGCGGAGGAGAGGCTGCCGCCGGGGTGGCCGGCCTTCGCGCCGTGGGTGCTGGTCAGGATGCCCTCCCGTACGCTGACGGCCGTCAGCTGCAGGGAGCGTTTTTCTTCTGGTGTCATGAGGTTCCTCCTTACAAATATTTCTTCATTTGCTGATATGCTGCGGAGATCTGCGCCGTTTCCAGTCTCCCCTTTGCCGGGTTTTTCCTTTATCAGTATAGCTCATTTCCGCTTGGGATGCAAGACATTCGAGGCAATTTCCGGCGGTCGGGCCGGCGGATTTTTCGGCGTTTTGCTAGTTTCTAAAGACATCCAATTGATAAAGATCAAATAATTGTAATGGATTTTCCTGGAAGGGGCTGATTTTTCCCTGTTAAGTCCGCCTCATTGTTTTTGTAGAATTGCACAAATTCATCGCTTCCAGGCCAAAAAACAGGCAAAATGCCAGAAAGCGGCAGCGAATCTACACTTGAAAGTCCCATTTTGTTTGGTATATAATAGGTGCGGAAACCTGTAAAGGACGTCCTCCGCCTGGGCGGCGGGACGCCGCAGCTCCCGAATGAAATATCACAGAAGGAGATCTTGATTATGAAGCAATTCACTTATACAATTACCGACGCCCTGGGCATCCACGCCCGCCCCGCCGGCCAGCTCGCCAAGCTGGCCAAGAGCTATGGCCCCGACACCACCGCCACCCTGACCAAGGACGGCAAGACGGTGAAGCTCAGCCAGCTGATGATGCTCATGGGCCTGGCCGTCAAGAAGGACCAGGAGGTCACTGTCAACGTGGAGGGCCCCGCCGAGGCGGAAGCCTGCGCCACTCTGGAAGCGTTTTTCAAGGAGAATCTGTAATCCCAGGCCTTTCGGAGCGCCGCGCCCTTCTGAACACGGAATGGCCGGCGCTCCTTGCTGTAAAAGCCGAACGAATAACATACAGGAGGAAATGAACTGATGATTCTGATGCAGGGCAAGGGTGTGTCCACCGGCGTGGAGAGGGGTACCATCTACTTCTATCACCGCGCGGATGCCACGGTCGTCAAGCGCGCCGTGGAGGACCTGGAGGCGGAGAAGCTCCGTCTGACCGACGCCCAGAAGGCCGCCCAGGCGCAGCTTGAGGTCCTGGCGGAGAAGTGCCGGGAGGAGGCGGGGGACGAGTCCGCCGTCCTCTTTGAGACCCACGCCATGTTTGTGGAGGATGAGGACTATGTGGACGCCATCATAGGCGTGCTGGAGGAGGAGCGCTGCAACATCGAGTACGCGGTGGAGCAGGCCGGCATCCGGTTCGCTGAGATGTTCGCCAACATGGACGACGCCTACATGCAGGCCCGGGCCGCCGACGTGCGGGACGTAAGCCGCCGCATCCTCAACAACCTTATGGGCATCGTGGCGGGGGGCATCGACTCCGAGGAGGCCGTCATCCTGGCCGCCGACGACCTGGCTCCCTCCGAGACCATCCAGCTGGACAAGAGCAAAATTCTGGCCTTCGCCACCCAAGGCGGCTCCGGCAACAGCCACACCGCCATCCTGGCCCGGACCATGGGCATCCCCGCCGTGTGCGGCCTGGGGGAAAACCTGAAGCCGGAATACGCGGGGCGCATGGCCTACATCGACGGCGAGACGGGCAGGCTGGTCATCGAGCCGGACGAGCTGACCCTGACAGCCTTCAAGGACAAGCACGATAAGCAGGTGGAGATGAAGAAGCTCCTCCAGTCCATGAAGGGCCAGGAGGACGTGACCCTGGACGGCAAGCGCGTCAACGTCTACTGCAACATCGGCTCCCCCGACGACGTGGCCGCCGTGCTGGCCAACGACGGGCAGGGCGTGGGCCTCTTCCGCTCCGAGTTCCTGTACCTTGCCACAGACGACTATCCCACTGAGGAACAGCAGTTTGAGGCATACAAAACCGTGGCCTCCGCCATGAACGGCAAGCGGGTCATCATCCGTACCCTGGATATCGGCGCGGACAAGCAGGTGGATTACTTCCAGCTCAGCAAGGAGGAGAACCCGGCCATGGGTGTGCGGGCCATCCGCATCTGTCTGAACCGGCCCGAGGTGTTCCGCACCCAGCTCCGGGCCCTGTACCGGGCCTCCGCCTACGGCAAGGTGGCCATCATGTTCCCCATGATTACCTCCGTGTGGGAGCTGAAGGAGTGCCGCCGGGCCTGCATGAGCGTGATGCAGGAGCTCCAGGAGGAGGGCGTCCCCTTCAACGCCGACACCGAAATCGGCATCATGATCGAGACCCCCGCCTCCGTGTTCATCGCCGACGAGCTGGCCCAGCTGTGCGACTTCTTCTCCGTGGGTACCAACGACCTGACCCAGTACACCCTGGCCTGCGACCGGCAGTGCAACGACCTGGGCAAGTTCTTCGATCCCCACCACCCCGCCGTGCTGCGGGCGCTGAAGATGGCCGCCGACGCCGCCCACAGGAACGGCATCTGGATCGGCATTTGCGGCGAGCTGGGGGCGGATCTGACGCTGCTGCCCACTTTCCTCGCCCTCGGCATGGATGAGCTGAGCGTGTCTCCGTCCAGCGTGCTGCCCCTGCGGGCGGAGATCCGCAAGAGCATCGCCAAGACCTGCGACCTGAAGCTGCTGGAGTGCTGAGGTCCCTTACCATACAGAAAACGCCCCCGTTCAGCGGTTTGCTGAACGGGGGCGCGATTCTGCCCTTTGGTACGCAGGCGGGGCATGTTTTGCGGCGGCGGGCAAAACGGCTTGAATCATATCTGTCCCTGCATGGTCTGTGCCGTGACCTGGATTCCGCCGTCCGGGAGACAGGTTACATGGCCTGGGTCTGGCCGCCCTTGTCCCTGCGGTCGCCATCAGGGTCCAGCGTCAGGTGCGGCCCGTCCCCGCCGTACCCGAAGTCCTTCGCCGTGGAGGCAGTATCCCGTTTCAGCATGGCCTCCATGACCTTGATATCGGTCGCCACGTCCATGGCGTCGGAGGAGTAGAGCTGGTCAAGCTGGTGCTCGAACCCGGACACAATCAGGTCCATGGTCTGCTCAATCCGGGACTTGGCCTCCCGCAGGTGCTCACCCTCCACGCCGGTCTCCTCAAAGTCGGCGTAGGTGTCCAGCAGCTTCTGGGTGGTGGGCAGGTAGTAGTCAAAGAAGGTGTGGATGGAGGCCCGTTTCTCCGGGTGCTCCTCCACCTCCTTGAAAATCAGGCCGCTGATCTGCTCCAGCCGGTCAATCTTCCGGCTCAGCTCCGGGTCGGCAATGCGGTCGTTGGCATGGCGGATGTCCCGCAGAATGCCGGAGTAGCCCTCCTGGGCCTCCTTGGGGGTGGGTGCAGGAGCGGGCTCGAAGGGGGCCTCCTCCTCTTCCTCCTCCAGAACAGCGCCGAAGCGCAGGAAGTAGCCCCGCTCGTGGTCGATGTAGGCGTCCTCGCCCAGATAGCCCTTGTCGATGAGCTTTTGCAGCTCCTTGATGGCCTGGGCGGGCTTGCGGTTGACCCGCTTGGCGATTTCCTCAATGGGCATGGCGTCCACGTTGCCGATGGCCAGGATATACCGCTGGCTGCGCCGGGACATCTTGTTGAGGTAGTGTCCACGGAAGAACATCAGCGCCCCGGCGAACCCGAAGCCTGTGGCGGCGAAAAAGTTCTCCATATCAATATAGTAGCCGCTGACCACTTCGCTCAGGAAGTCCAGTCCAACCATGCCGGCCACGGCCATGAAGATAATGCCGATGAGCCGCAGCAGCACCCCGGCGGGCTTGGCCTTCTGCTTTTTCTGCTTGACAGGCTTGACAGGTTTGACGGGGGGCGTGGGCCTGACGGGCGGCGGGGGCGGCACGCGGGAGGACCTCCCGGCCTGCTCCACCTGTCTGGCAGCGCGGTCCAGGGTGCGGCCCATCTGCTCCATAGCCCGCTCCACGGCCTGATCCACCTTGCTCTCGGCGCTGTCCATCCGGCTCTCGGCCTTGCGCATGGCCCGCTCCACGGCGCTCTCCGCCTGCTGCGTGTAGGCGCCGTGCTGCCGGTCGTAATTGGCGGAGCTGTCCCGCCGTCCACTGGCGCTCCGCTTTTTACTGTCCCCGAAGAGGTTGAAGAAGAGCAGCACCAGGGCGATGGGCCACACGCCCAGTGAGAACAGAATGATAATCACCGGCCAGCTGTACCAGCCGGAGTTGCCGCCCGGCTGTTTTGGCGGCGTACGTCCTCCCTGGGGCGGCGTCTGATAGGGCCGCCTGGGCGGGGGAGGAGGCGGCGTGGAGCGGCCGCTTCCGGCGGGATTGCGCCCGCCAGTGAACTTTTCCTTATCATAGTATTCGCCCATTGTCATTTGCCTTCTTTCTTCCGCAGTTTCGTTTTTCGGCCCTTTTCATCGACGATGCAGGTGTGTTCGAGCTGGCCCTTCAGACTGCCCACCACCGAGTCGATATATTCCCGCCGGAGCGCGGCCTGCTCAGCCTTCTCCGGTTCCGTCAGCGGCCCTGCCTTGGCCTTGTGGGCCAGCTCGTTGATCCGTTCGATTTTCTTCTGTTCCATTGGCGTTACCTCTTACCTGTTATGCTGCTGATTTCAAGATGATGAATCCGGGCAGCCCTGGGGGACGGGCCTTCCAGGGCTGCGGCCCCTACAGATACCGCTCCACCGTGATTCCGACGCGGCCCTTTTTGCTGAGGCCGCCCACCTGGGTGAGCTTCGCCTTCCCGAAGCCCCGGGCGGTGAGAACCGCCCCCTCCGCCACCGGCTTGTCTCCCTTCAGGCAGGGCACATGGTCCAGATTCACCTTCCCGGCGGCAATCAGCTCCGCCGCGCGGCCCCGGCTCATGGAGAACGCCGCCGCCGCCACCGCGTCCAGCCGCAGGGACGGCACCGTGTCCCGTATGACTTTCACCTGGGCCTGGGGCAAGCGGAGTTCCTCCCGCCCGATCTCCGTGACGGTCAGCTTCACCCGCCCCGCCTGGGTCCACTCCCGCAGGAAGAAGTCCCGGAGGGAGGGCGCGGCCACGATGTCCGCGCTGTGGGGGGATACCAGGATGTCCCCCACCCGCTCCCGGGTCACGCCCAGGCCCATCAGACTGCCTAAAATGTCCCGGTGGGTCAGGCTCTCCTCCCCGTGGAACGCGGCCCGCAGAAAGACCAGTTCATCCCCTGCGGGCTCCTCCATCCACGCCGGGAGGAAAACCAGGATCTTTCGCTCCGCCTCCCCGCAGCCCCCGTCGAACACATATCCCGTCCGGATTCCGGCGGCGTTCAGCATGGCCTGCGCGAGCCGCTGCTCCCTGGGCGAGAGGAACACGGTGGCGCTGGGGATGCTCCTGCGCTCCGTCTGTTCATATTTATCCCAGATCCGCGCCAGCAGGAGGCGGTCCTCCGGCTCCTGGGCGGTCCGGGTGATGATGATATTCTTATCCATGTAAATTCTGCGTCCTGTACAACTGCGCGTAATCTCCGTCCTTGGCCAGCAGCTCCTGGTGGGTGCCCGTCTCGCTGATGGAGCCGTCCCGGATAACGATAATGCGGTGGGCGTTGCGGACAGTGGACAGGCGGTGGGCGATAATCAGGGTCGTCCGGCCCTTTGCCAGCTCGTCAAAGGCTCTCTGGATTTTGGACTCGGTCACGCTGTCCAGCGCGGAGGTGGCCTCGTCCAGAATCAGTACCGGCGGGTCCTTCAGGAAAATCCGGGCGATGGACACCCGCTGCTTCTGTCCGCCGGACAGGAGCGTCCCCCGCTCGCCCACATAGGTCTCAAAGCCCTCCGGCATCGCCATGATGTCGTCGTAGATCTCCGCCCGTCTGGCGGCCTCAATTACCTCCGCCACCGTCGCGTCCGGGCGTCCGTAGCGGATGTTCTCCAGGATGCTGTCGGCAAACAGGAACACGTCCTGCTGCACCACGCCCACGTTCCGCCGCAGGCTCCGCTGCTGCACGTCCCGCACGTCCAGACCGTCGATTCTGATGCTGCCCCCGCCCACGTCGTAGAACCGGGGGATGAGGCTGCACAGCGTGGTCTTGCCGCCGCCGGAGGGCCCCACCACGGCGATGGTCTCGCCGGGGTCCACATGGATGGAGACGTGGTGCAGGACCTCCGTGTCGTCCCGCTCGTAGGAGAAGGACACGTCCTCCACGTCAATGCGGCCCTTCACGTTCTTCAGCTCCACGGCGTCCGGCTTGTCCTGGAGGTCCGGCTCCAGCCGCATCAGATCCACGAACCGCCGCAGCCCCGCGATGCCGTCCACCAGCATCTCAGACAGGTTGGACAGCTTGCGGATGGGGTTGATGAAGGTGCTGGTGTAGAGGCTGAAGGTGATGAGGTCGGCATAGTTCATCTCGCCCTCCATGATGAGCCATCCGCCCACGGCAATCACCGCCACCGGCATGATGCAGGTGAAGAACTCCATGGAGCACATGAACCAGCTCATAGCCTTGTAGCGGGCTTTCTTGGCGGTCTTGAACCGCTCGTTGGCGCCCAGGAACTTCTCAGTCTCCGCGTTCTCGTTGGAGAACGCCTTGGCGGTGCGCATCCCGGAGATGCTGGACTCGATGTCCGCGTTGATTCCGGCCATATTGGCCTTTACGTTCTCGGAGGCCCGCATCATGCCCACCCGGTTCAGGTTCACCACCACCAGGAACACCGGCACCAGAATCAGCATCACCAGCGCCAGCCTCCACTGGATGGTGAACATGATGGCGACAGCCCCCACCAGGGTCACGCCGGAGATGAAGATGTCCTCCGGGCCGTGGTGGGCCAGCTCGGTGATATCGAACAGCTCCGCCGTCATCCGGCTCATGAGGTGGCCAGTGCGGTTCTTGTCGTAAAATCCAAAGGACAGGGTCTGAAGATGGGTGAACAGGTCCTGGCGGATGTCCGCCTCCACCAGCACGCCGAAGGTGTGGCCCCAGTAGCACACGATATATTGCAATCCCGCCCGCAGGACGTAGGCCGCCACGATGACGGCGATTACCGCGATGAACGCCTTGTACCGGGCCTCTGGGATCAGCTCGTACATACAGATGCGGGAGACGTAGGGGAATGAGAGGTCCACAATGGAGATCATCAGCGCACAGGCCATGTCCAGGGCGAAAAGCCCTATGTGGGGCCGGAAATAGCTGAGAAAGATGCTCAGCAGGCTCTGTTTGTGGAAATCGCGTGTCTTCATAGCGTTGCCATCCTGTTCTCTGATTTTCTGATATGCATACTTGTCCTTACTATACCATATTCGGAAGGTGGATGCAACGGGTGGAATCTTTAATTTTTTGGAGATGCGGCGCAGAGGACAAGCGGCCATGGAAATCAATTTTCACGGCACGAGGCTTGCCGGGGATATTTGTTCACCCTGAAATCTGCGAATCTATAAATTGACAGTGGCGGTCAAACGGAATCAGCGCAGGGTATTTGAATGAGTGAACAAGCTGTGAATAAAACAGGTATAGAGCACCAGAGAGTCATATCTCTGAGACCGGATTCCACCTTAGCTTGCATAAAATACCCAGTTGTTTAGAATTTTTATTTGCTCTGACCATGACAATTGCGACTTTGTTCATAGTTTGTTAAGGAACCTCTGAAAAAAGCCCATATCAAAAGGCATGAAGGCAAAGGGCGAAGAAGCAGGCCGGAATTCAGCCAATTTCTTCGCCCTAACGCTGGCT
>JAAWQM010000032.1 GCA_022800525.1 Oscillospiraceae bacterium
CAAAGAGCCGTCTGCCGCTGTCCTTCACCATGTTCTGGAACTCCGGGCGGTTGTCGGTCTTGGCGGAAAAGGCCCGGTCGATGTAGTGCCGCAGGACGGCAACGCCGTTCTTCTCGGCAAAGGCGGTACACTCCCGAATTTGGCCCTCGATGCTTTCTTCCCGCTGGTTGTCGCTGGAATACCGGGCATATATCACAGCCTTCATTCCTTCACCCCTTCCAACATTTCGATGATGGCCTTTTTCAGACGGTCATTCATGGGGGATTTGGGGTCAAAGCACATCTCCACGAACTGCTTCATATCCTTATCTTCCTCAAGGATTCTCGGCTTGAACTCGTACAGTCTCCCCTGGGGCTTCTCGGTGCGGCAACAGAGGTAGTCCATGGACACGTCAAAATAGTCCGCATACCAAATCAGCACCTTGATGGGGGCGGAGGAATACCCCGTTTCGTATCGGTTGATGGTGGCCTGGGGAATACCCGCAATCTTTCCAAACTTGGCTTGGGAGAGGCCGATCCCCTCCCGGAGCGTCCGCAGTCTGGCGCCTATCTCGCTCATGGCTCTCGCCTCCTTTATGCTCTTATTGTATCACAATTTGTCGCTTCTGTCAACCCATATACTGAATTAAATGATAGATTGATTGATGGATTGATGTGGGCGGGGGTTTCCAAAGGGGGGAGCGTCCCCCCTTTGGCACACGACTTTGCGAAGCAAAGTGTAGTGTGTTATACCTGCTGGCGCGGCTGACGGGGGAAGCGGGGAGCGGCGGCAGGTATACAAGCCCCCGTCCCTCGTCCCCCGTGTCGAAACGTACATCGAAATGAGGTACGTTTCCGTCGATTCCTGGCGGGACGAACACCGCCCCCGGCACCCAAAATCAAAGGAGGCGGGCAAGCACCCTTGGGGCTTGCCCGCCTTACCCACCGCAAAGGGAACCCAGGCGGGGCGGTCAAGGTTGGCGCTGAAAGCGCCATGCACTTTAACCTTGACGGCCCCGACTGGGTTTGCTACCATCCAAACAAATACGAATTTATATTGTAGCTTATATTTCAAAATCAGGAATTACTTTGTTATTAACACATCTTACAATGTTTAATGCCTCCTCCTTTGCCCTGTCGATTCCTTCGGGTGTATTCATCCAATTATCCCTTTTCGTTGTTGTGTCATTTGCTGGACAAGGATACACACTTATATGAGATGGGAAAAGATATCTTGCTATGTGCAAACTTCGGCGCATATGATATGTTGTTGTCACCAGTAATACGCTTTTTACTCTATTAAGCCACATTGAACGTTGTAATTCTAAAAGTGAACACAATATGTTTTCTATCGTATTTTGAGAACTTTTTTCAATAATAAGGCTTGCTTCTGGAACACCTAATTCTAAGGCTTTTCTATACATATTATCTGCTTCTGTCATACTTTCACTTGAAAAGTTTCTTATTTTTCCTCCACACAACATCATCTTTTCAGACCTTCCCGAAAAAAACACCTTAGCTGCTACAGGAACTCTATATTTTGCTGCTTTTATACTACCCAAAACGATAATACAGTCAGCACTTGCTCCATTATCATCTAAGCCTTCAAATAAAAGACGATCTATCACATCATTCGTCAGAGCTTCTTTTCTTATCTTTGATACCCACATACGCTATCTCCGCTCCATATCTTTTGAAAATCCATTTATGGTATCCCGATAAATTTAAATTTATCGTGCTCACAAATTTCGAGTTGTCGATTCTGTTTTTATGCTGTTCATCATAGCACAATTCCCCTTTATTTGCAACAAAACGGTGTCCCCCAAAATTCTTTTGAAAAATAGGAACAAAGGGTATATACTTATGTCGTTAATAATTAGATAGAGATAAATCACACTCAGAAAGGAGGTTTTATCGTGTCCGTTACCTACAAATTGCCCTACGACACCCCGCTCCGCTATCTGCCCCTGGTCTACATCCTGCCCCACGATTTGCTTATGCGCTGTCCCACCCTGCGGAAGCTGCCCCGCCGCATGGGGGCGTTCAACGACCCGGAATGGCAGGAAGTCCTGGGAAGCCAGCAGTTCCGAAATGAAATCATGGACGCTATGGCGGCGCTGGTGTTCCCCCACTTCGGCTTCGGCGGCTGGAAGGAGCATTACAGCGGGTATTTCCCGGCGTGGTACTTGTCCTACGCCCTGCCCCTGTGGGCCAAGGGGATAGAGCAGGAGCGGGGCTGGGGCCCGCAAGCCCTGTTCAACCTGTCCCCCGACTTCGAGATACCCTTTTTCGACCCGGAGGACGTGAAAGCGTCCATCGGGTCGGTGGTGCGCCGCACCATTGAGGAGCAGGGTTGGAGGCCGTTGCTGGACGTGGTGCGGGAAATGCCCTGCGCCGAGGACTTCGAGCCGTGGGACACCAATGTGCGGAAGGACTTTCTCCGCAAATGGTATCACACCCGCGCCAAAAAGGTCAAGACCGTTTCACTGGAGGAGTGCATGGAGGACGAGGACAGCGGCATACACGCTGTGGCAGACCCGGCGGCGGGGGACTTCACCGAGCAGATAGCGGGGGAGGATTTCTGCCAGCGGTTCAAGGCCACCCTGTCCCCAAAGGATATGGCGATTCTGGAACTGCGGGTGGAGGGATATGGCTATCAGGAGATAGCGGACAAGCTGGGGTACAAGACCCACAGCGCGGTTGTCAAGCGGATGGAGGCCATCAAACGGCGGTTCATCCAATACGAGCAAGAAGCAGGGCGGTAAGGCCACGCAAGCCGGACAGCGGCGGGCGTGGCTTTTCTGCGCCCAAAAATGAACAATAAGGAGGTAGAATGGCACAGCACGCAATTTTGAGATTTGAAAAACGCAAGGCGGGGCCAGCCGGGGCGCTGGAGGCCCACCACGAGCGCACCAAGGAGCAGTACGCCAGCAACCCGGACATTGACACCGACAGGAGCCGGGAGAATTTTCACATCATCCGGCCCACACAGAAGTACCGCCGGGAAATCGACAGCCGTATCAGGGCGGCGGGGTGCCGTACCCGAAAGGACAGCACCATGTTCGTAGACACCCTTATCACCGCCAGCCCGGATTTTTTCACGGGCAGGAGCAGACGGGAGGTGCAAGCCTACTTCACCGAGGCGGCGGCGTTCATGGAGCGGAAGGTGGGCCGGGGCAATATCTTCTCCGCTGTGGTTCACATGGACGAGAAAACGCCCCACCTTCACCTGTGCTTTACGCCCATCACCAAGGACAGGCGGCTGTCCGCCAAGGAAATTTTGGGCAACCGGGCGCAGCTTTCCAAGTGGCAGGACGAGTTTCACGCCCATATGAACCGGGCGTTCCCCGGCCTCCAACGGGGCGAGAGCGCCCTTGTCACCAGGCGCAAGCATATCCCCACCTGGCTGTTCAAGCAGTCTATCAACCTCACCCGCCAGCAGAGGGCCATCGAACAGGCCATTTCGGAAATCGGGGTGCTGAACGCCAGGAAGAAGCGGGACGAGGTTTTGGACATGGTGGGGCCGTACTTCGCCCGGCTGGAACAGCACCTGGGGCAAATGCAGAAATACCAGGCCACCATCGAATATCTGACCCAGGAGAACAAGGACTTGCAAAAACAGGTCAACAGCAAAAAGAGCATACAGAAGCAGATGGAAGTGCTCATGCTGAAAAAGGAAAATGAACAGCTTCGGCGGTTTGTGAACAGCATACCGCCGGAGATACGGCAGGCGTTGAAGGAACAGCAAAGGGGGCAACGCCATCCAAAGGACCATCAGCGGTAAACCGCACTTGCACCTTGAAAATTAAATATGGAAGAAATGGAGGCAACACTTGAGCAGACGCAAAAAGCTGATAAACAACACCGACATTCCACAGTACAAGATTGAGGCCATTGCCCGCTGTCTCATGCCGGATATCCTCGCTTTCTACGAGAGCGAGGAAGGCCAGCGGGAGTTTGCCGAATGGAAAAAGCGGCGGGAAGTCGAGGGACAGGAGGACAACAGAGGGTAAGGACAAAAGGGCGGGCGCACCGTGGTAACGGCTGCGCCGAGACCGCATAAATTTTCCTGGTATTAGCATTTTTCAGCATAATATCTGTATTCACAGTACTAAATGTGAATACAGATATTATGCTGAAAACTTTTGTATTCAAGAAGATTTAAGCACTTTTTTGCGCGATAGTGATTTTTTGCCGAATAATGCTTACACAATTTATTCTGCCAAACCGCTGCGCCCGCCCTTTTTGCGTTTATGGGGTCTGCTTCTTCTTCCGAGGGCCTCTCGGCTTGGAGGTGGGCTTGCGTTCCACCCCGTTTCGGAAGTGGGTGCTTTCATATCGGTCAAAGAAAACCAATAATCCGAACCCATCCCCTATCGGAAAAAGGTTCGGATTATATGGGTTTGGTGCGCGAGGCGGGACTTGAACCCGCACGTCCGTATTGGACACTAGAACCTGAATCTAGCGAGTCTGCCAATTCCACCACTCGCGCACATATGAATTTACTTTTTATTGACTCCGGAAAGGAGTGGTGCGAGTGACGGGACTTGAACCCGTACGTCTGTTGACACACGCCCCTCAAACGTGCCTGTCTACCAGTTCCAGCACACTCGCATTTTGTCTCCTTCACGGAACCCGCAACAATTATTATAGCGGCTCACCTCCCATTTGTCAACTATAAATTTCCCAAAATCCACATTTTTTCTGTTGTGGTTCTCCCAACACCTGTTGCTCAAAATGTGCGCCCATGCTAATGGATTCGAAAATACGCTCTTCCTGGCGGACGACGGGCGCTCAGGTACAAATTTTGATTGGCCCTCTTGGAAGAAGGTGATCGGGATGATTTCGCCCTTCCCGAAAAAACGGACAGAAAAAAGGGAGAAAAAGCGGACGGGAATGTCAGCGCCAGTGAAAAAAATACAAGAAAAGGCCATTGAGCGAACCAAAGCCAAGAAAGAAGGATCTGTACAAGCAGATCGTGGACGAATGGCTGGCGGAAGATGGACTCGAACGAGAAAGCGACGGTACGGTTTGAGACAATGCCCGGGAAACAAGGACAGATGGACAGGGGATTTTTCGAGGATCACCTTGGCGTACGGGGACGGGACGTGGAAGAAACTGTACTGTTTCCTCATGATTCTGAGATATTCGCGGATGTGATACATCGAATTTGTAACGGATATGAGCACAAGCACGTTGATACGGTGCCATCAGGATTCGTTTCGGTACTTTGGGGGATACCCGGAGGAAATTCTGTACGATATTACTTCCAACCTTTCGGTTCGGAAGTAATATATCATCGACAAGATCAATTTGAGGCGGGTACAAAAAGACTGCCTCATCTCGTACGCCGGAAATCAGTACTCCGTGCCAGCGGAGTACATCGGCAAAGATGTGGCAGTCGTGGCCCTCGATAACGTGTTAGCAGCGTATTACGAGGGGAAACAGATCGCTCTGCATCGGATATCGTATCAGGGAAAGGATATGATCGTCAACCCCCAGAAATCCTCTGATTTGCTCCTGTTTCCTTGACTACACCTTGTCTCCTTTTACACAAAATTTTCTGACGGGCTGATATCGGCAGCTGTATACGGTCTGCACATGCTCCACCACCTTATACTGTACCGGCACATAAGCCAGTTCACGGCGCAGCACCTGATGACCACAAATATGCAGCGGCTCGCCGCACTCCGCGCAGACCTGCTCCGCCTCCAGCAGTTCATGCGCAATCTGCTCTACAGGCAGGCCGGAGCAGTCCATTTCCCGCTTCCCCTCCTGTTTCCTCCGCTTATATGTGACCTGCTCCACTGGGTCAAGGAGCGCCTGCGTCCTCTCACTGGACGCGCCAAAGCGCTGCCTCCGCAACAGGCGCAGCTGCTGGGTCAGCCAGTCCGCCTGCCGGTGCAGGGCAGTAATCTCATCTTTTTTGCAAGCATGAAAATTTGAATGCGCTTCGCCGTTGGGCCTTCAATTTCCTGAAAGCGGAAGGCTCTTTGCGCGGCAGCTTTTCTGGCAAACAGTTCAAATGCTTGCTTGATGATGCTTTCCTTGATAAAATCATTGCTTCCGCTCTTTGTTCACTCGTTCAATATACCATGCCCCCTCTCAGACTGCCGCTTGCCAAACGCCCCGCACTTATGATAAAATAAAATATCAGATGGCAGAGAGGCACGGAAATCCATGTTATGTTTTGTAGGTTATAAGATGAAAAATACCCCTGTAGGCTCGCGCTGTGAAAATTGATTTCCTGGAGAGAGGAGGGACCGCTATGAGGCGGCTGGCGGCCTTGCTTGCCGCGCTGCTGCTCCTGACCGGATGCGGCGGCTGGGATGAGAACGGCTGGGACGCCTTCATCCCGGCGGAGGAGGAACGGCTGGTGATCTACACCTCCCATCCTGCGTCCGTCTATGACCCCATTGTCAAGGAATTTGAGGAGCGCACCGGCGTATGGGTGCTGGTGGAGACCGGAGGGAGCGGAGAGCTGCTGGACCGGCTGGAGGCGGAAAAGGACGCGCCGCGGTGCGATCTGCTCTTTGGCGGCGGCGGAGACAGCCTGACCGCGCAGAAGGAACTGTTCGCGCCCTACGTCAGCCCGCTGGCGGAGGAAATCATCCCTGATTTTCTCTGCGGAGACGGCAGCTGGACGCCCTTTTCCTCCCTGCCTGTGGTGCTGATTTACAACCCGGTGCTGGTGCGGACCAACCCGCCGGAGGGATGGGAGAGTTTGCTGGACCCGGTGTGGAGAGGGCGCATCGCCCTGGCGGACCCCGCGGTCTCCGGTCTGAGCTTCACCGCCGTGTCAACCCTGCTGCAGGTCCTGCCGGGAGACGGGACGCTGGAAGCGTTTCACCGCAACCTGGACGGGCGGACGCTGTCCGGGCTCAGCGAAGTGGTGGACGAGGTTGCCGACGCGGTGGCTGAGGGCAGCTGCACAATCGGGATTACTGCGGAATCGGCGGCCCTTGAGGCCATCCAGGCAGGCAGGGACGTGGCTCTGGTGTACCCCAGGGAGGGCACCAGCGCGGCAGCTGACGGCATGGCCGTCATCAGCGGATGCGCCCACGAGGAGAACGCCCGGCGCTTCATTGATTTTGCCCTGGGCGGGGACGTCCAGCGGCATCTGATCCGGACATGCCAGCGCCGCTCCGTGCGCAGGGAACTGTACTCGCCTGAGCTGGAGCCGGAGACGGACGGGCTGGTCCTGATCGACTACGACCTGGAGAAGGCAGCCGGGATGCGGGACTGGCTCCTGTCCGTGTGGCAGTCGCTGGAGGAGGAGCCATGAGAGCCTGGATTCGCCGTTCCTTCCGGAACCGGGTGTTTGTGACGATGCTGCTGGGGACGCTGGCGGTGCTGCTGCTGTGTGGCGGGCTGATGATGTGGTTCCAGGTGGCCCGCAGCGAGGCCAGTCTGGCCCGCGAGGCCGGCCAGCAGCTGACGGAGCTGGAGCAGGCGCTGGACGCTTTCCAGAGTGATTGCCGGCGGATGCTCCAGGAAATGGCGGAGAGCACGGTGGTCCACAGCGCCCTGCGCCGGGGCGGCGGGAACTCCCGGACCTTGTATCAGGTACTCTTTCGTACGACCGAGCACCTGCGGGATTATGCCCGCTTCGACGTGTATGACAGCAGGGGCCAGTGCCGCTACACCACAGCCGCTTCTGCGGGCCGGGAGCTGGATACCGGCTGGGGCCTCCTGCGGGCCGCCGGAGAAACCGGAGACACAGTATTCCGCACGGGGACGGACGGCGGACTCACCGCCGCCCTGGCGGTCAGGGATTTCAGCGGAGCCGTGCAGGGCTATGTGACGGCCACGGTGGAGCAGGGCGGCTTTGAGCGTTTGTTCGGCGGACTGTATACCACGACCAGCGAGGTTTTGCTGCTGGATGGCGTCTGGCGGGCGGCGTACTACTCCCGGCCCGCTCAGACGGACGCCACGGTGAAGGCCCTCCGGGACCAGCTGCTGGATGGCAGGCCCCTGACGGGTCAGGAGGGCGAGTACCGCTTCTTCGCCCTGAAGCAGAGGGACGGGGAGCTGACGCTGCTGCTCCAGCAGCCCAGGGCCTTCAGCTCCCTGGTGCTGGGGGCGATCTATCTGGCGGGCGGACTGATGGGGGCTCTGTGTCTGGCGTTGAGCCTGCTGTGCGCCTGGGTTCTGAGCCGTCACCTGTCCCAGCCGGTCCACCAGCTGGATGAGGCGATGGGCGAGGTGGAGAAGGGAAACTTTGACGTCCATCTGGAGACCGGGCGGGCGGATGAGCTGGGCCGGCTGGCCAGCAGCTTCAACCGCATGACGGAGGAGTACCGGCTGAACCTGGAGCGGTCCGTCCAGCGGCAGAAGGAGCTGAACGAGGCCAAGCTGCGGATGATGCAGGCCCAGCTGAATCCCCACTTCTTATATAACACCCTGGACGCTGTGAAATGGCTGGGTGTGACCCATCAGGTCCCCCAGGTGGCCGGACTGGCCACCGATCTGGCGGCGATCCTGCGGGCCAGCATCTCCGGCGATGAGCTGGTGACGCTGGAGCGGGAGCTGGAGCTGGTGGAGCGGTATGTGGACATCCAGTCCATCCGCTTCGCGGACCGTTTCGCCTGCGAGATCGACGTGGCGGACCGGTATCAGTCCTGTCTGGTGCCCAAGCTGGCGCTCCAGCCACTGGTGGAAAACGCAATCCTCCACGGCGTCGCGGACAAGGACGACGGATATGTGAAGGTGTGGGCCGAGGAGAAGGACGGGGACCTGCTGCTGTATGTGTCGGACAACGGCCGGGGCATCCCCCAGGAGATTCTGGACCGGCTGAACAGCGAGGACCAGGAACTGCCCGGCGGGCATCTGGGGCTGGGCAATGTGGACAGCATCATCCGGCTGTATTTTGGGCCGGGGTATGGGCTGACGGCCCAGGCCGGGCCGGACGGAGGCAGCCGTGTGGAGCTGCGCCTGCCGGTAAGGAGAAAGGAGGGAGACGGTGCTGAAGGTTTTGATTGTTGACGACGAGGATCTGGTGCGCCGGGGGATTGTCCTGGGCGTGGACTGGGCCGCCAGGGGCTGCGTGGTCGTGGGCGAGGCCGCCAACGGCGAGGAGGGCATCGCCGCCGTGGAGCGGTACAGTCCCAACCTGATTATTACCGACGTGCGGATGCCGCGGATGGATGGCATCGAGATGATGAAGCAGCTTCGGCAGAAGGGCTGCAAGGCGCATGTCATCATTCTTACGGCGTACAGCGACTTCTCCTACGCGCGCAGCGCCCTGCAGCTCGGGGCGGACGACTATCTGCTCAAGCCCTTCCGGGACCAGGAGCTGATTGCCGCAATCGACAAGGTGCGGCAGAAGGAGCGGGAGCTGACCGCCCTGACGCCCCAGGACACGCTGCCTCTGGTGAAGGGAGACAAGAGCAAGTATGTGCTCCAGGCGCTGGAGTACATCGCTGGTCACTACAGTGACCAGGATATTTCCATTACGATGATCGCCTCCCATCTGGGCGTCAGCGAGGGGCATCTGAGCCACGTGTTCAAAAAGGAGACCAGCTATACGATCATCAGCTATCTGACCCAGTACCGGGTCCATACGGCCATGAAGCTGCTCCAGGACTGCCGGTACAAGGTATATGAGGTGGCGGAGATGGTGGGATACCGGGACGTGGCGTATTTTGGAAGCACCTTCAAGAAGCTGGCAGGCATGTCTCCGTCGGAGTATCAGGACCGGTGCAGGTGACCTGGCCCCACGCCCTGCTATGATGTGCATTTTTCACAAAAACCAGAGACTGTTTTTGTGCTATGTTATTTTTTCTGACAGAATCAACCCAAGAATCTCAGTTTTGTCCCGTTCCCAAATGGAGCGGGATATTTTATAATGGGAGCGTGGAAGATTACCCCAAGCAAAACTTGAAGGAAAAGGAGACTACACTATGAAAAAATTTCTTGCTCTTGCCCTGGCTCTGGTCATGACGCTGGCCCTGGCCGCCTGCGGCGGAAACGACGGCGCCAAGGAACCCGCCAATGATCCCCAGCCCAGCGCCAAGGAACCCGCCAATGATCCCCAGCCCAGCGCCAATGAACCCGCCGATCCTGACACCGCGCCAGACCCCCAGCCCGCGGACGCGGACTACTCCAAGTATACCATCCGCATCTATTCCAACTCCAACTCCACCGAACGCACTACCTGGCTCATCAACGAGGCCAAGAACGCCGGCTTCACCATCTCCATTGACGACAACTCCGTCATCTCCGGCGACACCGCCGCCATCCAGGCTGCCAATGAAAACAAGGACGGCGACATCCTCTTCGGCCTCAACGAGACCCGCTGGAGCCAGGTGGTCAACGGCACCTACGAAAATCTGAAGCTGGTAGATTGGACTCCCTCCTGGTCCGGCGACGTGGGCGAGTATGCCTATCCCGGTCAGGCTTACGGCCTGGTCATCCAGAACGTGCTGATGCTCTACCGCAATGACGAGCTGGGCACCAACGGCGCGGAGCTCCACTTCGACCACTGGGCCGACATCGTGGACTGCGGCTACACCTGGTACCGCCAGGGCAAGGTGGGCGGCACCACCAACGCCAACATCAACTCCGCTATGCTCTATGCCTTCGTCGATCCCTCCTCCCCCGCCGGAGGCATCTCCGTTGACGGCTGGAAGACCCTGTGGAACTACTGCGCGAACGGCGTTTTCACCGGCGACAGCTACGGCTTCGATCCTCTGAACCGCGGCGACGTTCAGGTCGCCACCTTCTATTCCTCCTCCCTGTACGGCAAGATCGACGCCGCCGGCGAGGACTCCCAGAACCCCCTGCTGGGCGCTCTGGAGCCCGAGAACTGGGCCCTGGTGGACATCGCAGACGGCACTTACTACATTGCTGAGTACATCGGTATCCTGGACAAGGCTGGCCGCTCCGAGGAGGAGACCGCCGCTGTCAAGGCCTTCGCCGAGTGGTTCGGCTCCGCCGACGTACAGGCCGCATGGGGCGAGGAGTTTGACTCCTATCCCTGCAACACCGCCGCCGCTGATATCCTCTACCCCGACGGCGTGCCTGAGATTTACACCCTCAAGAACTTCGCCCTGAGCAAGGTGGACGGCGATACCACCTACGCCGAGTACGTCTCCGCCCACTCCAGCGAATGGACCAACATCATGACCAACCTGGGCTTCTACTGGGCCGACGCCAGCGGCGCCGCCTCCGAGCCCGATTGGGACAGCCTGGATTGGAGCACCCTGACCCAGTCCGCCGAGTAAATCCGTTTTCCCTGTGCAAACCTGTGGCGAGCCGGTCTCCCGGCTCGCCACAGGTTTACCGGAAACGCGCCGTTTCTGCATGGCGGGCCGGTCCGCCGCGCAAACGCGGCCCCAGTGATCCGCAACACCACGACCATTTTGATAAAGAGGGAGCTGCCGCTTATGATCAGACTCAATGACATCGTTGTGAAATTCGGAGATTTTACCGCCCTGCACAGCATCAACGTCCATGTAAAGGAGGGGGAGTTCTTTACCTTCCTGGGACCCTCCGGCTGCGGGAAGACCACCACCCTCCGGACCCTTACCGGCTTCATCGAGCCGGTGTCCGGCTCCGTTGTGGTGAAGGACAAGGACATCACCCGCGTCCCCATTGAGGACCGGAACATCGGCATCGTTTTCCAGTCCTACGCCCTGTTCCCCACCATGACGGTCTATGACAACATCGCCTTCGGTCTGAAGATCAAGAAGCTGAAAAAGAAGGAGATCGGCCAGAGGGTCCGGGACATCGCCGGCAAGGTGGATCTCAGCGATGAGCAGCTGGCCAAGGCTGTCAGCCAGCTCTCCGGCGGACAGCAGCAGCGCGTCGCCATCGCCCGCGCCCTGGTCACCGGTCCCGCCATTATCTGCATGGATGAGCCGCTCAGCAACCTGGACGCCAAGCTGCGGGTGCAGCTGCGCAACGAGCTGAAAAAGATGCAGAAGGATTTCGGCATCACCACCATTTACGTGACCCACGACCAGGAGGAGGCGCTGACCCTCTCTGACCGGATCGCCGTGTTCAACAAGGGCGTCATCGAGCAGACCGGCACCCCAAACGAGATCTACAACCACTCCGCCACGGAGTTCGTGTGCAACTTCATCGGCGATATCAACCGCCTGTCGGCGGGGGTGGTGGAGACGCTGAACAGGGCCGGGGGCGGCCTGGACCCCGCCGGGCACAACTATATCCGCCTGGAGCGCATCCATGTCAACGTGGACGCAAAGCCGGGCTGCGCCGTACTGGACGGCGTGGTGGACAGCCGGGAGTACTATGGGCTTTACATCAAATATTACATCAGCGCAGGCGGCCAGACCATCAAGGTCATCGAGAAGAACGACGGCGTCAATATCTACGAGGCGGGTCAGAGGGTCAAGGTGGTCATTGACCCGAAGGACGTGATGGCCTATCCCGCCGGGGCGGAACAGTGAGGGCAGCGTCAATGCTTGGATGTAAAGATTTTTATGACAAAACGGCCGCCAGCTGGGCGGAAAAGGGCTATCAGGATGCGGCGGAGCCGGTGTGCATGGACGAGTTCTGCGCCCTGCTTCCTGCCGGGGGCCGGGTACTGGACCTGTGCTGCGGTACGGGGTATGAGAGCTTCCGCCTCCGCCGCCGGGGGTTCCAGCCGGTGGGGCTGGACTTCAGCGGGGAGAGTCTGGCGATTGCCCGGGAGAAGAATCCGGATGTGCCGTTTTTCCAGGGGAACATGCTGGAGCCCTACCCCCAGGTGGGGCAGGTGGACGGCATCATCTGCATCGCCGGGCTGGTCCATGTGGAGAACCAGGACCTGCCCCTGGCCTTCCGGCGGATGAGCGAAGCGCTGAAGCCCGGCGGGTATCTGCTGGTCTCCGTCCGGTACGGGACCGGCAGGATGGAGGAGCGCAGCGTCACCGAGATCGACGGCCAGACCTACGACCGGAACTTCATCGCCCACAACGAGGAGGAGCTGCGCTCCTCCATAGGGGAGGACCTCGTCCTGGTCCGGGAGCTGCCGTCGGATATGAAAATATGGGCTTACTATCTGCTGCAAAAAATCGGGGAGGTGAGCGTATGACAAAGCTCCGTGAGCAAAAATTCGGTCCGAAGCTGCTGGTGAAGGTGTTCGGCGCGGCCTTCTTCGCCTATCTGTTCCTGGGCTTCATGCTGCTGCCATGCCTGAACACCCTGGCCAGCATCTTCAACACCACCAACGCCTCCGGGGAGCGGGACCCACTGGCAGTCATCCGGTTCTTCTTTGCCGGGAACATGGGGACCTATGTGTGGAACTCCCTGAAGCTGGCGGTGTGTCTGGTGGTCACCGTCAACGTGGTCGGCGTGTCCATTGTGCTGCTGACGGAATATTTCGACATCAAGGGCGCGGGAATCCTCCGGCTGGGCTATATGACCACCCTGATCTATTCCGGCGTGGCGCTGGTCACAGGCTACCTGTTCCTGTATGACAGCAACGGTATCCTGACCACCCTGCTGGTCAACGCGTTTCCCGATATGAACCCCAACTGGTTCTCCGGGTTCAACGCGGTGCTGTTTACCATGACCTTCGCCTGTACCAGCAACCACATGCTGTTCCTGCGCAACGCCATCCGGGGCATCGACTATAACACGGTGGAGGCCGCGCGGAACATGGGCGCGAAGCCCTTCAAGGTGCTATGGAAGGTGGTCTTCCCCACCTTGATCCCCACCATGTTCTCCCTGACGGTCATGACCTTCATCACGGGCCTGTGTGCTATGTCCGCCCCCACCCTGCTAGGGTACGACTCCATCAACCCGGAGATCGTGCGTCTGGCCGGTTCCTCCTCGGCGGACGAGGCGTTCCCCCAGGCGCGGGCGGCGCTGCTGTCCATCATCCTGGCGCTGTTCACCATCGTGCTGCTGACGGTCCTGTCCTCCTATGAGCGGAAGGGCCACTACCTGTCGGTGTCCAAGACCAAGGCCAAGCTGCAAAAGCAGAAGATCACCAATCCGGTGTTCAATGCGCTGGCCCACATCTATGCCTATGTCCTGTTCGTCATCTATATGATCCCTGTGGTCATGATTATCGTGTTTTCCTTCCAGACCTACGGCCCGATCCGGATGAAGAAGCTGGACCTGACCAACTGGACCCTCATCAACTTCTTCGGCACCCAGGACTATGAATACCTCACCAGCCGGGGGACCTACAAAACCCGGGAGGGATCCATCTCCGGCCTGTTCGCCAACGACGCGACGCTGAGCGGCATCAAGCTGAGCTTTGTCCTCTCCGCCATCGCTGCGGCGCTGGCCTGCGTCATCGTCGTGGCGGCGTGCAACTACATTTTCAAGAATCGCGGCAGGAAGTCCGGCACAGCGCTGGAGTACAGCCTGCTGTTCCCCTGGCTGCTGCCCACCATCCTGATCTGCTACTCCTACCGGGTGTACTTCAACAGCGAGGATGTGTGGTATGTGGGCGGCACGAACCTCTACTACGCGGAGCATGTGCGGCTGCTGATTATCATTGCCTACACGGTGGTGAAGCTGCCCTTCTCCCTGCGCATGATCAAGGCGGCCTTCTACGCCATCGACGAGGAGCTGGAGGACGCCGCCCGGAACCTGGGAGCCGGCGGGTTCCTTACGTTCCTGAAGGTGAAGCTGCCCATTATCCTGCCGTCGGTGCTGGCGGTGTTCGCGCTGAACTTCAACGCGCTGTTCACGGAGTACGACATGTCCGCCACCTTCGCCAGTTCCTACGGCACCTCCTACGCCATGGTCATCCAGTCCATGTGCGCGGAGGAGGGACTGTACGGCTACAACGTCAACGCCTCCGGGCGGCGGTGCGCCTCCACAGTGTTCATCATGATCGTCTCCGGCATCATCCTGTACCTGGTCTACGGCGTGGGCGCGCGGGACCTGGGCGAGCGGCTGGAGATCAGGGACCGGCGGCGGAAGCGTCTGGAGCGGCTGCAAAACCGCTTCCGGAAACAGTCCGCGCCGCAGACTGAACCTTAAAGGAGGCGGAGCCATGATACGAAATATCATCTTTGACATGGGCGGCGTGCTGCTCCACTACTCCCCTTCGCGTTTTATCGATCTGCTCTCAGTCAGCGGCGGGGACAAGACGCTCCTGCTGCGGGAGGTGTTCAACACTGTGGAATGGTTCCGGATGGACCGGGGAACCATCACGGAGGAGGAAGCCGCCGCCGCGATGAAGAAAAACCTGCCGCCCCATCTTCACGGCGCGGTGGACCGCCTGCTCAGATGGTGGGAGCTGGAGCTGCGGCCAATGGAGGGCATGGAGGAGCTTCTGGCGGAGTTGAAGGAGCTGGGCTTCGGCATCTATCTGCTCTCCAACGCCTCCATGCGCCAGCCGGAGTATTTCAACCGGCTCCCGGCCAGTCAGTTTTTTGACGGGCGGGTGGTCTCCGCATGGTTCAAACTGCTCAAGCCACAGAAGGAGATTTTTGACATCCTGCTGTGGGAGTACGAGCTGAAGGCGGAGGAATGCTTCTTTGTGGACGACTCCGTTGCAAATGTGGAGGGCGCGTACTGCGCGGGCATCGCCGGCGCGGTGTTCGACGGCGACGTTTTCTGTCTGCGGCGGAAGCTGAACGCCGCCGGTGTGCCGGTAAAAACAGGAGAAATCTGATAAACGAGGCCCGAAGCTGACGC
Organism: Oscillospiraceae bacterium; assembly: GCA_022800525.1. Classification (GTDB taxonomy): domain Bacteria; phylum Bacillota; class Clostridia; order Oscillospirales; family Oscillospiraceae; genus Pelethomonas. The sequence continues at coordinate 15,585 of JAAWQM010000032.1, forward strand.
TTCGGGCCTCGTTTTCCCATCGGTTCTTCTTTATTCACGCTCCATGTAGGCCATCCCCAGCGCCCCGGGCCCGATATGGGTCCCTATGGCGGGGCCGATGCCGCAGTAGTGAAGCCGCAGCGGCAGCCGCCCCCGCTCCTTCAGCCTGGGCAGCAGCAGCTCCTCCACTGCTCTGCTGTCGGAGTAGAGGAAGTAGGAGGGAAAATCGTCGTCAATGGGATGCTCCTCCAGCATCTTCATCAGATGCTTCACGGCGGCGGACATGCCGAAGGACTTCCCCACGATTCCCACTGCGCCGTCCCGGACGGCGATGGTCGGCTTCAGCTTCGTCACCGCTCCCAGGCCCGCCTGGAAGCCGCTCAGCCGTCCGCCCCGGCGCAGGTACTCCAGGGTGTCGATTACGGCGAAAATGCGGATCTTGCCCTTCTGCCGCTCCACCTCCTCCGCGATTGCGGCGGCGGGCAGGCCGCTGTCCCGCAGCTTGCAGGCGTAATTCACCAGGAGCTGTATCCCGGCGGTGGCGCTGAGGCTGTCCACAATGTAAATAGGGTCGTACTCGCACAGGCCCTTCGCGATGGCCGCGCTTTGCAGCGTGCCGCTGAGCTTGCTGGACAGCAGGATGGCAACCACCTCGTCGCCCGCCGCCCTGGCCTCCTCAAACAGCCGCAGGAAGGACTCGGGTGTGGGCTGTGAAGTGGAGGGGTTCTCCTTCCCCTCCTGGAGAAGCTGATAGAAGACGTCGTTGGAGATGGTCTTGCCGGTGATGAAGGTGGCGGAGCCGAACTGGATGGTCATGGGGACCACGTCAATTCCGCGGCGCTTGGCCACCGCCAGGTCGAAGTCCGACGCGGAGTCGGTGATAATGCGAACAGCCATGAGTGCTATTCCTCCTGTTGGATGGTGTCAAAAGTATTCGCCGCCTGACGGAGCAGCGGGATGAGGGTCTCCACCCGCTCCCGGCCCATTTCACAGATCAGGCGTTCCGCCATGGCGCATACCCGCCGGTGGCCCTCCTGGTACATCGAAACGCCCTCCGGCAGCAGCTCCAGCTCCACCTGCCGCCGGTCGGTCCGGGACTGGCGGCGGCTGACGGCGCCCTTGCGCTCCAGGGAGCGGAGGATAGCGTTCATCTGGGATTTCAGGATACGGGTCTGGCGGCACAGGCCGCTGGCGGTGAGGCAGCGGCCCTCCTCCTGGGCCTGGGCCAGCAGGCCGCAGACCATCGCCTCGTTGAAGGGCAGAGCGGGGCGCGCCTGGGGGGAAGCGTGGGCGGAAGCCAGGCGCTGGTTGTCGATGACGCTGGTGAGCTGGAGCCATACGGCAAGGAGCTCTTCCCCCAGTTGAGATGTCGGTGTTGAATAGTTCATAAAATGAACTATATACCTGGAGCCTGTTTTTGTCAAGCAGATTTTTGCGGGAACCCGGAAATCAGGCGGCATTACCTTGGGAGCGGCCCTTGCTTTAGCGCAACAGCGCAACAGCGCGCCGTCCAAACAGGGTGACAATGGACGAAATCCAGCGGGAAACAGGGCGGAGATTTGGTTGATTTGCACAGTGAAATGGAGTAAAATACAGCTATCTCAATTTTGTATAAAGGAGAACGTATACATGGAACAAAATCCAAGGGATATCGGGCGTGTGATTCTGGACGGCCACTCTCTTACATTGGAAGCGCTGGTGGCCGTGGCACGGTTTGACGCGGCTGTGGAACTCGCCCTCGCCGCCCGGGAAGCCATGGCCCGCTCCCGGGCTCTGGCGGAGAAGATCGCCGGGGAGAAGCGGGTAGCCTACGGCATCACCACAGGCTTCGGAGACTTCGCTACGGTGGCGGTTCCGGACGAGTGGAGCAGCCAGCTGTCCACCAACCTGATTCTCAGCCACTGCACCGGCACCGGCGATCCCTACACGATTGAGCAGGTCCGGGGCATGATGCTCCTGCGGGCCAACGCCTTGTGCGTGGGCGTCAGCGGCGTGCGGCCCCTGCTGGTGGAGATGCTGATTGATATGCTGAACAAGGCCGTCACTCCGGTGATTCCCCAGAAGGGCTCCCTGGGCGCGTCCGGTGACCTTGCGCCGCTGTCCCATATTGGCCTGGTATTGCTGGGCCGGGGCGAGGCGTTCTATCAGGGCGAACGGCTCCCAGGCGGCGAGGCCATGGCCCGCGCCGGCATCCAGCCCGTGGAGACCCTGGTGAGCAAGGAGGGGCTGGGCATCACCAACGGTACCTGCGCCATGACCAGCGTGGGGGCCCTGCACCTCTACGACACCCTCCAGGCGGCCCGGATGGCCGACCTCATCAGCTCCTTGACTCTCACCGCCCTCACCGGACAGCTGGACGCCTTCCAGGAGCGGATGCACACCGCCCGGGGGCACCTGGGCCAGATTCAGGTGGCGGAGAACCTGCGGCGTCTGACCGATGGCTGCGAGATCCTGGAGCGCTGCCAGGGCGTCCGGGTCCAGGACGCCTACGCCCTGCGCTGCATCCCCCAGGTCCACGGCGCGGTCCGGGACGCGCTGGCGTTCGTCAGGAGCAAGGTGGACATCGAGCTGAACGCTGTCACGGACAACCCCCTGCTGTTCCCGGAGGACGAGGCGGTGATCTCCGGCGGCAACTTCCACGGCGAGCCCATGGCCCTGCCCTTCGATTTCCTGGGCATCGCCTGCTCCGAGCTTGCCAGCATCTCTGAGCGGCGCATTGAGCGCATGGTCAACGCCGCCCTCTCCAACGGCCTGACCCGCTTCCTCACCACTGAGGGCGGCATCAACAGCGGCTTTATGATTGTCCAGTACACGGCGGCATCCATGGCCTCGGAGAACAAGGTCCTGGCCCATCCGGCCTGCGTGGACTCCATCCCTTCCTCCGCCAACCAGGAGGACTTCGTCTCCATGGGCACCACCGCCGCCCGGAAGGCCGGGACTATCCTGGAGAACACCCGCTCCGTACTGGCCTACGAGCTGCTTACCGCCTGTCAGGCCATCGATATCCGCCGGCGCAGCGGCGAGTACGGCCAGGGCCTGTCCCCGGCGGGGGAAGCGGTTTACTGCCGCGTCCGCGAGAAGGTGGACTTTATGGAGAAGGACCGGGAGCTGTGGCCCGACATCCAGGCTGTGGAGGCAATCATCCGCAGCGGGGAGCTGCTGGAGCTCGCGCCCTGGCTGGAGTAGTCACTCCTTTTCCCGGCACAGCGCCGCCCGGTAGCCGCCGGAGCCGAACTGGAGCTCCGTGCTGATCCGGGTAATGGTGGAGCTGCTTACGGGGACCTGACTGCGTATCTCGTCGTAGGTCTCGCCCCGGAGCAGGTGTTTCGCCACCTGGAGCCGCTGGGAGAGGCTGATGAGCTCCTTCATGGTACACAGGTCACTGAAAAAAGCGCGGCATTCGTCCATGTCCCTCAGGGACAGGATCACCTCCAGCAGCTCGTCAATACTCTCATTCTGATTTTGCGCGAGACGGGTCATGATGTCCTTCCGCCTTTCGTTTTGATCTTTACGCCTATTGTAACACCTGGAAAATCGACCGTCAACGAGAACATGTTGGGCTTCGCCCAAACCCACCAGGGACTTTGCCCCTGGACCCCACCGCCCTTTGAAAAGGGCGGCCCTAAACTTTCAATATAAGGAGGTTCCACCATGGAATACAGCACCGATAACGCCGTCACCATCCATCTGGATGATACGCTTCCGGAGTATCCGTCCTTTGTCCCCGGCGTCCGCCGCGCCCCCCGCCGGGAGGCGAAGCTCTCCCAGGCCGACCGCGCTCTGGCAATCCGAAACGCCCTGCGCTATATCCCGCCCCAGCACCACCAGCAGATGGCCCGGGAGTTTGCCCAGGAGCTGGCGGAGCATGGCCGTATCTACGGCTACCGCTTCCGTCCGGAGGGCAAGCTCCGCGGCAAGCCTGTCGACGAGTACAAAGGGAACTGCATTGAAGCCAGAGCCTTCCAGGTCATGATCGACAACAACCTGGATTTCGACGTGGCCCTGTATCCTTACGAGCTGGTGACTTACGGCGAGACCGGCCAGGTGTGCCAGAACTGGATGCAGTACCGGCTGATCAAGAAGTACCTGGAGATCATGACCGATGAGCAGACCCTGGTGGTCATGTCGGGCCATCCTCTGGGGCTGTTCCGCTCCCACAAGCTGGCCCCCCGCTGCATTATTACCAACGGCCTGATGGTGGGGACCTTTGACGATCAGAAGAACTTCAACCGGGCCGCCGCCCTGGGCGTAGCCAACTATGGGCAGATGACCGCCGGAGGCTGGATGTATATTGGCCCCCAGGGCATCGTCCATGGTACATTCAACACCCTGCTCAACGCCGGACGGCTGAAGCTGGGCATCCCCGAGGACGGCAATCTGGCGGGACGGCTCTTTGTGTCGGCGGGCCTGGGCGGCATGAGCGGTGCGCAGGGCAAGGCGGCGGAGATCGCCGGAGCGGTGTCCATCATTGCAGAGGTGGACGATTCCCGTATCGACACCCGCTATACCCAGGGCTGGGTCAGCGAACGCACAGACAGTCTGGACGAGGCGCTGTCCCTGGCGCGGAAGCGCCTGGAGGACAAAACACCCTGCGCCATCGCTTACCACGGCAACGTGGTGGACCTGCTGGAGTACCTGTATGAGAAAAATGTCCATGTGGACCTGATGAGCGACCAGACCTCCTGCCATGTGCCCTACGACGGCGGCTACTGCCCCCAGGGCCTCACCTTCGCCCAGCGTACCGAGATGCTGGACCAGGACCCCGAGGGCTTCCGCAAGCTGGTGGACAAGACCCTCAAGCGCCACTATGAGATGATCTGCAAGCACCATGAGCGGGGGACCTATTTCTTCGACTACGGCAACAGCTTCCTCAAGGCGGTCTATGACGCGGGCGTCACCGCCGTGTGCAGGAACGGGACGGACGATTTGGACGGCTTTGTGTTCCCCTCCTATGTGGAGGACATCCTGGGGCCCTGCCTGTTCGACTTCGGCTACGGTCCCTTCCGCTGGTGCTGCCTGTCCGGAAAGCCGGAGGACCTGGACCGCACCGACGCGGCGGCGGCGGAGTACATCCTCGCCCACAACCGCCGGTATCAGGATTATGACAACTACGTCTGGGTCCGGGACGCCAAGAAAAACAAGCTGGTTGTCGGCACCCAGTGCCGCATTCTGTATCAGGACGCCATGGGACGGATGAACCTGGCGCTGAAATTCAATGAGATGGTCCGCAACGGTGAGATTGGCCCCGTAATGCTGGGCCGTGACCACCACGACACCGGCGGTACGGACGCTCCCTTCCGGGAGACCAGCAACATCAAGGACGGCTCCAACATCATGGCGGACATGGCGGTGCAGTGCTACGCCGGAAACGCCGCCAGAGGGATGAGCCTCATCGCGCTCCACAACGGCGGCGGCACCGGCATCGGCCGTGCGGTCAACGGCGGCTTCGGCATGGTACTGGACGGCTCGGAGCGGGTGGATACAATCCTACGGATGTCCATGCCCTGGGACGTGATGGTGGGCGTGTCCCGCCGGGCCTGGGCCTGCAATGAGAACGCCCTGACCACCGCCGCGGAGTACAACCGCATCCGGGAGGGACAGGACCGGATCACCCTGCCCTATCTGGCGGACGGCGCGGTCGTGGAAGCCGCTCTGCGGGACGCGGAGGAAGCGTGATGGACAGGCTGCTGGTGACCAACATCGGCGTTCTGGCCACGCCTGCCGGTACCGCCGCAAAGCGCGGTGCGGCCCAAGGGGAGGTCCGGACGCTCCGGGACGCCTGGGTTATGATAGAGGACGGCGTTATCGCCTCTGTCGGGACCGGACAGCCGGAGGCCGCGCCGGGAGCGCGGGTTCTGGACGCCGGAGGCCGTCTGGCGACGCCGGGACTGGTGGACGCGCACACCCATCTGATTTTCGGCGGCTGGCGGCAGGATGAGCTGGCCCTGAAGCTGAAAGGAGTCCCCTACCTGGACATCCTGGCCCAGGGGGGCGGCATCCTGTCCACCGTCCGGGCCACCCGAGCGGCCTCCCAGGAGGAGCTGGCGGACAAGGCGCGGCTGGCGCTGGACGAGATGCTGGCTTTCGGAACCACCACCTGCGAGGCCAAGAGCGGCTATGGCCTGGACACGGAGACCGAGCTGCGGCAGCTGCGGGCCATCCGCGCCTTGAACAAGAGCCATCCCATTGATCTGGTCCCCACCTTCCTGGGCGCTCACGCGCTGCCGGAGGCGTACAAGGAGGACCGGGCGGCGTACATCCGCCTGCTGTGCGAGGAGATGATCCCCGCCGTGGCGGCGGAGAAGCTGGCGGACTTCTGCGACGTGTTCTGTGAGACCGGAGTGTTCACGGCGGAGGAGTCCCGCACAATCCTGGAGGCGGGGAAAAAGTACGGCCTCCGGCCCAAGCTTCACGCCGACGAGATTGACCCTATCGGCGGCTCCCGGCTGGCGGGAGAGATCGGGGCCGTCTCGGCGGAGCATCTGATCGTCTGCCCCCAGGACGGCATTGCCAGCATGGCCCGCGGCGGCACGACGGCCTGCCTGCTGCCCGCCACCAGCTTTTACCTGGGCGCCGCCTACGCGCCTGCCAGAGCTATGGTGGACGCGGGGGTCCCGGTAGCGCTGGCCACGGACTTCAACCCCGGCTCCTGCCCCTGCCTGAACATGCAGCTGGTGATGAGCCTGGGCTGTCTGAAATACCGGCTGACGCCGGAGGAGGTGCTCACCGCCGTCACGCTGAACGGCGCGGCGGCCATCGGTCTGGCGGACCGGACCGGTTCCGCAGAGCCGGGCAAGTGGGGCGATCTGGTCCTCTGGGAGGCCGGGGATTTGAATTACATCACTTACCGTCTGGGCAGCAATCTGGTCCATACGGTCATAAAACGGGGTATCCCATACCAAGGAGGAAATAAGAATGTCCAAGCTAGTTGAGTGCGTCCCCAATTTCAGCGTCAGCAGGGAGCGGGACGAGGCCGTGTTCCAGGGGCTGGTGGACACCGCCAACAGCGTCCCCGGCTGCACGGTGCTGGATGTCCAGAGCGACGGCGACCATAACCGCTGCGTATTTACGATGGTGGGAAGTCCGGCGGCCATTGAGGAAGCGGCGTTTCTACTGACAAAGAAGGCCACGGAAACCATCGACATGACAAAGCACCAGGGCCAGCATCCCCGCATGGGATCCACCGACGTGATCCCCTTCATCCCCACCATGGACATGACGGTGGAGGAGTGCGTCGAGCTGAGCAAGCGGGTGGCGGAGCGGATCTGGAAGGAATTGCAGGTGCCCTCCTTCCTCTATGAGGACTCCGCCTCCAGGCCGGAACGCCGGAATCTGGCGGCCTGCCGCAAGGGGCAGTTTGAGGGGATGCCGGAAAAGCTGCTGGAGCCGGACTGGGCCCCGGACTACGGCGAGCGGAAAATCCACCCCACGGCTGGCATCATCGCCATCGGGGCGCGTATGCCGCTGATTGCCTACAATGTGAATCTGGACACCTCAGACCTGGAGATTGCCAACAAAATCGCCCGCGCCATCCGTGCGGCCAACGGCGGCTTCAAGTACTGCAAGGCCATCGGCGTCATGCTGAAGGAGCGGAACATTGCGCAGGTGTCCATGAATCTGGTCAACTATGAGGGGACGCCCATCTACTACGTCTTTGAGATGATCCGCGCCCTGGCGGACCGCTACGGCGTGCGGATCACCGGCAGCGAACTGGTGGGCCTGACCCCTGGCAAGGCGCTGCTGGACTGCGCGGAGTACTATCTGAAGCTGGAAAACTTCGACTGCCGCAATCAGGTGATGGAGTATCACCTGATCGGCATGGAATAAGGGGGTGCCGGTATGAAGCTTGCGGAAATGCGGGTAGACGCCTTCTCCGAGGCGCTGGCCTCCGATGCGCCAGCGCCGGGAGGCGGTTCCGCCGCGGCGCTGGAGGCCGCTATGGGTGCGGGTCTGGTGGCGATGGTGTGCCGCCTGACGGAGGAAAAGGCGCAGTTCGCCCGGTACCGGGCGGAGCTCCTGGCGGTCCAGGAGCAGGCGGAGACCCTGCGTCTGAAGCTGCTGGACGTGATGGACCAGGATACCGAGGCTTTCCTCCAGGTGAGCAGAGCTTTTACCCTGCCCAAAAGGACGGACGAGGAGCAGGCGGCCCGTTCCGCCGCCATTCAGAAGGGGCTGGAGGCGTGTACGAAGACGCCTTTGGAGGTGATGAAGTTGGCGGAAGAGGCGCTGGAGCTGGCCGCATCCCTGCTGGGACGGTTTAACGAGAATACCGCCAGCGATTTGGGCGTGGCGGGTCTGTCCCTCCAGGCGGGCCTGCGGGGCGCATGGCTGAACGTGTGCATCAACGTGGGCAGCCTGAAGGACAAGGCGCTGGCCCAGGACTGCCGGGAGCGCGGGGAAGCGCTGCTGGCCAAGGCCCAGCCCCTGGCGGAGCGTCTGAGCGCCCAGGTTGGGCAGATCGTAGGCGCTTAAAATGGCATTAAGAAGCTGCGTTCGCAGGCATTCAGCGCCTGTGAACGCAGCTTCTCTGAATTCCGGAGGCCCCGGCCTCTTTACAGCTCCCGCATCAGGTGGAAGCTCTGCATCAGCTGCACAGCCCCATAGCCCCACTGGTTGTTTGGGTACGCCATGTCGTTCCGGCGGAGGCAGCCCCGGATAAGGTAGGCCCGGATCTGGTACGTCCCCATGGCCGGATCGTTCCCCTCCCGGATGCCCCATTGCAGCAGCAGGGCGCAGATGCCCGCCAGCACCGCGGCCGCGGCGCTTGTGCCGCTCATGGGGCCGGGGCCGTAGGGATAGACACCCCGCACGCCCACGCCGGGAGCCACCAGGTCCGGCAGCACCCGGCCGTCCCAGGCGGGGCCACGGGAGGATTTCGCATACAGGCTCTTCCCGGCGCTGTCATAGGCCCCGCAGCAGATCAGCCCTACGGCGGTGCCGGGGCTCGTGATGGTGCACTCCGGCGAGGCGGCCAGAAATTCCACCGAGGGCGCGACAAAGCCGGTCATGGGAAGCCACACCTGGTACTGTCCGTTCAGCACGATATCCCCGTGGAGCTGGATGGTCCAGACCCCCGGCGTGGCTCCCAGAATCCGAATCACGGAAAGCTGTCCCCCGCTGCCCTCCACCGGGAAGTGGTACTCAATCTGCACCCGGGCCGCCTCCAGCACCAGCTTCACATCGGCGGCGGGGTCGGTCCCGGGCCGGGCGGGCACCCGGCCCACCAGCTCCCCCGAGGGGGAACGCACCGACAGGGAAATACGGTCCGCCACGGTGTTCCACACCGCCAGATAGATATTCCCCGCGTTCTCTCCCACCTTCAGATCCACCTGTGCCGGAGGCCCGCCTGGCTGGAGGACCCCGCTGGTGTGATGCCGGGCCTCCGCCTCGTTTCCCGCCGCCACGCAGAGGCACACGCCCTTCTGGATGGACACGCCGCCCAGGTACTCCTCAAAGACGCTGTATCCGTCGTGGCTCCCGGAGTTGGTGCCAAGGCCGATGCAGATGGCCACCGGGCGGTTCAGCTCCCGCGCCTTGCGCAGGATGTACTCCACCCCCAGCATGACGGCGCTGGACTCGTAGGCGTTCTCCTGGTCCGCCGGTACGCAGTACTTCTCCCGGTAGAAGGGCCGGGCCTTTTTCAGCTTCACCGCGATGATCTCCGCGTCCGGGGCCGCGCCGGAAAACTCATCCGTCTGCTTCCCAGCGGCCACCGACGCCAGGAAGGTGCCGTGTCCTGACTCGTCCCGCTCCGGCACCAGGGCGTAGGGGTCATCGGAGGCCAGGGCGCCGTCGATGTCCGCCTTGCTGTACTCCCGGCCCAGGAAAAAGCCGGGGGGCGGGTCGCCCTCCGCTGTCTGGTCGTAAATATACTGAATCCTGCTGCTGCCGTCCTCGTAGCGGAATACGTCCTGGGTGTAGTCGATGCCGGTGTCCACGAAGCCCAGAAGCACTCCCCGGCCCTTCAGGTTCAGATAGGGCTGGTTGTGGACCTGGGAAACCCCCGCCGCCTCCAGGGCAGGCCGGTCCAGAAGGCCCAGCACCACGGAGACGGAGCTGACGAAGGCCGCCCCCAGCGCCTCCTCCAGGCGGTGGAAATTCTCCGCCTTCACATACCCCAGAACGTAGCGCCCCGAGAGCGTCTGCCCCACCACCACGTCGTCAGAGCTGTGGGCGTAGTCAAAAAAAGTGTCGGTGGCGCGGGTGATGAAATCGACGGTATCCGGCGCGTGGATGAACTCCAGCGTCTCCGATGTCAGGCGCATTCTCAAAGTCCCCTTTCCAAGTGATTCACCAGCTCATTCATGGTCCCGCACAGGTTCAGCCTCCCGTAGCCCCACTGGGGGTTGGGATAGGCCATGTAGGGACTGCGGACCGCCCCCTTGCAGAGAAATGCCTTTACCCGCTGGTTATAGAGGAACAGGTCGTTCCCCTGGACGATCCCCCACTCCATCATCAGCGCCGCCGCGCCGGAGACGAAGGGGGCCGCCATGCTGGTGCCGGTAAACACGTCGTAGCCGCCCCCGGCCCTGGCGGAGCGGACGCCCTCAGCCGGGGCTGTGAGATCCAGCAGAGACCGGCCGGCGCAGTCCTGAACGCCCCGGCCGGAGAAGGGGCTGATGGTCTCCGTATCCGGTCGGAAGCCGCCCACGGAGATGGGGAACAGGGCCGTGGCCGGGAGGGTGATGGTCAGGTCAGGCTCCGGCTGGAGAAAGGCGGTGCGGTCCGTCACCTCCTCCATGGTGGGGAGCCAAACGTTGAAGCGTCCGTCCGAGACCTTTTTTCCGTAGCACCGGAGCTTCCACAGCCCGTTGAGCCCTCCGGCAGGCGCGTCCAGATAGATCAGCACCTCCTGGGAGGCGGTATAATGGGTGGGCACGCCGTAGAACACGGACACCCGGATAGCCCCGAAGCGGAGCAAGCGGGTCCCCTCCGTCAGCAGCCCGGTGGTCTGTCCATTGGGGAGTACCAGCTCGAAGGCTGCCTCGTCGGCAAAACTCTTCCAAAGGGAGAGGTATACCCGCTCCCGCCGGGTGGAGACGTTGAATTCCGCGTCCACAATGCCGCCCTCTGTCATCCGCCCCTGGAAGTGGTGGGCCCCGCTGCCCTCGTTTCCGGCGGCGCAGACCACCACGCTCCGGCCACGCTGGGCCGACTGGTCGATGTAGCTCTCAAACAGGGTCTGTCCCCAGTGAGAGCCGCAGTTGGTCCCATAGCTGAGGTTGACCACGCAGGGCATCCCCCGCGCCTCCGCCTGATCCAGCAGGAACTTGACCCCCCGCATCACGTCGGTGGTCCGGGAGCTCCCCAGCTTCACCGCCGCGATGGACGCGCCGGGGGCCGCGCCGCGCCGCCCGGCGGCGATGGCGGCGACGGCAGTACCGTGACCGCTCTGGTCCGCGGAGGGAACCAGGCCTGCGGCGATCTCCGCCCCGGAGAAGGCCGCCCCCCGGTGGAAGCCCGGCGGAGGCGTCCCCTCCGCCGTCATATCCCAGAGGGCCGTCACCCGGCTGTTCCCGTCCTCACCCAGAAATTCCGGGTGAGTCAGATCCAGCCCCGAGTCCACGAAGCCAATCAGGACCCCCCGCCCCGTCAGCCCCAGGCCGTTCTCCCGCTGTACGGGCGGGATGCAGGCCACCTCCAGGCTCCGGCTGAGCAGGCCGCTGAGCCGCCGGGCCGGTTCGAAGCAGGTCACCTGCCGGTGTTCCAGAATCTGCCCCGCCTCCCGGTCCGTCAGCTCCATGATGGCGAACTGGGCGTCCAGCAGCTCCGTGGGATAGCCCAGGGAGAGAATGTCCCCTGTATATTTGATGATGTACTCCATACAGCCTCCTGTCTTACGATCCGCCCGCACAGTTATGCGGCGCGTCTTTGTATGGGACCAGTATCAGCCTGCGGCCAACGGACGGTCCCGGCAGTGTCACCGCCTGCATAAACTAGTATACGGAAAGGAGGACTGCCGTTATGAATCCAAACTACCTGGACAAAGGCAATCTGCAAATATTTGTGACTGCGGGGGAGTCCCCCATCCCCGGCGCGCGGGTCCGTGTCACCGACCCCCAGAACGGGGCGGTGCTGGAGGAGGCCGTCACCGACGCCTCCGGACAGACCCCATTTATCGAGCTGCCCGCACCGCCCATAGAGTGGTCGGTGGTAGAGGGCGAGGCAGATCAGAGGCCCTATGCCGTCTATAACGTCACCGTCTCCGTCGGGGGCTGGCAGACGCTCCATATCAGCGGCGTGGAGCTGCTGCCGGCGGGCCGCTCCATCCAGCGGGCGGAGCTCCCCCGGGCCGCCTCCAGCGGCTTCAACGTCCGCAACCTGCTCCTGCCGCCCCACGCCCTCTGGGGAGAACCCTCCGCCCGGGAACCGGAAGATGAGGTGAAGCCCCTGCCGGATCAGTCGGGACTGGTGGTGCTGCCGGAACCGGTGATTCCGGAGTTCGTCGTGGTCCACGACGGGCGGCCCGACGACGCCTCAGCGGCCAACTACTGGGTGCGGTTCAAGGATTACATCAAGAACGTGGCGTGCAGCGAAATCTACTCCACCTGGCGGACGGAGGCCATCAAAGCCAACGTCCTGGCAATCATCTCCTTTACCCTCAACCGGGTCTACACGGAGTGGTACCGGGGAAAGGGGTACGATTTCACCGTTACCAGCTCCACCGCCTTTGATCAGTCCTACTCCCACAACCGGACCATCTTTGAGGAAATCGGCGTGGTGGTGGACGATCTTTTTACTACCTACATCACCAAGGAGGGTATCTCCCAGCCCCTCTTCACCCAGTACTGCGACGGACGGCGGACCCAATGCGGCGGATTGAGCCAGTGGGGGTCCCAGGCCCTGGCGGAGCAGGGCTGGGACGCGATGAACATTCTGCGGAAATACTACGGGTCCGAGATCTACCTGAAGAGCGCCGAAAAGGTGGAGGGGGCTCCCATGTCCTACGGCGGCGAGGTACTCTCCCCCGGCAGCGAAGGCGAAGCGGTACGGACCATCCAGCAGCAGTTGAACCGCATTTCTCAGAATTTCCCCGCAATCCCCAAAATCCCTGTGGATGGAGCCTACGGCCCGGCGACGCAGGAGGCGGTGACGGAATTTCAGAAGATTTTCCATCTTCCTCAGACCGGAAGCGTGGATTTCGCCGCATGGTATGAAATATCCAATGTATTCGTGGCAGTAACGGAGATGGCATAAATTCCGGATGAAACAGCAGAGGAACCGCCGCATTGGCGGTCCCTCTGCTGTTTGGCCTGTACCGGCCGGCGGACAGGTTCTACGTCCGAAACCATACCCGCATTTCTCCCACGCCCCGGTTTGCCCAAGCAAAGTAGGGGATGAATCTGAGCGCGGTTTTCTCCTGTACCGGCGGCACATACTCGCTGTACAGGACGTTTGACTGCGCGGGGATCTCCTTCAGCGCCGGAACGCGGAGCGTCATCACGGAAAAGCCCTGCAGATCCTCCATCGCGGCCTGAATCCCGCTCCGCGCCTCCAGGTCCAGACGGAAAAGGTGAAGGTCCCTTCCATTGTCGGCCTCCTCGGCGCAGAACGTGATGGGCCCGCGAACCACAGCGGCTTTGCCGGTATCCTCACGCACCCGCGAACTGGCTGCAACCACATGTACCTCCATGGGAAAGTCCAGGGTGACCACGTCGCCGTCATGCCAAACGCCGCTCAGATAGCAGTAACCGTCCCGGTCCACCCGCTCCACCGCCTCGGGGGCAGTGACGGACGCCCTTCCGCTCCATCCCGGAATGCGGAAGGCAAGGCTGCATTCCGCTGGAGCGTCCGTGCGCACCGTCATACTGGCTCTGCCCTGCCAGGGCATTTCCGTGGTCATCTCCAGGCGGAGCGTCTGCGCTCCGGCCCGCTTTGTGACAGAGCTGCCCAGATACAGATGCGTCCACAGGGTATCGTCATTTTCCGTGTAGGCGTAGGCGGCCACGGAGCTGACCAGCCGGGCAATGTTGGGCGGACAGCAGGCGCAGCCGAACCACTTCTGACGCACCGGCTTCACATGGCCCAGCCTCCGGTCCCGGCCGCAGACGTCCGGGACGGCCTCCAGCGGGTTGACATAGAAGAAGCTCTTCCCGTCCAAAGCCATGCCCGCCAGCACGGTATTGTAAAGCGCCAGCTCCATCACGTCCGCAAACTCCGCCCTGGGTTCGATCTCCAGCATCCTGCGGGCAAAGAACACCAGTGCAATGGCCGCGCAGGTCTCTGAGTAAGCTGCGTCGTTGGGCAGGTCAAAGGGGTAGGAGAACGCCTCGCCGTAAACCGTGCCGCCCACGCCGCCGGTAATATACAGCTTCTCCTTTACGACACTGTCCCAGAGCCGCTGGCAGGCGGCGTACATCTTCTCATCCCCGGTCCGCTTTGCCACGTCCGCCATGCCCGCGTACAGATACCCCGCCCGGACTGCATGGCCTACCGCCTCGCTTTGCTCCCGGACCGGCTTATGGGCCTGGTGATAGGCATAGCGGTCAGGGTTTTCATCCGGAGTATAGGGCTTGCCCTCATATTCGCTGCGCATCCTGGCCTCCTGGTCGAAATAGCTGGGCTGCGTCCCCCGCTGGTCCAGGAAGAACTTGCTGAGAGCCAGATATTTTTCGCAGCCCGTGGCCTCATACAGCCGGACCAGGGCCATCTCCGCGATCTCATGGCCCGGATAGCCCTTACATTTTTCAGGCTCAGGGCCGAAGCGGTCCGCCACATAGTCCGCGAAGCGGCAGGCAGCCTTCAGCAGCTTGTCCTTTCCGGTGGCCTGATAGTAGGCAGCCGCGCCCTCCGTCAGATGGCCCAGACAGTACAGCTCGTGATGGTCCCGCAGGTTGGTGAAGGCCCGGTCCATGCCGTTGATGATATAATAGGTGTCCAGATACCCGCTGTCATGCTGGGCGGAACAGACCAGCTCAATGGCCTCATCCGCAGTTTTCTCCAGCGCGGGGTCCGGGCGCTGGGCCAGGGAATACGCCACGGCTTCGATCCACTTGGAGAAGTCCGTGTCCTGGAACACATAGCCGTAGAATTTGTTCGGATCAGGGTGTGCCGGGTCCTCCGGGACGGCCTGGAAGCCCCTGTAGGTATAGCTGGGCTCAGCATAGCCGGCGCCCTTCTCGCGCTTTTCCCTCATCATCCTTGCCGCGGCGCGGAAATTGTGCATACAGTAGCTGGGCTCAGCGTCCTCCACGCGGTCGTTAAGGGCTTCCCACTGGTAGGGGATCACCTCTGTGCGGACAAGCTCCTGCTCCTTGTGCCAGAAGCTGTCCGTCACCTGAACCGCCCTTAAATCCAGGGGCCTGCTGAAATGCTTTTTGTCCATAGTATCCTCCTTATTTCTTTATCCTGGGGCATTTACCATAACGCGTCGGCCCTGGGACAGTGCATGTCAATCCGCGCCGCCCGCATCTCCACATAGCATCCGCACTGGCGGCAGGTCCCGTTCTCCAGGCTGGCGCAGGCTTTGCAGGCCCGCAGCCTCGCCTCATATACGTCATCCGGCGCACGCTTCTTCCTGGGCATGGTCTCACGATAGAGGAGGACGCTCCTGTAATAGTCGTTCTCACCGGCCATTTCCCGCAGGAGGCACTGGCGGCACCGCCTGACCGAAGCTGTCCCGCTCATCTCATTTTCACCGTAAAGGCCGCAACACTGCACGGCGGCAGCTCCGCTGAAAAGCTGTCCTCTCCGGCCTTGATTCCCCCGGCCGCAGCCGGCCTGACGCGCTCCGGAGCGTCAAAGGTATTGCAGGCGTCACGCTGTCCGGACAGAACTCTTCCGGAAACCGCTTCAATTTTTCCCAGCCCGGAAATCGTGCAGTCCAGCGGCGCAGGGGCCGCGTCGTCCAGATTGGCTGCTGTAACCAGCACCGTGCCATCCGGCGCCTGGCTGGCGGAAATATGCAGATTGGGTACCTTGTACTCCTCCGCTTCGCCGGTCAGGGCGGTCTCCACATAGCTCTCCACCTGTCTGGCGTCCTGGTGGCCCTTATACATCTCAAAGACATGATAGGTCGGCGTCAGCAGCATTTTCGGCCCCTCCGTCAGAATCACAGCCTGCAGGACATTGACCGTCTGCGCGATGTTCGCCATGACCACGGCGTCGCAGTGGTTGTTGAAGATGTTCAGGTTGACGGCCGCCACCAGCGCGTCCCGCATGGTATTCTGCTGGTAGAGGAAGCCGGGATTTGTACCGGGCTCCACATCATACCAGGTCCCCCACTCGTCCACAGCCAGACCCACTTTACGCTTCCCCTGATACTGCCTGATGATACGGGAGTGGTTTTCAACGAGCTCCTCCATATAAAGCGTACGGAACAGAGTGGCGTAATACTCCTGGCGGCTGAACTCCGTGGCGCTTCCCTTGTGGCTCCAATCCTCATTCCTGGGCAGGGTGTAATAGTGGAGGCTTACCGCGTCGATGCACCAGCTTGCCGACTCCATGACCGCCTTTGTCCACTGATAGTCGTCCACATTGGCTCCGGAGGCAATTTTATAAATGGGATGCTCCCTGCTGTAATTCCGCAGATAGGCGGCGTACTGGCGGCAGAGGTCGGCATAGAATTCCGGGCGCATATTGCCGCCGCAGCCCCAGGCTTCGTTGCCGATGCCCCAGTATTTTACATTCCAGGGCGCATCCCGGCCATTTTTGCGCCGCTCCTCCGCCATGGGGGACTGTCCGCCCATGTTGCAGTACTCCACCCAGTCGGAAAACTCCTGAACAGTCCCGCTGCCCACATTCCCGGACAGGTAGGGCTCGCACCCCAGCTGGCGGCAAAGCTCCAGAAACTCATGGGTGCCGAAGGAGTTGTCCTCTGTGACGCCGCCCCAGTTGGTGTTGACGATTTTTTTGCGCAGTTCCCTGGGTCCGACGCCGTCCCGCCAGTGGTAGGTGTCCGCGAAACAACCGCCCGGCCAGCGCAGCAGGGGGATGCCCATTTTCTTCAGGGCCTCCACCGCATCGGAGCGCATCCCGTTCACATTGGGAATGCCGGACTGCTCCCCCACGAAAAGGCCGTCATAGACGCAGCGGCCCAGGTGCTCGGAAAAGTGACCGTAGATATTCCTGTTGATTGTTCCCTTGGAACGGTTGCCGTTAATAATCGCCCTTGCCATGATAGGTCCTCCTTATGTTTTTGGCTGGATTTCCCATCCAGTTTACCACAGGAAGCTTCGTCTGTAAACTGGCAGTTGGCCGTATTTCCCGGAGGCGATGGACCACGGAACAAACAATCTCAGACCGGCGGCATTGCGGTGCATTCGCTGCTCTATGCGCTGGTGGATTGGGCGGCGGACGGCACGGGAGTTTTGATTGCAGCACAAGAAATCCTTGAAAAAGCATCTGAAGAAGGGTATGATAGACCCAACACCTGATAGGAGGACCACGATGAAGCGCATTTTGCTGCTGGAGGATGACGCCGCCTTGGGACAAGGCATCCGGTTTGCCCTGGAAAATAACAGCATTCAAGTGGAGTTGTGCACCGCGTTATCCCAAGCGCAAAGCATTCTGTCCAGCGAAAACTTTGATCTGCTCATCCTGGATGTCAACCTGCCGGACGGAAGCGGACTTGATTTGCTGCGGGACGTGCGGCGCTGCCATTCCAGTGTCCCCGTTATCCTGCTTACGGCGAACGATTTGGAAACGGACATCGTCGTGGGCCTTGAATCCGGAGCGGATGACTATATCACCAAACCCTTCTCTTTGGCTGTACTGCGGGCCAGGGTCAACGCCCAGCTGCGGCGCGGTACTCCTGTGCAGACAGCCACAGCAGAATTAGAGGGTTTCGCCTTTGATTTTGAGTGGATGGAGTTCCGCAAAAACGGCCGGCTCATCGAACTGAGCAAAACGGAACAGCGGCTGCTGCGGATACTGGTGGAAAACCGGGGGCGCGTTCTGTCCCGTGAGACGCTGCTGGAGCGGGTGTGGCCGGACGGGGCGGAGTATGTGGAGGAGAACACCCTGTCGGTCACCGTCAAGCGCCTGCGGGACAAGCTGGAGGACACACCCTCCAAGCCCCGCTTTCTGAAAACGGTCTATGGCATCGGCTATACCTGGGCGGTGAATTGACATGACATGGATCACTGCTGCCGCCGTCATTTTCGCGGCGGCCGCGCTGGCGGCTGCGGTCTGGAACCGCCTTCACGCCAGGCGCGTCATGAAAAACCTGAACCGTATGCTGGACGCGGCCATGGCAGGGACGTTTCTGGAGCAGGACTTCGACGAAAGCCTGCTCTCCGCCGTCGAGTCCCGGTTTGCCCACTATCTGGCCGCCAACGCCGTCTCCGCACAGAAGCGCCAGGAGGAAAAGGACAAGATCAAGACCCTGATCGCCGACATCTCCCACCAGACAAAGACCCCGGTGGCCAATATTCTGCTGTATACCCAGCTTCTGTCGGAGCAGGAGCTTTCCCCGGAGGGCCGGGACTGCGCCGCGGCCCTGGAGAGTCAGGTGGAAAAGCTGCGCGCCCTGGTGGATGCCCTGGTGAAGATCTCCCGGCTGGAAACGGGCATCCTGGCCTTGCACCCCAAGGAAGGACCGTTGGCTCCTATGCTGGAGGCTGCGGCGGCGCAGTTTGCTCCCAGAGCGGCAGAGAAAGAAATTACCCTGACGCTGATCCCCACGGACGCCCAAGCGGTCTTTGACCCCAAGTGGACAGCGGAGGCTGTTTGCAACCTGTTGGACAACGCGGTAAAATACACGCCCGCCGGCGGGATGGTCACGGTCGAGGTCATCCCCTACCAGATGTTCTGCCGCGTCAACGTCACGGACAACGGCCCCGGCATCCCGGAGGCGGAGCGGGCCAAGATATTCCAGCGATTCTACCGTTCCCCCGCCGCCTATGAGACCGAGGGCGTGGGGATTGGCCTGTATCTGGCCCGCCAGATCGCGGAGGGGCAGGGCGGGTATGTCAGAGTGTCCTCCCGGCCGGAGCGGGGGAGTTGCTTCTCCCTCTATCTGCGCCGGAGTTGAAATCTTTCCAAACTGTAAGATTTCAGAAAGAACCTGGAAAGATTTCTGTGCTAAAGTCTGTATTGCCGAAGGGCAGTGCAGACTTTACACTATGGAGGTAAATCATATGGCTATTTTGGAAACCCGCGGCTTGCGGAAAGTATACGGTTCCGGAGACACGGAGGTCCGGGCCCTGGACGGCGTGGACCTGACGGTGGAGAAGGGCGAGTTTGCCGCCGTCGTGGGCACGTCCGGTTCGGGCAAATCCACCCTGCTGCATATGCTGGGCGGGCTGGACCG
>JAAWQM010000107.1 GCA_022800525.1 Oscillospiraceae bacterium
AGCCAGCGTTAGGGCGAAGAAATTGGCTGAATTCCGGCCTGCTTCTTCGCCCTTTGCCTTCATGCCTTTTGATATGGGCTTTTTTCAGAGGTTCCTTAAAGCCATTGACAACATTTTATAAGCGGAATATAATGACTATACAAATCAAAACAGTCAAATACAGGAGTTGTTAGAGTGCCAAAAAGTTATTCTGAACAGGAAAAAGAATACATAAAGAAACGGTTGAAAGAGGAAGCCGCAAAGTGTCTTGCCCAATATGGAGTACGTCACACAACTGTTGATGAAATCGTACAGCGGGTAAATATACCCAAAGGAACATTCTACTTGTTTTATAAATCAAAAGAGCTGTTATTGTTTGAAGCCATTTTAGAAGAACATGAAATGATTGAGCAAAAAATGTATCAGGCTGTAAATGAGATGAAACAGGATAGGGATATTGCCGAGCAGCTAACAAGGGTTGTTTGTGATTTTTTTATTCTTGCTTCAAAGTCACCGATTTTGAAAATGATAAACACAAAAGAAGTTGAGATACTGGCGAGGAAACTTCCACCAGAGGTTTTAAAAGAGCATTTGGAGCATGACAGTTCTGCTGTTGAGAAAGTTTTTTCCGTATTACCTGTTAAGGAGGGGGCAGACAAAGACACTTTTCGTGCTACTTTCCGTGCGATTTATTTTGCTACGCTGCATGAGGAGGAAATCGGAGAAAAATATTTTGAAAATGTACTGTATCTTTTGATAAAAGGTTTAGTAAATCAAATACTATAATGATTGGCTGTAGTTTTTATGGCTATAGCCATATAATAACGTTTAAATTGACTATTAAAAAATATCAGTCAAATAGTGTGGAGAGAGAAATGAAAAAGATAGCATTTTACGAACCGTGGTTTTTCCTGCTATTTGGTATTTTTCATTTACACAGGATTGGGTATATGGATTTAATTATCCCCCGATGACTGCTGCATTTTTTGGGGATTTTTAAGAAAAAACGAATTTTTTATAAGTATTAGTCATGGTCTCGAAAAAACGCGTTACAGGCGTTACAAAAGCACACGCCAACCGGAAACCCTTGCAGCGCAAGGGTTTCCGGCTCAAAAACTGTAACGCGAGGTGTAACGGCATGTAACGCCTTTTTGGGAACCTTCAAAAAATGCAGCATACATCGGTACTTTTTTGTAACGCGTTTTGTAGCGCGTTTAGGCTTCCCACAACCTACTGAACATGCCATAGTATCAGGAAGGCCGAGAGGTAAAAGCTACCTCCCGGCCCGAAACTTTTCCAATGGGTGGAGGCACTACACCACGCCAAACGCCCGGAATGCCTCTAAAACAAGCCTTTCCTTTGCTGTTTTTATAATACTGCTGTCAGGCTCCTTCCCGGCCTTAAAATCAATCTTCAAAGCCCCGCATTTGTCCTTTACCATCGTAACACTTGACTTGCTGACTTTGACACCGTGATTATCCTCTATCCACTTTTGAATAGCCGCATAAGTGGGAGGACAATCCGGGTCAGTCTGTTCGGCACCATACCCGGATGTATCAAGCACAATGCCGAACGTGCTTCTATATACCGCGATATTGCGGATTTGAACGGTGTTCGACCGTTTTGATTTTGGTGGAGGTGAGGGGAGTCGAACCCCTGTCCGAAAACGATTTCACGGGATGTTCTCCGGGCGCAGGCGGCTATTGCGGACGGCGTTGCCGTCCAGTTCCCCTCCCGGCAGGCAAACCGCCGCGCCCACCGGTCAGGTAAGAGTCATGATGCATGGCACAGTCAACTCTTTCTGTACTCACGTTCACTGCTAAACGACGCCCTTCCTGAGCCGCAGTCCTCTCAGGTCGGACGGCTGCCGTTAATCAGGCAGCAAGTGCGTAATTATTGTTGTTCTTTAATTTATAAAGAATGCCCGTTTTAAGGTGGCCAGGCGCCACCGCCCGCTGATCCCGCTTCCTCATCCCCGTCGAAACCGGTACACCCCCGGATATGTGATGGCGCGCTGGAAAGCAAGGGCCTGTAGGGGCGCACGGTGTGCGCCTGTCCTATTGGCGCCTGCCGCAGTTTTAAGGAGACGGGCGCACGCCGTGCGCCCCTGCAGGGTGCTGACATTATTGAAAATCTGTTACTTCTTCTCTGGCTCCGGGTACTCCACGCCCTGGACGTCTACCCGGATAGAGGCAATCACCTGGGGCTTCTTGGGTTTGTCATCCATCATGTTCCGGGGTACGCGGGAGACCTCCACAGCGGCTTCGGCATTCCTGGTGATCCTGCCAAAAGCGGCGTACTGGCCGTCCAGATGGGGGGCGGCGTCCACCATGATGAAGAACTGGCTCCCGGCGCTGTCCGGATGCATGGACCGGGCCATGGAGAGCACTCCTAAAGTATGCTTCAGATCGTTCTTTTCAAACCCATTGCCGAAAAATTCGCCCCGGATGGAGTACCCGGGACCGCCTGTGCCGGTCCCCTCGGGGCATCCGCCCTGGATCATGAAGCCGGGGATTACCCGGTGGAAGGTCAGACCGTCATAATAGCCGCTGTTGGCCAGGGCAATGAAATTGCTGACCGTATTGGGGGCCTTCTCCGGGTACAGCTCCCCGGTCATGACCTGGCCGTTTTCCAGGGTAATGGTAACAACAGGATTGCTCATTCTATCATATCTCCTTTACCGGTTGTAATCCTTCATCGCGCGGGCCATGTCACGCTTGGCGTCACGCTGGGCCATGGCGTCCCGCTTGTCATAATTTTTCTTGCCCTTGCACAGGCCGACTTCAATCTTCACCCGGGCGTTTTTGAAATAGACGCTCAAGGGTACCAGGGCGTACCCGTCCTGCTGGGCCAGGGCCTGGAGCTTGTTGATCTCCCGCTTGTGCATCAGCAGCCGCCGTGGGCGGACCGGGTCGCGGTTGAAGATATTGCCGTGCTCGTAGGGGCTCACGTGCATTCCGTGGAGGTAAATTTCCCCGTTCTTGGCGATGCAGTAGGAGTCCTTCAGGTTCAGCGTCCCGGCGCGGATGGATTTGACCTCGGTGCCAAACAGCTCAATCCCGGCCTCATAGCGGTCCTCCACAAAGTAGTCGTGGAACGCTTTTCTGTTTTGCGCGGCCAGCTTCACGCCCTTTTTCTCCGCCATGACGGGGCTCCTTTCCTGATGAATGGACTTAATATACCACACTTTCTCCAAGACTGCAAGCAGTTTTTGTCTGCACCCACGGAAATCAATCTTTACCGCAGGAACCGGCGAATAGCAGAATCCATGTAGAGGCGCACATTGTACGCCCGCGCACCGAAGGGAATATACGCGCTGCCAATAGCGCGGTTTCGCCCTGGAGAGCGGGCAAGCTCCCTTTCGCACGAAAATCAATATTCAGACGTGCTCCCCATCCCCCCACGCAGTCTGTACGATTTTACAGATTATGCATCCAAACATCCACTTCCCGGCCCGGCCTGCCGGAGAACAGCGCCAAAGCCACCGGTTTTTTTGGGGAAAATGACTGTAGAAGCTGACGGAAAACCTCCTAAAAGTCAAGAGAAATTTGCAAAAGACAAGAAAGAATAGCACCTTGCATAAGTGAGGCGGGCATATTTTATGCGTTTTCACAACAAAATGACATG
>JAAWQM010000033.1 GCA_022800525.1 Oscillospiraceae bacterium
CATCCTGGGCACCGACCCGGACAGCGACCGGGTGGGCATCATGGTCCGGGACAAGGACGGCGAGTACAAGGTCATGACCGGCAACCAGACCGGCGTGGTACTGCTGGACTACCTGCTGGGCGCGATGAAGCGCACGGGCAAGCTGCCTGAGAAGCCGGTGGCCCTGAAGACCATCGTGACCACCGAGATGGCCAAGGCTGTGGCCCTCAGCCACGGGGCGGAGTGCTATGACACCTTTACCGGCTTCAAGTTCATCGCTGAGAAGAAGAACGCCCTGGAGGGCAGCGGCGAGGGCATGGTTGTGTTCTCCTACGAGGAGAGCTACGGCTATATGTTCGGCGATTTTGTCCGGGACAAGGACGCCGTCACGGCCTCCCTGCTGCTCACGGAGATGGCTGCCTACTACTACGCCAAGGGCATGACGGTGCTGGACGCCTATCAGGCGCTGTGCGAGAAGCACGGCTACTACGGCGAGAAGACCCACAATCTGGTCATGCCCGGCCTGGACGGTCTGGCGGACATGGCGAAGCTGATGAAGTCCCTGCGGGAGAATCCGCCCGCCGAGATCGCGGGGGTGAAGACCGTCCAGTTCAAGGATTACTCCGACGGCAGCGTGCTGGACTGCGCCACCGGTGCGAAGTCCTCCATGGAGCTGTCCGGCTCCAATGTGCTACGCTTCGAGCTGGCCGACGGTACCTCCGTCATCGTCCGCCCCTCCGGTACGGAGCCCAAGATCAAGGTGTATATCCTCACCAAGGGCGCGGATCCCGCCGAACGCGATGAAAACATCAGGAAATATGGCGAATGGGTGGATACACTGAAAAAATGACACCCTGATGCCTCCGCCCCGGCGGAGCCGTGAGAACAGAAGGAGACGATTATGAGATTTTCCAGCAAAGTGAAGAAATGCGGACTTTCCCCCATGCGCAAGTTCCATCCCTACGCCGTAGCGGCCAAGGAGGCGGGAAAGAGGATTTATCATCTGAACATTGGCCAGCCCGACATCGCCACCCCGCCCCAGTATTTCGAGGCCGTCCGGAGCTTCCATCAGCCGGTGCTCGCCTACGCCGAGTCCCCGGGAATGCCCGTGCTCATCGACGCCATCCTCCGGTACTACGGCAAGCATGGTATGCAATTCTCCGCTGGCGATGTGCTCATCACCACCGGCGGCAGTGAGGCGCTGCAGATCGTCTTCAACTGCATCCTTGACGACGGCGACGAAATCATCATCCCCGAGCCCTTCTACCCCAACTACAACACCATGGTGAACACCTGCGGCGCGGTCATCCGCCCCATCCACACCTCCCCCGAGGACGGCTATTTCTACGCCGACCGCGCCCGGATCGAGGCCGCCATCAATGAGCGTACCCGCGCCATCATGTGTACCAATCCCGGCAATCCAACCGGAAACGTCCTGTCTCCGGAGGAAATGCGCATGATCGCCGACGTGGCCAAGGAGCACGAGCTGTTCCTGATCGGCGACGAGGCATACCGGGAGTTCGTCTATGAGGAGGACGCTCCTCTGCGCTCCATGGGCGAGTTTGCCGATGCGGCCGAAAACGTCATAATTATAGACACTGTCTCCAAACGTTTCTCCGCCTGCGGCGCGCGGATCGGCTGCATCATCAGCCGCAACCGGGAGCTTATCGGCGAGGCCCTCAAGTATTGCCAGGCCCGCCTGTCTGTGGCGACCCTGGACCAGGTGGCCTCCGCCGCCCTCTACGATGTGGGGCCGGAGTACTTCACCGCCGTCAAGGCGGAGTATAAGCTCCGCCGCGACACTGTGGTGTCGAAGCTGAAGAGCATCCCCGGCGTCATCTGCGAGAGTCCCAAGGGAGCGTTCTACATCATGGCCGCGCTGCCGGTGGACGACGCCGACAAGTTCCAACAGTGGCTGCTGACGGACTTTGACGACAATGGCGACACCGTCATGTTCGCCCCCGGCGGGCCCTTCTACGCCACCCCCGGCAAGGGCCGCAACGAGATCCGTATTGCCTACGTCCTCAAGCAGAAGGACCTGGAGCGGGCCATGGACCTGCTGGCCCTGGGCATCGAGGCGTACAACAAGCGGTAAGCCGCCGGTATCCGCAAATCAAAACCACTGGGAAACCAGTGGTTTTGATTGCCTTTTCAGAGAATATTGGAATGCTGGACGGTTTCGTTCTTTCTCCGTCTCTCACAGAGGGAGCGTATCATTGGGCTCCGGTATTTTTGATCTTTTTCTGCAATCCCCGAAAAAACACTTGACAAAGCCGCTGAACTGTGCTAGTTTATAAAAAAACCAATGAGAGAGTGTAAGTAAGTCCGGCGCACCCCTTTCAGAGAGCTGCGGAATGGTGGGACCGCGGCAGGCAGAACTGGACTGAATGGGCTTTCGAGGGCAAACCAAAAGGGATTTCCGAGTAGGCAAGCCGGAGGGGACCTCCGTTATCAAATCCGGCGCGTGTTTGCGCGCACTGAGAGGACGCGGTTTCGCGTCAAGCCGGGTGGCACCGCAGAAGTGTTATGTATCGCTTCTGTCCCAGCAGAGAAAGCTAGGGACAGAGGCGTTTTCTTTTGTCCCGACACATTCAAGAAAAGGAGAACAAAACCATGAGCGAAAACAAAATCCCCTACAAAATCTACCTCTCCGAGGACGAAATGCCCAGGACCTGGTACAACCTCCGGGCCGACATGAAGAACAAGCCCGCCCCCCTCCTGAACCCCGGCACCCTCCAGCCCATGACCGCCCAGGAGCTGGAAGGCGTGTTCTGCTTGGAGCTGGTGCAGCAGGAGCTGGACAACGACACCCCCTTCTTTGAGATCCCCCAGGAGATCCGGGACTTCTACAAGATGTACCGCCCCTCGCCCCTGGTCCGGGCCTACTGCCTGGAGGAGAAGCTGCAAACCCCCGCCAGAATTTACTACAAATTTGAGGGCAACAACACCTCCGGCTCCCACAAGCTCAACTCCGCCATCGCCCAGGCTTATTACGCCAAGCAGCAGGGACTCAAGGGCGTGACCACCGAAACCGGCGCGGGTCAGTGGGGTACCGCTCTCTCCATGGCCTGTGGCTATCTGGGCCTGGACTGCAAGGTTTTCATGGTCAAATGCTCCTATGAGCAGAAGCCCTTCCGCCGGGAGGTCATGAAGGTCTACGGCTCCTCCGTCACGCCCTCCCCCACCGAGACCACTCAGGTGGGCAAAAAGATTCTCGCGGAATTCCCTGGCACCACCGGTTCTCTGGGCTGCGCCATCAGCGAGGCTGTGGAGACTGCCGTCTCCAACCCCGGCTACCGCTACGTCCTGGGCAGCGTCCTGAACCAGGTGCTCCTCCACCAGTCCATCATCGGTCTGGAGAGCAAGATTGCCATGGACAAGTACGGCGTCAAGCCCGACATCATCATCGGCTGCGCCGGCGGCGGCAGCAACCTGGGCGGCCTCATCGCCCCCTTCATGGGCGAGAAGCTGCGGGGCGAGGCGGATTACCGCATTATCGCCGTGGAGCCCGCCTCCTGCCCCAGCTTCACCAGAGGCGAGTACCGCTATGACTTCTGCGACACCGGCATGGTGTGCCCCCTGGCGAAGATGTATACCCTGGGCAGCTCTTTCATCCCCAACGCCGACCATGCCGGCGGCCTGCGGTTCCACGGCATGAGTTCCATCCTGAGCCAGCTGTACGCCGACGGCTATATGGAGGCTGTTTCCGTCAGACAGACCGACGTCTTTGAGGCTGCGGAGACCTTCGCCCGTGTGGAGGGCATCCTGCCCGCCCCCGAATCCAGCCACGCGATTCTGGCCGCCATCAACGAGGCGATGAAATGCAAGGAGACCGGCGAGGAAAAGACAATCCTCTTCGGCCTTACCGGTACCGGATATTTTGATCTGGTGGCCTATGAGAAGTTCCACTCCGGCGAGATGAAGAATGTGACCCCCACCGACGAGGATATCGCCAGAAGTCTGGCCCAGCTCCCCAAGGTTGACCGATAATCCGGAGAAAAGCAAGAGGAGTACGCCGCCTGCGCCGTTTTGCAGGCGGCGTACTCTTTTTAGATGTTCAGTTCATCAAAGCCGGAAATCAGCCATTGCGTCATACGCTTGTTGGTTTCAAAAATATCCTCATATTTGTCCTGCCCGGAAAACCATGCCACACATACCAGCTGGTTGGCAATGACCACATAAGGGAGCGCCCGTTTCTCCTCAGCTGTGAGCTTGACCACGCTGTCGTACCCCCAGATGATATTCCGGTATATCTCCAGCCACTTGTCAAGCGCATCCCGCCGGTTTACATCAAAGCATTCGGATAAAACCGCCAGAGCCGCATAGCAGGGATCATAGATCCGCAGATTCCGTTCGGACAATTCAAAATCAATGAAGCCCCACTTGTCCTGGGATACAATAATATTTCCCGGATGGGGGTCCCGGTGGATGATTTGCCGGGGCAGGCTGCCATAGAGCTTTCCGAAGGTCTCCAGATACTCCCGGCGGAACGGCTCAGGGAGCGGCAGGATATCCTTCGCCCTCGGCATCGCCCAATCCCGCACGGTTTCATACAGGTTCACGTCGTTTACACAGGTATCCACTTTGCAGAGAACCAAATGCAGCTGCCCGATCATCTCACCGGCGAATCTGGCCTTTGCCGCATAATCCCCCTCAAAGAAGCCGTGGGAAAGTAGCGGCGTGCCAGACAGCCGCCGGGTCACATAGAAAAACAGGCCGCTATCTTGTACATACTCCCCTCCGTCCGCCGCCGCTACCGGAGACGCCGCCTGCAAGCCGGCATTTTCAATCA
Source organism: Oscillospiraceae bacterium (assembly GCA_022800525.1). Classification (GTDB taxonomy): domain Bacteria; phylum Bacillota; class Clostridia; order Oscillospirales; family Oscillospiraceae; genus Pelethomonas. The sequence continues at coordinate 4,772 of JAAWQM010000033.1, forward strand.
GCCTGCTGAGCGCCGCCGCTTTCTTTACTTTGTCCAGATCAGCGGAGAATTTCAAAACAAAGCCGCTGCCGGCATAAAAGGCGGAGTCCGCCTTTTCCCCGCTGCCCTCGTAATAGATATCTGAAACCGGTTCCTTTTCCAGGTTCCAGTGCGCCAGAATCTCCGACGCTTTCTTGTGGGATATGGTCATATGTTCCTCCTGATACAGATTAGGTTTACAGGGGCGTCTGGCCCTTCTTTTTTTCAGATAGACGGAGGGCGTACAACCAAATTCCCGCCGGAACGCTTTATAGAACCCCGCGTATGTCTCGAATCCATACTCCAATATCACATCAATTCTCTTTCGCCCGCCATGGATCTCATAAATTGCGTGCAGCAGCCTCCGCCGGAGAATGTACTGCATGACCGGCATACCCACAGCCGGCTGAAACAGCCTGTAATAGTGGAATAAAGAATAACCCGCCCGCTCGGAGAGCTCCGCAGCGGTGATCTGCGCCTTCAGATTCTCCTCAATGAAATCCAGTCTATTCTGAATGCTTTTCCGATGATCCAATTGCCGTCCCTCCTTTCCTGCTTCATTGCAGCTGCATGTAGAAGGATACCATATAACCCGGAAAAAATCCTTTCCCGCCTTGCGAAGTGATATGATCTCCAAATGAAAAACACGAAAAAAATATGAATGAAAGTATTACAGGCGTCAGAAGCCAGTCTCCGGCAAAACCGCCAGGTCATTGACAATATGCACATCTCATAGTATACTTGTTCTAAAAAGCGCGTTGCTGCGCGATATCTGCCGTTAGGAAGAAAGCAGCAGGAGGGAAGATCACATGATATGGGTCGATGCGTACGACCGGCAGCACAGGCCGACCATCCTGGATATCCGGCAATATCTGTCAGCCCCAACGATGGGACTGCTGGAGCGGCTGAATCATGAACTGTTTCAAAAATACCGCGTCAAAGCAGCGCCGCCCCGCTATACGCAGAAAAGCGGCTGGGTATTCCCGTACCGGCTGCAGGGGCTGACGTTATTTACCCTGGCGGTCCAGGACGAGACCGGCTTTGCCGCCGGTGAATTTCTCATAAGGGATGAGAGCGGCCTCGCCCTTGCCCTGGAGGAGATGGACCGCCGCTGTCAAGGGGGCTTTTTGCAAAAAGCGAAAGACTCTGTGGCATCCCGGAAGGATCGCGCGCGGGACAGGCGCGCACATGAGCAGACCCTGGAGAAAACAGCTGTCGGCCCATCAGACGCGTTGCCGCCGGGAAACAACCCGAAGAAGTTGAACAAATTTTCCTGGGTACCGGCGCTTCCCCCCGACAAGCTGCGCCGGCTGTACCGCAGCTCAGCCGGCGGAATGCTGGACCAGGACCTGCTGGACGATGTTGGCATTCTGCTGTATATGCGTTGCCGGCAGGGGACCGAGGAATACGCGCTTCTCCGCAGCGGGCGGCTGAAATGCCATCACTGCGGCGCGGTCCTTCCCAGGGAGGATGGCCTGATGGTGTGCGGATGCGGATATCAATACACCTTCCGGGCATACAATAACAGCTTTAACGACCACCACATGCCTGGAGGAAACGCGACGCATATTTTCGCGGAATTTGTGGAAAAATGGCCGGATGCGCAGACGGATTCCGCAAAAATGAACTTGATTGATTGGATGGTCCACCAGTGCCATATCAGTATGGCCTCCGGCCTGCGGCTGAGATCGGTGCTGAAGAATTTGATCGACGCGCCCCAGAGGACGGCGGAGAAGCTTGTGCTTGAGCTTGCGTATGGAGACGCGGAAAATTCCATATGACCCATGCGGATATAAAAGGGAGACGGATCGCCATGGATCCGCCTCCCTTTGTGATCTGTCGTTTGCCTGCTTCCAGAGAGTAAGCGCTCACATCTCCCAGGGCGCTTCCGGGTTTGCCGCGCCGCCCTTCCTGGTCCGCGCGGGGCGGAAGGTTCTGACTGCCAGGAAAACAGCGATTACCAGGAACACCGCGCCTGCGGCGCAGAAGGCCCGGATGGCATTGAAGGCGCGGGGAATCAGCAGCATGACGGGGCCCATCTCGTCCAGCTCATCCTGGGTATACCCGAAATCCTCCATCATTTCCTCGTAGTAGCTCACCAGATCGGGCTCCTCCTTCTCCAGCAGCTTGACCCGCCCGTCGAAGGGGACGGTGGTCACCGTGTCGTCGCCGCCCATCAGATACTCCCAGGTCTCCTCCGACAGCTTCTCCATGGACGTGCCCTTGGAGGCGTTGATCTCGATGGCTGCGAAGTCGTCTCCGGCGGGGATGATGTAATAGTAGGCGCTGGTCTTCTTGGCGGTCCGGGAGCCGTCGCTGCGCTCCGTCCAGGACTGCTCAATGGCAAAATAATCCAGGGCGTAGTAGATGTCGCCGCACACCCGGTCGCCTACCTCCACCGTGCCGTCAATCAAGTCTCCGAAGTCCTTGGGCGTTCCAAAGGACGCCAAGGTGTCGCTCAGGCTGATGAACAGCAGTCCGACGGCGAGGGCGGCGCAGATCAGCAGTCTGGGCAGCTCGCCAGGCTGGGGCTTCCTGGCGGGACGGCGGGCGGGGATGCGCTTGTCCAGATAGGCCAGCAGATCCTTGCGGCCCTTGCTGAGAGAGATGCAGTAGGACCCGCCGTTCTCCACAAACATCCGCATGGCCTTGGGGGATATGCAGGCCTCCGCGTCAACGATTTCCCCATAGGGCAGGGAGAAGGCCGGCCGCCACGCGGCCACGTTTCCGCCCTGTCCCTCGAAGAGGATGCGCTTGTCGGTCACGGTAAATTCGCCGTGAATCTTCCGTCCGCTGTGTCCCGGCATGGCGAGGCACGCCCCTTTTACGCGGCCCAGCTCGTTCTCGTCAGGCAAAAGCTGCAAAAATTCGATCGTCTCATTCATAGCAGGTATCTCTCCCTCCTGTCAATCAGAGTGTATAGATCGCCATGACGGCGCCGAAGATGATGCTGGTGCAGATACAGATAATGCCCAGAATCCGGGACGCCGGGGTCTTGCCGAAGTTGTCCGATTTCTTGGGGGCCATGGCGATGGCGATAGCGCCCATGATGATGCCGGCGATGGGCAGGAAGATGCCCACGATGATGCCGATAATAGCCAGGATTGTGGAGGTCTTGCCCGCGCTCTTGTTGGCCTGCCGCGCCATCTCGTCGTTGAGGGCCTGATTTTCCTCATTCACCTGGGCGGCCAGCCCGGTCATGAACTTGCCGAAGCGGGCGCATTCCTCCTCCTGGAGGATGTTGACAGGATAGAAGCGGCTCTCCCGCAGGTTCTCAGCGGAGGCCCATGCCTGGACGATCTGCTTGCCGTCCTTGTCGTAGAGAGTGAACTCCACGCGGGTGGTGGAGCCGTCCTTGGCGGTACGGATCTGAACCTCGGCCTTGCCCAGGTCATCCTTGGTGATCTCCACAGGCTGGGCGGGCAGGATGCTGCCCTGCTGGAAATCCAGGGGGGCGATCCACAGCCGTTGGCTGTCATGGGCCAGCAGGTAGCGGTAGTAGGTTGTGCGGGTGGAGCGTCCATAATGCTGCACGTGCTCATAGTGGCCGTACAGGGCGCTCACGCCGTCTACGCCTGCGAATACCCGGGCGGCCACATCCTTCAGACGGGCCTTGTCCTCGCCGGACTCCGCTAGACTCTTGTTTTTCTTCTCTTTGAGCTGCATAAAAATGAAGATGACGACGCCGATTGCCGCGAGCGCAAGGATGCCATAGAGTGTTTCTGGTTTCATACTGCGATTTCTCCTTCTGAAAAAAATATGTACGCCGGGCGGATAACCGCACAGCGCACATAAGTATGCCATATTTCGGCAGGGAATTCAATGGGTGTTCTGCCGAAAAATCTTAATTTTATGCCAGCCGATGGGGCATGACTTTGGTCCTGTCCAGCAGTTCCAGCAACGGAATGCCCAGCACATAGCACACCAGCAGCTCCGCGCCGCCCACGGACACGGCGTTGAACAGGAACAAGCCGGGGAAGGCGGCGGTGAAGCCGGTCTCGGACCAGGCCAGCAGCGCGCCGACGATCAACGCGTTGCAGATAACGGGGGGCAGGGGGGCCAGCCATTTGTTTTTGCACCTGGCGGTGAGCAGTCCGGCGATGAGCGTGGCCAGGGAGCCGAAGATGAGGTCCGGCAGTCCATAGGGGCTGATGATGTTGGAGAGGATGCACCCGGCGAATAGCCCCCAGGTGGCGGTGGGACAGAGGAAGGGGAGTACGGTAAGGGCCTCGGCGAAGCGGCACTGGAAGATGCCGAAGGAGAGGCCGAAGATATTGCCGAAGTAGCAGAGGGTGACATAGAGCGCCCCTACCAGCGCGGCGAAGGTGATCTGGCGGATGTCTGGCTTGGATTTCATTTTGGTATACCTCCATTTTTTGTTTAGAGAACAGTCTGCTTCCGGGCCGCCAGCCTGGAAGAGCTGAACGAACGCGGGCGGCAGGTCCGCCTGTCCGCGCTTGGACTGGGTGTGGAAACCAGTCAGGAGGCATTATACCATAGGGGATAGGGATTGTAAATGCTTTTTTAACCCCTGCCAGGGAAATCAATTTTCAGAAAAACGATCTCCCAAGCCTCATCAGTCTGTGCTGTTTTTCGGTCCCTGCATCTGAAAACTGATTTCTTGATCCAAGGGGTTATTGACTTACGGTGTCCGCCGCCCGCTCCGGATAGAGGGAGCCATCGAAGGCGTAGTAGCTGCGTCCGGCTTTGGCGGTATAGTCCGCCGCCTCCTCATCGGTGAACATGAAGCTGACAAAGGGAGGCATCTTGCTGCTGCGGGGCGTGGCGTCAAAGTGATACCAGCCGTCGCCGCAGTTGATGAGGTTCCAATAATGGGAGGTGGGGCCGCCCATCCTGGTGACCTCCAGATTGTCGATGCCCACCGCCGTCAGCAGCGCCCTGGATACGGCGTAGTAGGTGAAGCAGTCCCCTTTGCGCCTGGTGAGTCCGGCATAGGCTTCGGCCTGCCAGTCGGACTTGTCGGATTCGCCGGTATAGCGGATGTTGTCATGGGCAAAGTCAAAAATGGCCCGGGCCTTCTCCACGCTGGTCATGTCGTCGCGGATGATCTCCGCCACTGTGCTGGACACAGCCTCCGCCAGCCGTTCCTGGGAGAAGGCGGACGCCTCCGCGCTGATTTTGAACAAGCCGCAGAGTCCCAGGGTTATGAGCGCTATGGACAGCAGCATCACGCCGCCGGCGCGGGAGCGCCGGGTCCGTTTGCGGACGTGTTTGCCGGCGTACCTGCCGGGGGTATGTGCAAAGGCATTTCTTATGTACATCTCTATGACACCTTCCTAATTTAAGCTGCGCCCATTATAGCCTTGCAGAAAATCAAAGAATCATCATAGCGGCATCAATCCGGCATCAAAATCAAAGCTGGCTGGTATGGGAGTATTTTCCAGAACCGGCTGCCGCCCCGCCTGAAAAAACTTGACAATGTCATGTGATTGTGCTACAATAAAAACATGACATTGTAATGTAAAGGAGGCCGCGCTATGAAGGAAAAGCTGACAAACACCGAATGGGAGGTCTGCGAGTGCCTGTGGGAGGAATCGCCGCTGACCATGACCCAGATCGCCAGCCGCCTGTCCGGGCGCACGGGCTGGACCAGAAGCACCGGAGAAACCCTGGTGCGCCGGATGGCGGACAAGGGCCTGCTGCGCTGGGAGCAGGGACGGAAAGCCAAGCTCTTCTACCCCACTGTGGCCCGGGAGGACGCGGTGGTGCGGGAGACCAGGGGGTTTTTGCAGAAGGTCTTCGGCGGCAGCGTGGGGCTGCTGGTGAACACGATGGCGGAGCGCGAGGAGCTGAGCCGGGAGGAAATCGACCAGCTCTATGAGGCCCTGCGGAAGCTGGAGGACAAACGCCATGATTGAGTGGATCGTTACATCCTCCGCGTTGATTTTACTGATCTTATTCCTGCGGGTTATTGTCAGGAACCGGGTGAGTCCCAGGCTGCGGTACGCGCTGTGGGGGCTGGCGCTGCTGCGGCTGGTAATCCCTGTGTCGCTGTGGGAAAGCCCGGCCAGCGTCATGACGCCTGTAGCGGCCCGGGAGGTCTATCAGGAGATCAAACGAGTCCCCCGCTATGTGCGGGAAACGCCGGACGGCTGGCTGGAGATTGGGCATGAGAACGGGTGGACCTCCATCCCGCAGGAGCGGGTGGAGGCCGGGGAACCGGTCCAGTACGGCTGGCCCGAGCGGACAGAGGCCAGCGTGGAGGCCCTGCAAAGGCGGGTAAGCGTCCGGGACGCCTTTGTGTGGACGTGGCTGGCGGGAGCCGCCGCTGTGGGCGCGTTCCTGCTGACTGTGAACCTGAAATTTTCCCGTGGCCTGAATAAAAAGCGCAGAACGGCAGGGAAATACCGGGGCCGCTGGGTGTTCGTCATGGACGGACTGGCGACGCCCTGCCTGTTCGGGCTGTTCCGCCCCGGCATCTACCTGACCCCGGAGGCCGCGGCGGATGAACGCGCACGGGAGTACATCCTGGCGCACGAATACACTCACTTCCGCCAGAGGGACCACGTGTGGGCCGCCCTGCGGGGCGTGTGCCTCGCCGTCCACTGGTACAACCCGCTGGTGTGGCTGGCGGCGTACCTGAGCCGCAGGGACTGCGAGCTGAGCTGCGATGAGGGCGCGGTGCGCCTGCTGGGGGAGGACCGCCGGGCGGACTATGGCCGGACGCTGGTGGGGCTGGCGGCCCGCAGAACCACCCCCAGGGACCTTGCCTGCTGCGCCACCACCATGACCGGAGGCAAGTCCGCGCTGAAGGAACGGATCGCCCTGCTGGTGAAGCGGCCCAGGACCACGGCGGCAATGGCGTGCCTTGTGGCGGCGGCCTGCGCGGTGTTCGCGGCCTGCACCTTCACCGGCGCGGCGGTGAAGGAACCAGATGCGGAGCCTCCCCGGACGGGGCCGGAGGAGCCAGCGGAGCCGTCCCAGCCTGATAACCGTGTGGTTCCCATGAGCCAGGAGGAGCTGGCCGCGATGGCCCAGCGTCCGCTGGAGGAGCTGCTGCGGGATGGGGAAGGCGTTTTGGACTTCAGGGTGAATTGGGTCAATGTCACGGAGTGGCGGTGCGATATGAACAGCGGTGACCATCATGCGGTATTTGGCGCGGAAATGATGGTGCGGGCCGATCTGGAGCACCAGGAACATTGGCTGGCTGGAAATGGAGTCTATGCCGGGGAGCTGGAAGATGATTTTTACCGGAATTATGACGGATGGATCGTGTTCTGGTGGACGGGGTATCTGACCTGTGACGGGGTATCCGGGGAATGCTCCGTTTCCGGCCTGGGCGCCGGCGGGCGCCCCCTGGATCACATAGACGAGGACCTGGGCCTCCGTACTGAGGGACGGAATTACTGGTACTTCCACGCCCTGCCGGAGGACCTGCCCACTGAGCTGATGGACCTGGACCGCCCGGCGGAGGACCAGGGCCAATGGCTGCTGCTGGCCCAGGCCCCGACAGTGGATGTGGCCCTTTACCGCAGCGCGGATGACGGCCAGCATGTCTATCTGCGTGTGACCAACATGAGCTTCCAACGGTTTGACCGGGACCTGAGCGGGATGGAGCTGCTGCCCACCCTGGACCTGTGGGACGGGGACGCGGATATGACGGTACAGGTCCTCTACCGGCGGTACGAGGGGACCTATTTCAACGGTATGTCCAATGAGCCGGGCATTGTGGCTGAACAGGTAGTTTACGATTGGAACGAGGCGGGGCGGTACTGGACCGAATGGACGGTCATGACCCAGCCCGGCCTGCGCCTGACGGAGGACCTCCCGGCATTGGCAGACCTGCCGGACCGGCTGGTGATGCCCGGGACGCCGGAGGCGCAGGCGGACTTCTGGCTGATCGGGTCGCTGCCGGAGGACGGTATTTCCGCTTACTACGAGCAGTCCTCCGGCAGGTATTGGCTGCGCTATGGGGACGCGATCCAAGCGGTGGAGGGACTGACGGTCTGCCAGCCCCAGATGGCGCTGCCGGAGCTGCATTTCGACGACCTGGACGGGGACGGCGGGAAGGAGCTGATCGCGATTTCCTGCGTGGCCGCCGGGGCGGACGCTGCACAGGAGCATCTGAGCGTCTACGAATGGGATGGCGGGAGCTGGACGCTGGTCACAGTTACCCACGACCCAGCAGAGATTGCGGACAACTTCAACCGCAACCGGCTCTATCAGTTCTATGAGGACGGCACAGCCTATATCCGGTATGCCGGCGCTGAAACCGGCATCCTGCTGGACTTGTCCGGCCCATGGGAGCTCGGCTACTGGGATAGCGTTCCGGACATCTGTGTCCTCAACGAAATGCAGGCTAACTATCTCTATGAGGACGGACAGCTGATGCTGATCCTGGGCGGCGAGATCCTGGACACCGGAGGGCATTTCCTCCACGGGTACTGCTTTGAGCTCGGCTGCACCATTGAGTACGAGTACGGCGGCCTCTACAACTGGAGCCGTGAACTGCGCAGCGGCTACGCGGTGCGGCAGGACCCGCCGGAGCTGTCGGACGCCTACCGGACGATCCTGCAAAAGCTGCTGGCAATGTCCGATACCAATTATTCCAACGTTTACGCAGTCTGCGACGTAACCGGCAACGACGTGGATGAGCTGATTGTAACTTGGATGCCAGAAGGAGGGATCTCCTCCTCTTGGGGCACGTCGATCTATAACGTCTATGGCCAAGAGGTGTTCCACGGATACGGGAATCTGACCTTCTACGACAACGGCGTCATTTCGGTGCCCTGGAGCCATAACCAGGGGCCGGCCTGCGCTGTCTGGCCCTATACGCTGTACCAATGCAATAATGATTACTACGGCGCTGGCCTTATCGTCAGATACAAGGATCTGGGCAGTGCGCGGGCCAGGAGCAATGAGGTGGACGGGTTCGAGGCGGTGGCCTACGCCGACCTGGACGGGGACGGGATGGTCTACTATATCGGCGAGGACGCCTACACAGAGGAAAATCCCGTGGACAACGGCGTGTATGAGGCGTGGCTGGAGCAGTGCCTGGGCGATGCGAAGATTCTTCCCATACAGTATTTTCCCCTGACGGAGGAAGCCATTTCCTGACCACGGGGGCGCAAAAGGAGCGGGGCCGCGGCCCCGCTCCTTTCCAATTCGTACTATTCAGTCCTTTTTCTCCAAAATGTTCATAAATTCCTCTCCGGTGATGGTCTCCTTCTCGCACAGAAAGCGGCTCAGCTCATGGAGCTTGGCCTCGTTGCCCTTCAGCAGCTTCAGCGCCTTCTCGTGCTGGGCCTTCACCGTGTTCACCACCATCTGGTCGATCTTCGCGGAGGTCTCCGGGGCGCAGGCCAGGGAGGTGTCGCCGCCCATGTACTGGTTGGTGACGGTCTCCAGGGCCACCATGTCGAAGTCGTCCGTCATGCCGTACCTTGTGACCATAGCCCGGGCCAGCTTGGTTGCCTTTTCAATATCGTTGGACGCGCCTGTGGTGATGGAGTGGAACACAATTTCCTCGGCGGCGCGGCCTCCGGTGAGGGTGGCGATCTGATTCTCCAGCTCCTCACGGCTCATGAGGTTCCGTTCCTCCTGTTCCACCTGCATGGTGTAGCCCAGCGCGCCGGAGGTGCGTGGGATAATGGTGATCTTCGCCACCGGGGCGGAGTGGGTCTGCAACGCTGCCACCAGGGCGTGGCCGATCTCATGGTAGGAGACGATCATCCGCTCATGGTCGGACAAAATCTTGTTTTTCTTCTGATACCCGGCGATGACCACCTCAATGCTCTCCTGAAGGTCCTCCTGGGTGACGAACTTCCGTCCCTGGCGCACCGCCCGCAGGGCGGCTTCGTTGACCATGTTGGCCAGCTCCGCGCCGGAGGCCCCGGAGGCGGCCCGGGCGATGGCGTTGAAGTCCACATTCTCCGCCAGCTTCACCTTGGCGGCATGAACCTTCAGAATGGCCTCCCGGCCCTGGAGGTCGGGCAGCTCCACAGGCACCCGCCGGTCGAACCGTCCGGGCCGCAGCAGGGCGGGGTCCAGGGTCTCGGGCCGGTTGGTGGCGGCCAGGATGACCACGCCCTTGCTGCCCTCGAAGCCGTCCATCTCGGTCAGGAGCTGGTTCAGGGTCTGCTCCCGTTCGTCGTTGCTGCCGCCCATGCCGGTATCGCGCTTCTTACCGATGGTGTCGATCTCGTCGATGAAGACGATGCAGGGGGCCTTCTCATTGGCCTGCTTGAAGAGGTCGCGGACCTTGTTGGCTCCCATGCCTACGAACATCTCCACGAACTCCGAGCCGGAGATGGAGAAGAAGGGCACCTCCGCCTCTCCCGCCACGGCCTTGGCCAGCAGGGTCTTGCCGGTGCCCGGAGGGCCCACCAGCAGCACGCCCTTGGGCATCTTCGCGCCGATCTCCTGGTACTTCTGGGGGTTGTGGAGGAAGTCCACCACCTCCATCAGATTCTCCTTGGCCTCGTCCTCACCGGCTACGTCGGTGAACTTGATGCCGGTCTCGCTGGCAATGTAGACCTTGGCGCTGCTCTTGCCGAATTGCATGGCACTGCCCATAGGACCGCCGCCCATTCTCTTCATCAGCGCCCGGCTCATGAGCTGCCCGATGGCGATGAAGATGACGATGGGCAGGATGAAGGTCACAAGGAAGCTGAGGATGGGGTTCATCTCCTGGGGCTTCACCTCCGCGAACTGGCAGCCGCTTGCCCACAGGCGGTTCACCAGGTCGGGATCGTTGAAGGTGATGGTGGAATACAGCCCCGGCTCCTCAGTGGTATCGGTGAAGTAAATGACGTCCTGCTCCACCTGGGCCACGGCGACCTCCTTGTTGTCCAGCATGGTGAGGAAGGTGCCGTAGTCCACCTGGACGACCTCCTGGCGCATGAGCCGGGGGAAGAGCAGGGTGTTGAGCAGGATCATGACGACCATGACCATGAAGTAGTAGAATATCAGCGGCCTTTTCGGCTTTTCGATTTTTTGCATATCAGAGTTCTCCTTCCAGAATCGGTTCGGTTACGAACATAATTTTACAAAAACAGGCGGAGATGTCAAGAGCTATTTGTGAACAAAATGGAAAGTTTCTGATAACGCCGGAAGAAAGCCAAGGCGTACAGTTTTTCCTTCCGTTTTTCGGGCGCTGCAATACAGTTAACATTTCTTTTACATTTCCTCCGGGATTTTTTCAGCGTGAATTCAGCGATCTGTGCTATCCTGTCCCTGTCGGGAACGCCAAAGAGAGGATGTGATCAAAACCATGGATTACCGGCACGAATGGAAACATGAAATCAATGCCTCCGACCTGATTGCCCTGCGACGGCGGCTGCGGGCCGTGATGGAGCCGGACAGCCACGGGGCGGGCGGAACATACTTCATCAGGAGCCTCTACTTCGACAGCCTGACGGACCGCGCCCTGCGGCAGAAGCTGGATGGCGTGGACCGCCGGGAGAAGTTCCGGATCCGGTACTACGACCTGGACCCCTCCCTCATCCACCTGGAGAAAAAAAGTAGATGGAACGGCCTGGGTCAGAAGCGGAGCGCCAGCCTCACAGAGGAGGAGGCCCGGGCCATCTCGGAGGGCCGTGTGGAGTGGATGGCGTCCTGCCGGGACCCGCTGGTGTGGGAGCTGTACGGCAAGATGCGCACCCAGGGCCTGCGGCCCAGAACTATTGTGGACTACACCAGGGAAGCGTATGTATTCGGTCCCGGAAATGTGCGGGTCACTTTGGACTATGACGTCCGCACCGGGCTGGCCTGCACTGATTTTCTGAACCCCCGCTGCGTCACCATCCCCGCCGGGGACGCCCCCATCATCCTTGAGGTGAAATGGGACGCTTTCCTGCCGGACCTCATCCGGGACGTGGTCCAGCTGGAGGGACGGCGCACCGCCGCCTTCTCCAAGTACGCCGTATGCAGGATGTACGGATGAGCTGCGGCCTGGCGCTATTATAGAAAGGAATGATTCATCATGACCACTTTTCAGGATATCTTCAAATCCAGCTTTCTGGAGAACGTCGCAAGCGTCAGCCTGTTGGATATGGCAATCGCCCTTGTCCTTGCCTTCGGGCTGGGTGTGTTCATCTTCCTGGTTTACAAAAAGACCTTCTCCGGCGTTATGTACTCCTCCAGCTTCGGCGTCACCCTCATCGCCCTCACCATGATTACCACCCTGGTGATCCTGGCGGTCACCAGCAACGTGGTGCTGTCCCTGGGCATGGTGGGCGCGCTGTCCATCGTCCGCTTCCGCACCGCCATCAAGGAGCCGCTGGACATCGCGTTTCTCTTCTGGTCCATCGCGGTGGGCATCGTCCTGGCCGCCGGACTGATCCCTCTGGCCGTCATTGGCAGCGTGGTCATCGGGCTGGTCCTGCTGGTGTTCGTCAACCGGAAGTCCCATAACGATCCCTACATCATCGTCGTCCAGTGCGACGGGCAGGAGAGCGAGCAGAGCGTACGCAGCTTCCTGGCGCAGCAGGTCCTGCGCTGCGTCACCAAGAGCAAGACCGTCCAGCGGGGCGCGGTGGAGCTGAACATGGAGGTCCGTCTGAAGAGGGATGACACCAGCTTCGTCAACGCTTTGACGGAGCTGCCGGGGGTCCGCAGCGCCGTCCTGGTCAGCTACAACGGCGACTATATGGGCTGAGGAGGCGCTCCTGTGTCAACTCATAAAAAAATCGACGCCGTCTGTATTGTTGTGGCTCTTCTCTCCGTCGCGCTGACGATTCTGTTCATGAACGGCGAAGCCTTTGGGATTGCCCTCGCCGCAAGCGGAGACGCCGGCGACGGCATGTTTACTGGCAACGATCTGGACGCGGACTGGGATACCTCCGCCGCTACAAGAATCACGCTCTCTGACAGCGGCAGCGCGGTCAGCGGCAGCGGGGCCTATATCTACGACGGGGATGTTTACATCGTATATCCGGGCCGTTACGCCCTGACGGGCGGGCTTACCAACGGCAGCGTAATCGTGACCGCCAGCAGGACAGACAAGATCTGGCTGCAGCTGGACGGGGCGGAGCTTTCCTGTGACGATGACGCCGCGCTTCGCGTCGAACAGGCTGGCAAGGTGTTCCTGACGCTGGCGGAGGGCTCCAGCAATATGATCTCCTCCGGCGCGGCGTACAGCGCGGAGATCGCGGATTCGGGGGTGGATGGCGCGATTTACTCCCGGGACGACCTGACCATCAACGGAAGCGGTTCACTTTTGGTCAGCGCGGCGTATAAGCACGGCATTGTGTGCAACAATGATCTGGTGATTACCGGCGGCAATATCACTATCAGCGCGGTACAGGACGGCATCCATGCCAACGACAGCGTGCGGATTCGGGATGCCGCGCTCTCCATCTCTGCCGGGGACGACGGCATTACGGTCTCGAACGACGATGAAACGGCCTTCCTCTACGTGGAGTCCGGCAGCATCACCATCCCAGCCTGCTATGAAGGGCTGGAGGCGATCGACGTCACCATCGCCGGAGGGACGATTGATATTGTATCGGCAGACGACGGCATCAACGCCAACGGCAGCGGCGCCGGCTCCGTTATCCGCGTTACAGGCGGCGATATCACGGTCACAAATCCATCCGGCCGGGACGCGGACGGCTTCGACTCCAACGGCAGCATCTACATAGAGGGCGGCAATATCCTCATCAGCGTCGCGGACAGCGGAAGCAACAGCGCCCTGGACTACGGGAGCGAAAACGGCGGCGAGTGCGTCATCAGCGGCGGTACGGTCATCGCCTGCGGCAGCAGCGCCATGGCAGAGGGCTTCGCCTCCAGCTCTCCCCAGGGGTTCCTGATGGTCAATATGACTGCGGCGGCTGGCACAAAGGTCTCTCTGGAGGCCGCCTCCGGACAGGAGCTTTTTTCTGCGGAAATCCCATGCGCCTTTTCCTCTGTCGTGCTCAGCACGCCTGAGCTGAAGCTGGGAGACGTCTGCACCCTGACGGCCGGCGGCGCGGAGGAGCAGGTTACGATTGACAACACCTCGACTTCCGGCTTTGCCGCAGCGGGTATGTTCCGGGGCGGCATGAGGGACGAACGGGACGGCGGCGCAATGTCCGGCGGGCAGCAGCCTCCGGAAAACCCCGGACAGGAGGGTGGACCTTCCGGAAACAATGCCGGAATGCGGCCTCCAGAGGATATGCAGCTCCCGGAGGACCAGGCGGAGGGCCGCCAGTTCCCATCTGATTTCCAGCAGACAGGCCTCGGCGGAGAGATGCCTAACCGCCAGAACGGACGGGGCGGCTTCCCCGGAGAAACGTCAGACGAGGCCGCGCCTGTTGAGATTGACGGCGGCAGCGTGGTTCTGCTGGCGGTGTCCGCCCTTGTTCTGCTGGCGGGACTCGCCATCGCCTTCAAATTCAGACGGTAAGCGCAGAAAGGCCGCGCGGCGGGGACAATCCCCTCCGCGCGGCCTTTGTTTTCAGCGCGCCGCTTCCGCAGCCTTCTCCTGCTCCCGCCTGCCCTCTTCAATCTGCTCATAGAGACAGTCCAGCGCGTCGCTGAGTCCGCCGATGCGGTCGATCAGCCCCAGGCTCACCGCCTCCTCGCCGTAGATTACGCTGCCCACGTCCGCCGCCATCTCGCCGGTCTTGAGCATCAGGCTCAGAAATTTATCCTTTCCAATGCGGCTGTTTTTCGCCACAAAGCTGACGATCCGCTCCTGAATGCGCTCAAAATAGTTGAAGGTCTGAGGAGCGGCGATGACGGTGCCGTTCATCCGCACCGGGTGGATGGTCATGGAGGCGGAGGGCACGATCATACTGACCTTGGGAGCCACCGCCAGGGGGACGCCGATGGAGTGTCCGCCGCCCAGCACCAGACTGGCTGTGGGCTTGCGCATTCCGGAGATCAACTCCGCGATGCCCAGCCCAGCCTCAATGTCGCCGCCCACGGTGTTCAGCAAAAGCAGGATGCCGTCAATCTCATCGTTCTGCTCCAGGCTGGCCAGGAGGGGCATGACGTGCTCGTATTTGGTGCTCTTCACCGTGTCCGGCAGGACCTGGTGGCCCTCCACCTGTCCCACGATGGTCAGGGTGTAGATATTCCCACGCCTGCTGTGGCTGACAGCGGAGCCAAAATCCACAATCTGCTGGCTGTCGTCCCGCCTGTCGTCTCCCCCGGCAGGCCCGGTAGGTTTGGTTTCTTCTTCCATAAGTGATCCCTCGCTTTCATGGGTAGTCTCTGCGAAAACGGGAAAATCATACGCAGGGAGAAGCTTCTTGTCAATCTCCTCCGGCTGTGCCGGCGATTGGAATTCCGCACACCACCTCTACCGTCTGGCAGGCCAGCGCGGCCAGCCTGCGGTGGAGACTTGCCAGCGTCCGGATGTAATCCATGGTCCCGGGGCCGTACTCTGTCCCGCCGGCGAACACGTCGCAGCTGACCACCACCAGCAGCTCCGCCCGCTCCAGCAGGGCGCGGATGCCGCTGAAGATGTGCTCCTCCGCCCGCTCCGCGCCAACGCCTGCCGGCGGCGGCGCGCCGGGCGGCGGCCAGCTCTCGTTGGCCAGCAGGTTTCCCAGGTCCTCCAGCAGCACGCAGTCCCCCGGCCGCACCGCCGCGCCGCCCACGTCCACGGGACGCTCGATGGTCAGAAACTCAAGCCCGGCCTCCCTCCCGTGCTCTGCCCGCATCGCCCGGTGGCGGGCGACCCGCGCGGCGGCCTCCGGACTGCCGTCGTTTTCCATGGCGGCCAGATAGACCGCCCGGCCCCTGGCCCGCGCCAGCAGGGTCCGCTCCGCCCAGGCGGACTTGCCGCTGCCGCTGCCGCCAGTGACGAGAATCAGCCGCCCAATCACTGGGGCTGATAGGCGTCGATGCCGATGCCGTCGAAGGAGGGCATATCGAAATAGACCCGCAGGGCCATGTCGATCAAAGGCATGACGGACACCGCGCCGGTTCCTTCTCCCAGAGCCATCCCCAGCTTCAGCACAGGCGTCAGCCCCAGCGCCTCCATGACGGATCCCGCCCCCGGCTCGGCGGACAGGTGGGAGGCGGTCAGCGCGTCCCGGACGGCGGGGCACAGCCGCACCGCCGCCAGCGCCGCCACCGCAGAAATGAACCCGTCCATAACAGCGGGCGTCCGGCTGAGGGCGCAGCCCAGGTAAAAACCGGCCATGGCGGCGATATCGTATCCGCCCACCTTCGCCAGCACGTCCACCGGGTCGGCGGGGTCGGGCCTGTGGAGGGCGATGGCGCGGCCGATAACGCTGATTTTTTTCTCCAGGCCCTGGTCGGACAGGCCGGCCCCCCGGCCCGTCATCTCCGCCGCCGGACGCTCCAGCAGCGCCGCCGCCACTGCGGAGCTGGTGGTGGTATTGCCAATGCCCATCTCCCCTGCGGCCAGGAGCGTGTATCCCTGCCCGGCCAGCTCTCCCGCCAGATCCATTCCCGCCAGCAGGACAGACAGGCACTGCTGCCGGGTCATGGCCGGGACCTGGGACAGGTCCCGGGTCCCCCGCGCCGCTTTGATGGACCGCATTCCGGGGACCTCCGTCAGCATCCCCGCGTCCACGGGCACCACGTCCGCGCCGGCGACCCGGCCCATGCAGCATACGCTGGCCTGTCCGGTGAGCATGTTTCCGGCCACGATGGCCGTGACCTCGCTGCCGGTCTGGGTGACGCCCTGGGCCACCACGCCGTTGTCCGCGCAGAACGCGGCCACGCATTTCTTATTGTCCCGCCGCAGCGGGGCGATGCCCGCCATGCGGGACAGAACGTCCTCCAGCCGCCCCAGGCCGTGGAGAGGCTTCGCGATTGCGTTCCAGTGGGCCTCCGCCTTTGCGATCCCGTCCGCGTCCGCAGGACGGACCGCTTGTATGGCCGCCTTCAGGCGGCCTTCCAGTTGCTCCAGTGTTTCCATATGTACTTCCTTTCTCTGCCCCTCCGGGGCAGGGGGAGCCGTTTCTGCCCGGCGGCCCGGGCGCTCCCCGCCCCGGGCCGATTCAGGAACCGGCTCCCCGCCCGCGCCCGGAGGGCGCGAAGCCTCAGCTGGGCTCTACCAGCTCCAGTCCCGGATTGTGCTTCAGCAAATACCCGACAGGCCACTCGCCAGAGTAAGCAATCAGGCTGTTCCCGCGGAAATCCTCCACCAGCGCCGCGTCCGCGCACAGCGTCAGCTCCTTCGGCTCCACCGGCGAGGCGGCAATGCGCCGCAGATGATTGTAGGGCAGGCCGTTCATCCGAAGCTCCACGCCGTACTCCGACCGCATCCGGTACTGGAATACGTCAAATTGCAGCGTACCTACCACGCCCACAATGACCTCCTCCATGCCCGCGTAGGGCAGCCGGAAAATCTGGATCGCGCCCTCCTGGGCAATCTGCTCCGTGCCCTTGATGAACTGCTTCCGCTTCATGGTGTCCATGGGGCTGACCCGCATGAAGTGCTCAGGCTCAAAGGTGGGGATGCCCTGGTATCTGAATTTCTTCCCCGGCACAGTCACTGTGTCCCCGATGGAGAACATCCCCGGGTCAAACACGCCGATGATGTCCCCCGCGTAGGCCTCGTCGATGATCTCCCGCTCCGCCGCCAGCATCTGCTGGGGCTGGCTCAGCCGCAGCTTCTTGCCGGACTGCACATGGTAAACCTCGCTCTCCCGCTGGAACTTGCCGGAGCAGACCCGCATGAACGCAATCCGGTCCCGGTGGGCCTTGTTCATATTCGCCTGGATTTTGAACACAAAAGCGGAGAAATCCGGGGAAAACGCGTCGATCTCCCCCGCGTCCGACACCCTGCTGGTAGGCGGCGTGGTCATGCGCAGAAATTCCTCCAGGAACGGCTCCACGCCGAAGTTGGTCAGCGCCGAGCCGAAAAACACCGGGCTCAGCATCCCCGCCCGGACAGCCTTCAGGTCAAAATCCCTGCCAGCGCCCAGCAGCTCCACCTCCTCCCGGAGGGCCTGCCAGCGGGTTTCGCCGATATAATTTGCGGCGGCGGGGTCCTCCAGGTCCACCTCCACGGAGGCGGCCTTCTTTCCGTGGCCCTCGCTGGAGAAGAACAGGATGCTGGCCTTCTCCCGGTCGTAGACGCCCTGGAACTCCCTGCCGCAGCCGATGGGCCAGTTGACGGCATAGGTGTCGATGCCCAGCTCCCGCTCCACCTCCTCGCACAGCTCCAGAGGGTCCCGGGTCTCCCGGTCCATCTTGTTGATGAAGGTAAAAATCGGAATGTGGCGCATGGCGCAGACATGGAACAGCTTCCGGGTCTGAGGCTCCACGCCCTTGGCCCCGTCGATGACCATGACCGCCGAGTCCGCCGCCATCAGGGTGCGGTAGGTGTCCTCGGAGAAATCCTGGTGGCCCGGCGTGTCCAGGATGTTGATGCAGTACCCGTCGTGCTGGAACTGCATGACGGAGCTGGTGACGGAGATACCGCGCTGCTTTTCAATCTCCATCCAGTCGGAGGTGGCGGCCCGGGCCCGCTTGCCCTTGACCTCCCCGGCCTGGGCGATGGCCCCGCCGTAGAGGAGGAATTTTTCTGTCAGTGTGGTTTTCCCCGCGTCGGGGTGGGAAATGATGGCGAAGGTGCGCCTCCGCGCGATCTCTTCTTGTAATCCAGCCATGTCGGCCTCCTTATTCAATAATCTTTTTTGTTCGTCTGCTGCTCTTTCTACATGGGTCCGGCCTCCTGGTTGGATTTGGTCTCGTAACGGTCCTATTATAGCCAGATGTGAGGGTGTTGTCAATTTACTTTGCTGTTTCTCATGGAAATCAAATTTCACAGCACGAGTCTTGAGTCCGCCCCGCCGGTTTTTCCTGGGCAGGGACGAAATAACCGGAAATTTGGTTCAAATTGACAAATCATCTTGCAGGGAAGGCGGCATGTGTGGTAAAATTGAAATATTCCAATTCCCGCGCAAAAGAAATTGAGATAACGGAGGTTCAATATGGAACTCGATCAGGTCATCTGCGGCTTTACCGTCCTTTCCAGTACGCCGGTGGACGAGCTGGAGGCCACCCTGTGGCGCATGGAGCACAAGCAGTCCGGCGCGCGGCTGGTGTGGCTGGAGAGGGCGGAGGAGAACAAGACCTTCTCCATCGCATTCCAGACCCAGCCCAGCGATGATACGGGCATCTTTCATATCCTGGAGCACTCGGTATTGTGCGGCTCGGACCGCTATCCGGTGAAGGAACCCTTCGTGGAGCTGATGAAGAGCTCCCTGAACACCTTCCTTAACGCCATGACCTTCCCGGACAAGACGGTCTATCCCGTGTCCAGCCGCAACGATCAGGATTTTATCAACCTGACCCGGGTGTATATGGACGCGGTTCTCCATCCGCTGATTCACTCCAAGCCGGAGATTTTCGGCCAGGAGGGCTGGCACTATGAGCTGGGCGGGGACGGCAAGATCTCCTACAAGGGCGTCGTGTTCAATGAGATGAAGGGCGCGATGTCCTCTCCGGACGAGCTGCTGGAGGCCGAGTCGAACCGGCTGCTTTACCCGGATACCTGCTACCGGTACAACTCCGGCGGCGACCCGGCCCATATCCCCGAGCTGACCTGTGAGCAGTTCACCGCCACCCACAAGCGGCTTTACCACCCGTCCAACGCTTACATCTTCCTGGACGGCCATATGGAGATTGAAACAATCCTGGGCATCCTGGACCGCGAGTACCTTGCCGCCTTTGAGCGCATCCCCGCTCCCGGAGACATCCCCTTCCAGGCCCCGGTGGACGCGGGAATCTCTGAAATCCGATACGAGCTCTCCGCTCAGGAGGCGCTGGAGGGCCGCGCCCGGCTGGCGGACAGCTTTGTGGCCTGCACCTGGGCGGACCGGGAGGAAATCACCGCCCTCCAGGTCCTCTCCGACGTGCTGTGCGGCGACAATCAGGCCCCGCTGAAGCGGCGTCTGCTGGACGGCGGACTGGCAAAGAATGTGCGCCTCAGCGTCCTGGACGGAATCCTTCAGCCCCGGGTGACCCTGGAGGCCCGGGATGTGCGGGAGGACCGGCTGGAGGAGGTCTCCGCCGCCATCCGGGACGAGCTGGAGCGGCTGGTCCGGGAGGGCCTGGACCGCCAGCGCATTCTTGCCACCCTGGACAATATGGAGTTTCAGGCCCGTGAGCGGGACTATGGCCGGACGCCCCAGGGGTTGATTTTCAGCTTTCAGGTCATGGAGTCCTGGCTGTACGGCGGCGACCCCGCCGCCAATCTGAGCGTGGGGGACCTGTACGACCGGCTGCGGGCCAAGTGCCAGGAGGGCTGGTTCGAGGCCCTGCTGGAGCGGATCCTGCTGAAAAATAACCACCGGTGCCGGGTCGTCATGCGCCCCTCCCACACCCTTGGCCAGGAGCGCCAGGAGGCGGAGTCGGCAAGGCTCCACGCCGCGCAATCCGCCTGGAGCGAGGAGGAAGCCGCCCGGATCAAGACAAATCAGGCCAATATCGAGACCTGGCAGAACACCCCCGACACACCGGAGCAGCTGGCGACGATCCCCATGCTGCGGCTGGACCAGATCCCCGTCCAGCCGGAGAGGCTGCCCCTGGAGGAGACAATGCTCTCCGGTCTGCCGGTCCTGTTGCACCATGTGCCCGCCGGCGGCATTACTTATCTGAACCTGTACTTCGCCATGGACGATCTCACCGAGGAGCAGGTCAGTCAGGCGTCTTTCCTGGCCCAGCTTCTGGGCAAGCTGGAGACGGAGGAGCATTCCCTGGAGGATCTGCAGCGGGGGCTGCGTTCCCGGTTCGGGCAGGTCTCCTTCGCCGTGGAGTCCCACGGGCGGCAGGGCAGTCCCGGGGAGTGCCGGAGCTTCCTGTGCGCCTCCTGCAGCGTGCTGGACAGCAAGCTGGAGGGCGGCCTGGAGCTGCTGGCGGAGCTTCTGACCAGGAGCAGGCTGGACGACGGGAAGCGGGTATCCCAGTTCCTGGCGCAGTGCCGTCCGATGCTGTCGGAGCAGTTGGTCTCCGCAGGCCATATGACCTCCATGAACCGCGTCCTGGCCCGGTCCGCCGCGGAGTATACCGTCAAGGAGAACGCGGCGGGAGTGAGCTTCCTGCGCTGGCTCACCGCGCTGGAGAAGGACTTTGGAACCCGGTTCCCCTCCCTGCTGGCGGACCTGCGGGCCTTGGCGGAAAAGCTCTTCTGCCGCGCCCGGCTGACCGTCAGCGTCACCGGCGCGCGGGAGGACGCCGCCGTGCTGGCCGCCCGGACGCTCTCCCAGGACCTGCCGGAGGGCGCTGCCGCCGCCCCGCAGGCAGTCCATCCCTGGCCCGCCGGACGGGAGGGCATCGCGGCGCCCACCGACGTGGGCTATGCCGCCCTGGGCGGCGAAGCCCCTTCCGCCGCGCTGGGCGGGACCCAGGCGGCTGTCCGCACGGTGTCTCTGGCCTACCTGTGGAACGCCGTCCGGGTCCAGGGGGGAGCCTACGGCGTGGGGCTGATGCTGCAAACGGCAGCGCGGATGGGCTGCTTCTACTCCTTCCGCGATCCCACGCCCGAGCGGACCCTGGACTGCTACCGCGCCTCCGGGGACTTCCTGCGGCAGGCCGGGGACATGGACCTGACGGGCATGATTATCGGCGCGGTGGCGGACTCCGACCCCCTGCTGACCGCCCGGCTGCGGGGCAGGACCGCCGATATACGCTACTGGCGGGGCACTTCCTACGAGGACCTGTGCCGCCTGCGGCAGGAGCTCCTGTCCGCCGGCCG
Organism: Oscillospiraceae bacterium; assembly: GCA_022800525.1. Classification (GTDB taxonomy): domain Bacteria; phylum Bacillota; class Clostridia; order Oscillospirales; family Oscillospiraceae; genus Pelethomonas. The sequence goes on from JAAWQM010000033.1 coordinate 26,418, forward strand.
GGCGGATCTGGAGACCCTGGCGGCGGATCTGGACAAGCTGGCGGCGGAGGGCTCCGTCTGCGTCCTGGGCTCCCGGAAGCAGCTGGACGCCTGCGCCGGGCTGGATGAAGTGACTGTACTGTAAGAAAAAAGGAGACGATATGAAGGAGAAACTGTCCGGACGTTCCATGCGGAAGCTTTTATGGACCTGCTGTTCGATCTTGTTGGGCAACCTCCTGCTGGGATTCACTGTAGCTGCCTTCATCATCCCCAACGGCGTCATCATGGGCGGCGCGACGGGCCTGGGTCTGACGCTGTCCCATTTCCTCCCGCTGGATACCGCCACCCTGGTGCTGGTTCTGAACCTGCTGGCCCTGGCCCTGGGGCTGGCGGCCCTGGGGAAGACCTTCGTGCTCACCACCATCGCCAGCTCCCTGCTCTACCCGGTCTTTCTGGGGATCATGCAGCGGATTCCCGGCATCACGACCCTGACGGACGACCCCATGCTGGCGTCGCTGTTCGGCGGCGGGCTGGTGGGCGTCGCGCTGGGCCTGCTCATGCGTGTGGGGTCCTCCAGCGGCGGCACGGACGTGGTGAACCTGGTGCTGCACAAGTGGACCCATATGCCGGTGTCCGTGGCGGTGTATGTGACGGATATTGTGATCCTGGGCCTCCAGGCCCTGTACTCCAATCCGGAGCAGATTCTTTTCGGTATTGTGCTGCTGGTGGTGGAGACAATCGCCCTGGACCGGCTCATGCTGCTGGGCCAGTCCCAGATCCAGATCTTTGTTGTCTCCGGCAAATATGAGGAAATCCGGAAGAAATGCCTGACGGAGCTCCAGGCCGGCATCACCATGGTGTGTATCGAGACCGGCCTGACGGGCCAGTCCCAGCGGGGCGTGCTGTGCGTCATTCCGCCCCGGAAGCTCTACGCAGCCCAGGAGATGATTCAGGCCATCGACCCCAACGCCTTCCTCACCATCACCCAGATCAAGGAGGTGCGGGGGCAGGGCTTCACTTCCGAGCGGATGTTTATGGAGAGCGATATAACAAGCAGAAAGGAAAGAGAGGAAAACGATGCTGACCACTGAGATCAAAAACGCTTATATCTCCATCCTGCGGGAGGAGCTGATGCCCGCCACGGGCTGTACGGAGCCTATCGCCCTGGCCTACGCCGCCGCCCGGCTGCGGGAGGTGCTGGGGGCCATGCCGGAGAGAATCCGGGCCGAGGTCTCCGGGAATATCATTAAGAATGTCAAGAGCGTAATCGTGCCCAATACCGGGGGAATGAAGGGCATCCAGGCGGCCATCGCCGCCGGAGCGGCCGCCGGGGACGCCGGGAAGCTCCTCCAGGTGATCTCCGACGTGCCGGAGGAGAAGCACGGGGCCATCGCCGCCTATGTCCGGGACGTGCCCATTGAGGTGGCCTGCGCGGACACCACCCGGATGCTGGACATCCGGCTCACCGGATGGGCAGGGGAGCACTCCGCCCTGGTCCACATCGCCAACAGCCACAGCAACATCGTCCGGGAGGAGAAGGACGGCGCGGCGCTGCTGGAGAAGCCTGTCACCGACTCCGCCGAGGACAACCTGACGGACAAGAGCGTGCTGAAGGTGGCGGACATTCTGGAGTTTGCGGACACGGTGGACCTGGACGAGGTGCGGGAGCTGTTGGAGCAGCAGCTCAGCTGCAACACGGCCATCGCTGAGGAGGGGCTGAAAAACAACTGGGGGGCCAACATCGGTTCCATCCTGCTCAGGGACTACCCGGAGGACATCAAGACCGAAGCCAAGGCCTGGGCCGCCGCGGGCAGCGACGCCCGCATGAGCGGCTGTGAGATGCCGGTGGTGATCCTCTCCGGGTCCGGGAACCAGGGCATAACCGCCTCCGTGCCCCTGGCGCGGTACGCGGCGCACCTGGGCGTGGACCGTGAGAAGCTGTACCGGGCCCTGCTGGTCAGCGATCTGGTGACGGTCCACCAGAAGAGCGGCATCGGACGGCTCTCCGCCTACTGCGGCGCGGTCAGCGCCGGCGTGGGAGCCGGGGCTGGGGTGGCCTACCTGCTGGACGGCAGCTATGAGGCCGTCGCCCATACCATCGTCAACGCGGTCGCTATTATCAGCGGCACCATCTGCGACGGAGCCAAGCCCTCCTGCGCGGCGAAAATCGCCGCCAGCGTGGACGCGGGCATCCTGGGCTACCACATGTACCGGGGCGGCCAGGAGTTCAAGGGCGGCGATGGCATTGTCACCAAGGGCGTGGACGATACCATTGCCAATATCGGCATCCTGGCCAAGGAGGGAATGCGGCAGACCGACCGCACCATTCTGGAGATCATGACGGAGAGATGCAGCTGATGACCCGGGCGGACGCCGTCCGCGCGTCCCTGCGTTGAATTTCCGCGCTTCATTCATATCATGCGACAAAAATCCCCTTCTGTGTGAAAATGAACACACAGAAGGGGATTTTTATGACAATATCGGGCACAGAGCCGGCCTGTTCTTGCTCCACTTTGCTTTTGCGCTTCCGCACTCCATTTCATGACAGCCGAAACGGTGATATGGTCCTCATTGCGCGTTTCGCGGAGTTTATCGCTCTCGGCGTCAAATGCCACATGACAAGCAAAGGGTTGGGAACGCAGGGGTTTGATAAGTTTTCTCTTTGCTGCAGGATGACCGTCCTGAAGCTGCTCGCCATACCTCCCCGCTTGGTTGCTCTATCTCGCATCTCTGTGAATTTATTCCGCCTTTTCGGGAAGGGCTCAGTGATAGAAATTGATGTTTTCCATGACGGAAATCCAATCAGCCGCTTTGCCGGGCCATCCATACCCAGGCGGCCATCAGCGCCAGCAGCAGCGGGTAATAGATGTAAAAGCCGTATTTCGCCAGCCGGTTCTCCACGGTACGCTTCTCCCCGTCGCACATGGAGATGAGGATAAAGCCCATGGCCGCCGTGAGGTAGACCAGACTGACCCCCAGCCCGGCCACAAGGCTCATGGTCCGCCGCCTGCGCAGCAGGTACAGCGCCGAGGCAATGAGGACGAAGCCCCAGCCGAACTTGCAGCGGAGAAGCTCCGCCCACAGGCACCCGCCAACGGCAGCGACAGCGCAGAGCGGGCAGGCGTGCCTCCGGCCCTCCACGGACTGCATGATCCACAGCGTCACAAGGGCGGCCAGCACCGTCCAGAGGGGATTCTGGGAGTCCCAGTCCCACGCCCGCCCATACACCGCCAGATCGTAGGGGACCTCGGAGATCAGGGCGAAGGCCAGCACTGACAGGGCGTACCGCTTCATGCTGGAGGTGTGCTCCACGCCCTGGGCCAGCAGGTAGGCGTAGATGGAAATGGCAATCATCCCCACAATCTCCGCCACTGAGGCCACGCCCGCCCACAGCATGGCCCCGGCGTCCCCGGCCAGCAGGTCGTTGAGCTGTTCGGGGGTGTAGTCGGGCGCCCGGAGGACTCCGTTCTGGATGACGGCGGCGCCGAAGAAGTACAGCGCCGTCAGGATGGCCCCGGCGATTTTCAGCGTGTGGGTGGTGACGCGGGGGAGCATGGACCGCTCCCCGCCCAGACGGTTTTCGCTTCCCATCGTCATGTCTCCTCCTCTCCCGCCTGTCCCAGGCCGGCCCTCTGCGGGGCCGGACCGGCGGAGCCCCGGACCACCAGCGGCGCGCGCAGGCGGATGGAGTCGATGGCCAGATCGTTAATCAGGCAGGACAGGGCGTAATACCCGCACTTGCCCAGGGCCAGCCGGTCCTGCCGGATGGTGGTGAGAGGCGGGTTCATATAGGCGGCCATGGGCAGGTCGTCGAAGCCGATGATGCTCACGTCCTGGGGGATGCTCAGGCGGCGGTCGCAGCACTCCGTGTAGACGGACACCGCCCGCCCATCGTCGGAGCACAGGATGGCGGTGGCGCCCTTCCCGATGAATTCAGGCAGGAATTTCCGGGTAGTCTCCGCCACGTAGTACCCCAGGCCGATCAGCTCCTGGTCCACCGGCAGGCCGCACTTCTCCAGGGCGGCGCAGTAGGCGTTGTACCGCTCCCTGATCACATAGGAGTCCAGCGGCCCGGACAGCAGCGCGATGCGCCGGTGGCCCAGGCTGCGGAGGTATCGCACAGCCGCCTCCAGCCCGCCCCCGCTGTCGCAGCTGATGGAGGCCATAAAGGGATTCTCCTTGATGTAGTTGTCATAGAGGACCGTGGGAATCCGGGCGGTGTGGAGCTCCTCCATCCAGGGGTCCAGCAGGGAGAAGCCCAGCAGGAACGCTCCCGTCCAGCCTCCCTGGGCCATGGCCTCCTGGTAGGTGGTCGTCCGCTGGTACGCCTCGTCCAGGGGCGATACGTCCACCATCCAGCCGTCCGACCCCGCCATCTCCCGGAACCCCGCGATGATGTCATAGCCGAACTGGTTGGGGTCTTTGTAGTCCATGTTCTCGATGAAGATGCAGAACTTCTTTGGGGCCCGCTGTCCGGCGTAGCCCATCTCCGCCGCCGTCTCAAGTATCCTGCGCCGCAGCTCCACGCTCACGTCCGAGGCGTTGTTCAGCCCCTTGGACACGGTGCTTTTGGATATGCCGAGCCTGGCTGCGATGTCGTTCAATGTAACCATAAGGGCCTCCTGTTCCCCCGCGCCCCAGGGCGGGGCGGCTGTTGATGTGATAATTGATATTATAACCGGGACGGGCGAAAAAAGCAAGAGGCGTTTCGAAACTTTTTGCGGAACGCCGCGCCCTGCGCCCGTCCCGAAAATCTGTCCGGCAGGTCCGGCCCCCCGGAATTTCCTGAAAACGCCTGGGAGCGCCGCCGTCTGGTCCGCCGCACCGAAGCCGCTGTCCGTTAGGATTCAGCGTTTTCGCCAAAAATAGAGGACGAAATTTGTGCATTTGCAAAATGATTACAAAATCCCTTGACGGAACCGGGATTGTGTGCTATCCTCAACTCACCAGCAGTTTGCGAAACAGACCCGCCGCTCCCGCGATTTATCAATTGATCCATCTGTTTTCGCTTTTAGTGGCGGTTTCGAAACTCGTCAAACTGTAATATGAAGGAGGTCAATCCAAAATGAAAAGAAGAGTCTTAGCAATGTTCCTGGCCTGTGTGATGGCCCTGGGCCTGCTGGCTGGCTGCGGCGGGAACGACAGCGATGCTCCCGGCAGCAGCGGCGGCAGCAACGGCGGCAGCAACGCTTCCACCCCCTCCGGCGGCTCCGGAGAGGCGACCGACATCACCCTGAAGGTCTGGTGTCCCACCAACCAGATCGAGACCGGCATCATGGATGAGCAGCAGAAGGCGTTCCAGGAGGCCCATCCCGAGTGGAATATCACCTGGGACACCACCGCCGTGGGCGAGGACACCTGCCAGGAGAGCGTCCTGCGGGACGTGGACAGCGCCGCTGACGTGTACTTTTTCTCTAGCGACCAGCTGCCCGCTCTGGTCAGCGCCGGTGCCATCGCCCAGCTGGGCGGCTCCACCGCCGAGATGGTGGAGAACAACATGTCCGAGGCCGTGGTCAACACCGCCAAGGTGGACGGCAGCCTCTACGCCATCCCCTTCACCCACAATACATTCTTCATGTTCTACGACAAGACCCTGCTCAGCGAGGATGACATCAAGTCCCTGGAGAGCATCATGGCTGCGGAGACTGCCGATAACGTGTACAACTTCTACTTTGAGTCCGCAGGCGGCTGGAAGCTGGGTTGCTACTACTACGGCGCGGGCCTGAGCGTGTTCGGCGCGGACGGCAGCGACCTGAGCGCGGGTGTGGACTGGAACAACGCCACCGGCCTTGCCGTCACCAACTACCTCATTGACCTCATCGGCAACCCCAAGTGCGCCTATGACGGCGAGATCGCCGTCTCCGAGCTGATTGCTGACCACCGCCTGGGCGCATGGTTCGACGGCTCCTGGAACTACGACCTGTATCACGACGCTCTGGGCGACGACCTGGGTCTGGCCGTGATCCCCACCTTCAACCCCGACGGCACGGACCGCCAGCTCCTGGGCTTCTACAGCTCCAAGTGTATCGGCGTCAACGCCAAGAGCCAGAATCCTGCCGCCGCCGTGGCCTTCGCCGCCTTCCTGGGCAACGAGGAGAACCAGGTCCTGCGCTATGAGAAGTCCGCGCAGATTCCCACCAACATCAGCGCCGCCGCCACGGAGGCCGTGCAGTCCAGCGAGCTGGCCGCCGTCATCACCGCTGAGGCCAACAGCTGCAGCGTGATGCAGCCCCTGAGCACCACCTTCTCCGCCCGCTACTGGACCTACGCCGGGGCCATCCCCACGGAGATCCGCAGCGGCGAGATCAACAAAGACAACGCCCAGGCCAAGCTGGACACCTTCGTGGCCGCCATGACAGCGGAGTAAATTGTGAATCAGAGTGAATCATGAAAATCTTATACATAAGATTTTCATGCTGCGGACCAGCCGCAGCATGAAAATCTTATACATAAGATTTTCATGCTGCGGACCAGCCGCAGCATGA
>JAAWQM010000101.1 GCA_022800525.1 Oscillospiraceae bacterium
AAATGTCAAGACCTTTCAGTGCCATGGTTCGGGCCCTCCTTACATCAAAGCGGCAACCAGCCGCGCAGTGGTCTGGATGGAGACGGGGTGCTTGAGGATAACGGCATCGCTGCCGTAAGCCAGACAGGCTGCGGCGGTCTCCACTTCCATGTCAATGCCGCGCTCCTCCGCAGAGCCCCAGCCGGGGTTCTCGCTCTCGGGAGCGGTGGCTTCCTTCACGCCCCAGGTCTCGGTGCCCACGGGGGTGATAATGGGCATCTGGAGGGTGTTGTCGTTCTGGCTCAGGGCGGCGGCCTTGACGCGCTCCAGTGTGGAGACCACGTACTCAAAGCCGTAACCGGCAGCGGCGGAGCCCACGTTCATGGCCACATTCTTGCCATCCACGCCCATCTGGGTGATGAGCACGTTGAGCTGCTTGGCAAGGTTGATATCCACGGCAGACTCAGCGCCCACCTTCTGGCCGTAGGCCATACCGGCGCCGGCGGCCACGCCCTTGTAGTTCTCCTCCTTGGCGGAGAGGACGAGAATATTCTTTCCCTGAAGGGCCTCGGAAATCTTGCTGAACAGGTCGGCGTCCTTCTCGCTGTTCTTGCAGCCGGCGACAACCAGCGGCTTGTCAACAGCCTCAGCCACAGCCTTGGCGTCGGCCACACAGTCCTCAATGGACTTGTTGGCCCCGTTGGGGTCGGCCATGTCAAAACGGATGCAGACGAAATCCACATCCTCCAGCTCCGCAGCCTTTCTGGCGCGGGCGGCCAGGGTGTCACATCCAGCGTAAAACTCCTTCAAGCCCTCGCTGGGCTGCTCGGGGTCGTCGGACACGTCGATGCCGATCTTGGGGCGATTGGCGATGGGCGCGTCAAAGGAATAAAGGTTGAAGACATTCTGGCCGCCCAGGGTGGTGGCCTTGTCTCCGGTACCCAGCGTCAGCTCATTGATCTTGGCGCTGAATACCTGGGGCTTTTTAGCAAATGGCATGATTGGTTGGTCTCCCTTCGTTTGTTTTGGCTCTATATGAAATTGGTATCCCAGCAAAAAAGAATAAAGTTCAGGGCCGCCCTTTTCAACGGGCGGTGGGGTCCAGGGGCGGCGCCCCTGGTGGGGTTGGGCAAAGCCCAACGCTCCCGGGACTCAAATCCCCAGGCTCTTCCAGACCTTCTGCAGGCCCTTGGGACAGAAGCCAATGTAGATATTGGGGCTGAACGCGGAGAGATACTGCTCCTCCTGAACAAGATTCAGCCCGGCAGCATCACAGAGGTCCTTGTGGCTGCGCAGGGTGGAGTGGACGGCGTACTCAATAGGGGAGCCCACCATGCCCACCGCGTCATAGCGGGCGCACTCCCGGTGCTTGATGGGCGTGCGGTAGCGCTCCCAGCCCTGGAGGATCTTCGGCAGCTCCGTGCCCAGCAGCAGCTCCATATCCTGCCAGTCATTAAGCACGAACTTGACCACCACCGTTCCGGCATCGCCGGTGACGGCGCAGATGAAGTCGCTGGTGGCGGGCATAACATGAAGGCTTCCGAAGGTCGCAGGGGCCTTCTTGCCGCCGCCGCTCTCGGCCTCCGTCACCACCACCCGATCATGATCTCTCAGGAAGCGGTCCATGGGTACGAAGCCAGTATCAGGCTCCGTAAGCTGTCCATGGCGCAGCGCCACGGCCCTGGCGGCCAGATGGATGATGGCCTCCCGCCGTCCCCGCAGGGCGTTGTCATACCACGCGCACGCCGCCGGAGCGCCGCCGAAGCGGGCGTACTCGGCCAGAATAGCCCGCCACATATGCTTGGCCAGCTGGTCCCTGGCCTGACAGTAGCGGCCCAGCTCGTTGGGCGCGTCCAGGGGGCCGGTGAGCTGGAAGCCCTCGCTCCAGAGATCCACCACGGTCTGGTTGGTGCCAGGGAAGCCCATAACGAGGCCGGTCCTGCCGGAAAGGAAGTCCTCAGCGGTGACGCCCGGCGCGATTTGGGAATACTCCGCGGCTGAATTTTCGTGATTCTGCATGGCCGTGTAACTCCTTTCATAACGCAAGTCTCCGCTGACGGAGCCTTGGAGGGTGAATTCTTTACAGGGTCAACTGGTCAAAAATCCGGTGAACAGCCTGCTTCACGGGGCTGTCCTGGGGCACAGTGACGGAGGGGCGGCCCTCCGCGTCGTACTCATACACCGTATCGTCGTGGGGAACAACGCCGAACAGCTTCATTCCGTACTTGCCGATCTCCTCCTGGACGCCGGGGTTCAGCTCCCCGCTGGGAGCGCGGTTGATGATAAGGCCCACTTCCTTGGCGCCCAGCTTGAGATCCACGATCATCTCGCTGAGCCGCCCCGCCGCCTGGACGCCCCGCCGGGAGCAGTCGCTGACCAGCAGGATGGTGTCCACCTGGGGCAGAACGCCCCGGCTGAGGTGCTCCAGCCCCGCCTCGTTGTCCACCACGATATAGCGGTAGTTCTTGGCGTACTTGGCCACCTGGCTTGTGAGCAGGCCGTTGACAAAGCAGTAGCAGCCCTTCCCTTGGGTGCGGCCCATGACCAGCAGGTCATAGTTGTCCGCCTCGGTCAGCGCGTCGGAGAAGCGCATTTCGGCGTAATCCGCCTTGGTCATGCCCTTGGGGATCACCTGCTCGGAGGCCATTTCCGCCCGGGTCATGTCCTCCCGGATGTCGCCCAGCGTGTCCTGGACCTCGACGCCCAGCACCTCGTTGAGGTTGCTGTTGGCGTCGGCGTCCACAGCCAGGACGGGGCCCTGCTTCTTCCCGCAGAGATACTCAATGAGCATCCCGCAGATCGTTGTCTTTCCTACGCCGCCCTTGCCGGCCAGCGCGATGGTGTGAGCCATAAACATTCTCCTTTTGAGAGGGATTACCCGGAGGTCCGGGCCCTGTGCTTCGCGTGATAATGTTTCCCTGTCAGAAACAGATCCCTGGGGATCAGAGGTCGACGATGCCGCTCTCCTTGACGATGCGGGCCACGTCGTCGTACTTGTTCAGCGCGTACAGGTGGATACCGTCGATGCCGCAGGCGCGGTACTGGTCAATCTGGTTGATGGTGTACGCGATGCCGGCCTCCTTGAAGCTGGCCTTCTTGCCCTCCACGTCGGCGTCGAAGCAGGCGTTTTTGCCCTTGGCGTCGGTGAGGCCGACGGAGAAGGGATTGGGGAAGATCCAGTTCTTGGAGATGATCTCGCACAACTCCCGGGGCATGACGCAGCCGTTGCGGCTGAGGGCCATGTTGATGGTGGCGGCCTGGTCCAGGATAGGCATGATGCCCACGTCCACGGGCATCCAGATGCCGGCGCCGCGAATAGCCTCCAGCCAGTACTTGAACTGGTCCATATCCCAGCACAGCTGGGTCATGATATAGTCCGCGCCCTCATCCTGCTTCTGCTTGAGGAAGCCGATATCAGCCTCCAGGCTGCGGCAGGCGATGTGGCCCTCAGGGGAGCCGGCCACGGCGATGGTGAACTTGTCGCCGAACTCCTTGCGCACGAACTTCACCAGCTCGGTGGCGTAGTGCAGGTCGCCGCCGGTGCCGGTCCAGCCGAAGGGCAGGTCGCCC
>JAAWQM010000034.1 GCA_022800525.1 Oscillospiraceae bacterium
AAGAAGCAGGCACCAGGGGTTTCACAGCTATGCCCTTTAAAGGATTTTTAGGCCCTTCTTCGGAAGCGGCAGATCTGACTAGGATACTGCGCCGTCGTTCAGCGGGTCCAGTATACCACATTCTTCCTGAATATTCAAGGGAGTATTCAGGATTTTCTTATATATTTACAGGATATTCACAAACCTGGCGGCTGACACGCTGCGGCAGGAGGAAATTTCCGCAGGACGCTGTGGGACACTCCGGATGCAGTTCGCCGCCTTTTTCAGGGGGCAAACAGTCCGGCCCGCTTTCTCCTGTCCCATTTACAGCATCCGAAAATACTACTTCCGAATTTAAAATTCGGAAGTAGTATTTTTGATTTGAGCCGCTGATTCCGCAAAAATGGAGGGCAGTCCCGGTGACGGGACTGCCCTCCGAAATTTCCGGTGCAAATGCGAATTTCTCTCTTGACAAACTCTTCCGCAAATGGTAAACTGAGTTGATTATGTCTGGAAACGCTTGAAAAGACTTCTCCACCCAGTACCGTCAGTATAGCAGTTTCCACCGAAAAAGGCAAGGGTTTTCTGCAACAAAAGTATCCACTTGCCCGCGTGTATCGTTAACCTGTGAAAATAAGGCGTCCCCCTCCCATGGTCCGGACCGGGACGCGGAAAGGCAGATGAGTATTCCATGGCCAAGGACAAGTACTACGGCAAAACGCTGCGCAAGAACTTCGCCCGGCATGAGGAGATCATGCCCATGCCCAACCTGCTGGAGATTCAGAAGAAATCCTACCAGTGGTTTCTGGACACCGGCCTGCGGGAGGTGTTCGCGGACGTAGGCGTCATCAGCGACTACGCCGACACCCTGGAGCTGAGCTTCATTGACTACAGCATGGATGAGCCGCCCAAGTACGACGTGGAGGAGTGCAAGGCCCGGGACGTGAACTACGCCGCCCCCCTGAAGGTCCGCGTGCGCCTGCGCAACAAGAAGACCGAGGTCATCAAGGAGCAGGAAATCTTCATGGGCGATTTCCCGCTGATGACCAAGTACGGCACCTTCATCGTCAACGGAGCGGAGCGCGTGGTGGTCTCCCAGATCGTCCGCTCCCCCGGCATCTACTACGGCAAGGAGGCTGACCTCAAAACCGACCTGCCCCTGCTCACCTCCCAGATTATCCCCCAGCGGGGCGCGTGGCTGGAGTATGAAACCGACTCCAACGAGCTGTTCTGGGTGCGGATCGACAAGAACCGCAAGCTGCCCGTCACCTGCCTCATCCGGGCCATCGGCCTGAAGACCGACGCAGAGATCCTGGAGACCTTCGGCGAGGACCCCACCATCCGGGCCACCCTGGAGAAGGACGCCTGCAAGACCTATGAGGAGGCCCTGCTGGAGATCTACCGCAAGCTGCGCCCCGGCGAGCCCCCCACGGTGGACTCCGCCGAGACCCTGATCAACGGCCTCTTCTTTGACCCCCGCCGGTACGACCTGAGCATGGTGGGCCGGTACAAGTTCAACAAGAAGCTGGCCCTCTGGGCCCGGGCCGCCGACCGCGCCCTGGTGGACCCGGTGGTCCACCCCGCTACCGGCGAGCTGCTGTATGAGCCGGGCCACGTCCTCACCCGCGCCGAGCTGCGGGAGCTGGACGCCATCGGCGTCAACGAGGTCGTCGTGGACGTGGAGGGTCAGGCCCTGCGCATCTTCTCCAACCACATGTGTGATCTCAGCCGCTATGTGGACTTCGACCCTGAGAAGTCCTGCGGCATCAAGGAGCGGGTCCGCTTCTCCGTCCTCCAGGAGCTGCTGGAGCAGTACGAGGGCGAGGAGCTGAAGTACGCCATCCGCACCCACGCAGATGAGCTGGTGCCCAAGCACATCATCGTGGACGACATTCTGGCGTCCATCAACTATATGAACGCCCTGGCAAAGGGGCTGGCCGTCAAAGACGATATCGACCACCTGGGCAACCGCCGCCTGCGCTGCGTGGGCGAGCTGCTCCAGAACCAGTTCCGCATCGGCTTCTCCCGCATGGAGCGGGTCATCCGGGAGCGCATGACCATCCAGGATCTGGACATTGTCACCCCCCAGAGCCTCATCAACATCCGCCCCGTCACCGCCTCCATCAAGGAGTTCTTCGGCTCCTCTCCCCTCAGCCAGTTCATGGACCAGACCAACCCCTTGGCGGAGCTGACCCACAAGCGCCGTCTCAGCGCCCTGGGCCCCGGCGGTCTCAGCCGCGAGCGCGCCAGCATGGACGTGCGCGATGTCCACTACAGTCACTACGGACGCATGTGCCCCATCGAGACCCCCGAAGGTCCCAACATCGGCCTCATCAACTACCTGTCCACCTACGCCCGGATCAACGAGTACGGCTTCATTGAGGCGCCCTTCCGGAAGGTGGACCATGAAACCGGACGCCTCACTGACGAGGTGGTCTATATGACCGCCGACGTGGAGGACCAGTATATTGTCGCTCAGGCCGCCGAGCCTGTGGACGAGGAGGGCCGGTTCATCAACGAGCGCATCACCTGCCGCCACCGGGACGAGGTCATCGGCGTGGAGCGGGACAAGGTGGACTTTGTGGATATCAGCCCCCGCATGATGGTGTCCATCGCCTCCGCCATGATCCCCTTCCTGCCCAACGACGACGCCAACCGCGCCCTGATGGGCGCGAACATGCAGCGTCAGGCGGTGCCCCTGCTGCGGCCTGAGGCCCCCGTCATCGGCACCGGCATGGAGCACAAGATCTGCATGGACTCCGAGATTGTGGTCCTGGCGGAGGGCGACGGTGAGGTCACCAAGGTGGACGCCACCTCTATCTCCGTCAAGTACGACACCGGCGTTACCAAGGACTACAAGCTGGTGAAGTTCATCCGCTCCAACCACACCACCTGCATCAACCAGCGCCCCATTGTGGACGTGGGCGAGCGGGTTCACGGGCCCGACCCGGAGAACGGGATTTCCGCCTCCGTCCTGGCCGACGGCCCCGCCACTGAACAGGGCGAGATCGCCCTGGGCCGGAACATCCTGGTGGGCTTCATGACCTGGGAGGGCTACAACTACGAGGACGCCGTCCTCCTCAACGAGCGTATGGTCCGGGAGGACGTATACACCTCTATTCACATTGAGGAGTACGAGATCGACGCCCGGGACACCAAGCTGGGCCCCGAGGAGATCACCCGGGACATCCCCAACGTGGGCGAGGACGCCCTGAAGGACCTGGACGAGCGGGGCATCATCCGCATCGGCGCGGAGGTCCGGGCCGGAGACATCCTGGTGGGCAAGGTCACGCCCAAGGGCGAGACCGACCTCACCGCCGAGGAGCGCCTGCTGCGGGCCATCTTCGGCGAGAAGGCCCGCGAGGTCCGGGACACCTCCCTGAAGGTGCCCCACGGCGAGAGCGGTATTGTGGTGGACGCCAAGGTGTTCACCCGCGAGGCCGGAGATGAACTGGGGCCGGGCGTCAACGAGGTGGTCCGGGTCTATATCGCCCAGAAGCGCAAGATTTCCGTGGGCGACAAGATGGCCGGCCGCCACGGAAACAAGGGCGTCGTTTCCCGCATCCTGCCCCAGGAGGATATGCCCTTCCTCCCCGACGGCACCCCGCTGGACATCGTGCTGAACCCCCTGGGCGTGCCCTCCCGTATGAACATCGGGCAGGTGCTGGAGGTCCATCTGGGCTATGCAGCCAAGACCCTGGGCTGGAAGGTGGCCACCCCCATCTTCGACGGGGCCAACGAGCAGGACATCGCCGACACCCTCCAGCTGGCCGGCCTGGACAGCGAGGGAAAGAGCTGGCTGTACGACGGCCGTACCGGCGAGCGGTTTGACAACAAGGTTACGGTGGGCTACGTCTACTTCATGAAGCTCCACCATCTGGTGGACGACAAGATCCACGCCCGATCCACCGGCCCCTACTCCCTGGTTACCCAGCAGCCGCTGGGCGGCAAGGCCCAGTTCGGCGGCCAGCGCTTCGGCGAGATGGAGGTCTGGGCCCTGGAGGCCTACGGCGCGTCCTACACCCTCCAGGAAATTCTGACCGTCAAGTCCGACGATGTGGCCGGACGTGTGCGCACCTATGAGTCCATTGTCAAGGGCCACAACGTGCCCAAGCCCGGTGTGCCTGAATCCTTCAAGGTCCTGGTCAAGGAGCTCCAGGCCCTTTGCCTGGACATCCAGGTTCTGGATCAGGACGGCAATGAGATCGAGCTGAAGGACGATGACGATGAGATGACCACCTTCAACCTCAACCGCATGGATCGGGATGACCGGGAGGAGTACGTGGCCGACGACGCGGCCTTTGAGGACTCCGGCTTCGCCATTGAGGACATGGGCGAGGATGAAGACAGTGACGAGGATGACAGCTTCGACGCCGGTGACGGCGGCGAGGACGAATTTTGATCGTGAGGAGGAGCCAAAGCGATGAGTTATGTGGAATTTGACGCCATCAAGATCGGCGTCGCTTCTCCGGAGATGATCCGAGAGTGGTCCTACGGCGAAGTGAAGAAGCCGGAGACGATCAACTACCGCACGCTGAAGCCCGAGCGGGACGGCCTGTTCTGCGAGCGCATCTTCGGGCCCACCAAGGACTGGGAGTGCCACTGCGGAAAGTATAAGAAGATCCGCTACAAGGGGAAGATCTGCGACCGCTGCGGCGTGGAGGTCACGAAGAGCAAGGTCCGACGCGAGCGGATGGGCCACATTGAGCTGGCTACTCCGGTCAGCCACATCTGGTATTTCAAGGGCATCCCCTCCCGGATGGGCCTGTTGCTGGACATCAGCCCCAGGATTCTGGAGAAGGTGCTGTATTTTGCCAACTATATTGTCACCGACCCCGGCGAGACCCCGCTGATCCGGAACCAGATCCTGACGGAGAAGGAGTACCGGGACATGCGGGAGAAGTACGAGGACGACTTCCAGGCCGGCATGGGCGCGGAGGCCGTGAAGAAGCTGCTCCAGGACATCGATCTGGAACAGCTCAGCGAGCAGCTACACGCCGAGCTCCGCAGCGCCTCCGGCCAGAAGAAGGCCCGGATCGTCAAGCGCCTGGAGGTGGTGGACGCCTTCCGCATCTCCGGCAACAAGCCGGAGTGGATGATTATTGACATCCTGCCGGTGATTCCCCCGGAGATCAGGCCCATGGTCCAGCTGGACGGCGGACGCTTCGCCACCAGCGACCTCAATGACCTCTACCGCCGGGTTATCAACCGCAACAACCGCCTCAAGCGGCTGATCCAGCTGAAGGCCCCGGACATCATCGTCCGCAACGAGAAGCGGATGCTTCAGGAGGCCGTGGACGCCCTCATCGACAACGGCCGACGGGGCCGCGCCGTCACAGGCGCCAACAACCGTGCCCTCAAGTCCCTCTCTGACATGCTCAAGGGCAAGCAGGGCCGTTTCCGCCAGAACCTGCTGGGCAAGCGCGTGGACTACTCCGGGCGCTCCGTTATCGTGGTAGGCCCTGAGCTGAAAATTTACCAGTGCGGCCTGCCCAAGGAGATGGCCCTGGAGCTGTTCCGGCCTTTCATCATGAAGAAGCTGGTTGAGGATGGGGCCGCCAACAACATCAAGTCCGCCAAGAAGATGGTGGATAAGGGCCGCGCCGAGGTGTGGGACGCTTTGGACGTGGTCATCAAGGACCACCCCGTCATGCTCAACCGCGCCCCCACCCTGCACCGCCTGGGCATCCAGGCCTTCGAGCCGGTGCTGGTGGAGGGCCGCGCCATCAAACTCCACCCCTTGACCTGCACCGCCTTCAACGCCGACTTCGACGGCGACCAGATGGCCGTCCACGTCCCCCTGAGCGCCGAGGCCCAGGCGGAAGCCCGCCTGCTGATGCTGTCCGCCAACAACCTGCTGCGTCCCCAGGACGGCGGCCCTGTCACCGTCCCCTCTCAGGACATGGTCCTGGGCTCCTACTACCTGACCTATGTCAACAAGGAGGAGCCAGGCGCGGGCAAGGTGTTTGTCAGTGAGGACGAGGTCATGCTGGCCTATGACGCCCATGTGGTGGGCATCCACGCCCCCGTCAAGGTCCGCCGCAGCTTCACCTACCAGGGCGTGTCCTACCAGCGTCTGGTGGAGATTACCCCGGGCCGGATCATCTTCAACCAGAATATCCCCCAGGATTTGGACTTTGTGGACCGCAGCGACAACGCCCATGTGTGCGACTATGAGATCAACATGACCTGCGGCTCCAAGGAGCTGGGCAAGATCGTGGACCGGACCATCCGGACCCACGGCTTCACGGTGGCCAGCGAGGTGCTGGACAACATCAAGTCCACCGGTTATAAGTATTCCACCCGCGGCGCAATCACCATCTCCATCTACGACATGTCCATCCCCGCCAAGAAGTACGACCTGATTCACAGCACAGAGCAGCGGGTTGTGGAGATCGAGGACGAGTACAAGATGGGCTTCATGACCAATGAAGAGCGCTACCGCGCGGTGGTCGCCGAGTGGGAAAAGACCACCAACGATGTTTCCGACGCCCTCCAGGAGAACCTGGAGGAGCTGAACCCCATTTATATGATGGCGACATCCGGCGCCCGTGGTTCCATGAAGCAGATCCGCCAGCTTGCCGGTATGCGCGGCCTGATGGCCAATACCGCCGGACGGACCATCGAAATTCCCATCAAGTCCAACTTCCGCGAGGGGTTGAGCGTGCTGGAGTACTTCATCTCCTCCAGAGGCGCGCGGAAGGGCATGGCCGACACCGCCCTGCGTACTGCGGACTCCGGTTATCTGACCCGCCGTCTGGTGGACGTCTCCCAGGAGGTTATTATCCGCGAGGACGACTGCGGTGTGAACGAGGGCATTTGGGTCCAGGAGATCAGTGAGAACGGGCAGACCATCGAGACCTTTGCCGAGCGTCTGCGGGGCCGCTTCCCCGTCCACGACGTGGTGGACCCGGAGACCGGCGAGGTGCTGTGCTCCGCGGACCGCATGATGGATGAGACGGACGCCAGACTGCTGGAGTCCCGGGGCATCCATTCCGTGGAGATCCGCACGGTGCTGACCTGCCGCGCCAGAAGCGGCGTATGCGCCCGGTGCTACGGCATGAACCTGGCCGCTGGCAAGCCTGTGGGCACCGGCGAGGCCGTTGGTATCATCGCCGCCCAGTCCATCGGTGAGCCGGGTACCCAGCTGACCATGCGTACCTTCCATACAGGCGGCGTGGCCGGCGGCGACATCACCCAGGGTCTTCCCCGCGTTGAGGAGCTGTTTGAGGCCCGCAAGCCCAAGAAAATGGCTACCTTGGCGGAAATCGCGGGTGTGGTCCGCTTTGAGGAGAGCCACAAGGGCTCCCTGCTGAATATCCACGTCACCGCCCCGGACGGCGAGACCAAGATGTACTCTGTGCCTCATACCGGCCTGCGGGTCAATGATGGGGACATCATTGAAAAGGGTACTGCCCTCAACGACGGCGCGCTGAATCCCCACGACGTTCTGCGCACCAGGGGCGCGTCCGCTGTTCACAACTACCTGATCCAAGAGGTTCTGCGGGTGTACCGCCAGCAGGGCGTGGACATCAACGACAAGCACATTGAGGTCATTGTCCGCCAGATGATGCGCAAGTGCCGTGTGGAGGACGCCGGGGATTCCGGCCTGCTCTCCGGCTCGATGGTGGACGTCCTGGAGCTGTACGACGCCAACGAGAAGGTGCGGGAGCGGTCCGCCGCCGGCGAGGTCCGGGAGGACGGTACGCCCTTGCAGGAGGCGGAGGTCACTCAGCTGCTGATGGGTATTACCAAGGCGTCTCTAGCCACCGAGTCCTTCCTGTCCGCCGCCTCCTTCCAGGAGACCACCAAGGTCCTGACCGAGGCCGCTATCAAGGGCAAGGTGGACCATCTGGTGGGCTTGAAGGAGAACGTTATTATCGGCAAGCTGATCCCCGCTGGAGCGGGCATCAACGCTTACCGCGAGATCGCTGAGGTGGTGGTCCCCGATCCGGAGCCCCAGCCCTCCCTGTATCTGGAGCCGGAGGATGAACCGGAGATTGATTTCTCCCAGGAGGATGAGGACGACGGCGGCGAGCCTGCCAGTGAGCTGGAACCAGCTCTGGTCATTCCTGCTGAGAGTGCGGATGAGATGGAGTAACTACTGCTGCAGCCGAAAAGAAAGAGGAAGCCGTGAAAGCGGCTTCCTCTTTCTTTTCGGTTGGGCTCCGCCCAAACCCGCCAGGGCTTTGCCCTGGACCCACCACCCTTTGAAAAGGGTGGACCCAAACTTTATTATTGGGCCATTCCTTTACAGAGCTCATACAAAGTGGCAACGCCCACGCCGGTCGCCCCCTTTGCCTGATATTCCTTACCGCCGTCCTTGGCGGAGCCGGTTCCGGCAATATCCAGGTGAATCCAGGGTTTATCCTCCGCAAACGCGCCGATGAACAGGGCGGCGGCGATTGCGCCCGCGCCTCCGTTGGTGGTATTGCGCAGGTCCGCCGCCGGGGTCTCGATCAGCTTCTTATATTCCGGGAAGTCAGGCATCCGCCAGAACTTCTCCCCGCTGCGGGCCGCTGCGGTCTCCAGCTCCGCGTAGAAAGCGTCGTCATTGGACATGGAGCCGGAGGCCACGCCGCCCAACATCTGGGCAATGGCTCCCGTCAGGGTGGCGATATCCACCACCTTGGCCGCGTTTTCCTTCCGGATGGCGTAGGTGATGGCATCCACCAGGATCAGACGGCCCTCCGCGTCGGTATTGCCTATCTCGATGGTCTTCCCCGCCATAGAGCCGATCACGAAGCTGGGCAGGAAGCTGCTGTCGGAGATGCGGTTTTCCACTGCGGGCACCACTGCCACCGCGTTCACCGGGACCTTGTTCTCCGCCAGGGCCAGAATTGCGCCGCATACCGCAGCGCCGCCGCCCATATCGCCGTTCATGTGCTCCATACCGGCGCGGCCCTTGAGGCAGTAGCCGCCGGAGTCAAAGCAGACGCCCTTGCCCACCAGAGCGATGGGGGCCTGCTCAGGCCTGCCGCCCTTCCAGCGCAGGACAATGAGCCGGGGTGGATTGGCGGAGCTGTCTCCCACGGCGTGGTACGCCTCCATACCCAGCGCGCGAGTCTCGTTCTCGTCCAGCGTCTGGACTTCAACGCTCACCTTCTGCGCGGCCTCCGCCACGCATTCGGCCATCAGGACCGGCGTCAGCTTATTGGCGGGGCGGTTGGTCAGGTCCCGGGCGAAGCAGATGCTCTTCACCAGCACGGCGGCTTCGTCCAGAAGCGCCTGGGCGTTCTCCACATCCGCTCCCGTGAGATACAGCGCAAACGGCTTGTCCTGCCGCTCCTTCCAGGTCTCCCGCTGGTACTGCGCCAGCCCCGCGCCCTGGGCCAGGGCGGTCAAGCCATCCGCTCCCAGCGCCTCCGCCGCGGCGGCGGCATCCAGTACCGCGCTCTCGCCGCCAAACTGCTGGACGGACTTCACCGCCTTGGCAGCGGCGCGGCGCAGGAGCTCCGCCGTCACCTTCCCGGTCTCGCCCAGTTCCACCAGCAGCTGCCGGGGCTCGCCGCCCATACGGCAGCTCAGCGCCTCGCCGCCCGCCTGCAGGCCAATCTTCCATTGAACGCTCTCCTGATTCCAAAGCCGTACCATTTTCCATTTCCTCCATTATCAAAGTTTGGGTCCACCCTTTTCAAAGGGTGGTGGGTCCAGGGCAAAGCCCTGGCGGGTTTGGGCGGAGCCCAACAATACCTTCCTCAGCAATACTCTGGAACGCTCCCAGCCCTCAGCTGGACCTCCAGCACCGTGTCCACCGGGTCCGGCAGGAGCGGGCTGGGCCCCAGCTCCGCAAAAACCAAATCCGGGTAATCGCTGTGTACCCAGCTTGCAGAGACCGGAACCTCGCTGCCGTCCGCCAGACGGCGGATGGACAGCACATCCTCCTTTTTCAGTCCGAAGAGCGGCAGCGGACCGATGGTGTTCTCAAATACATGACAGAACAGCCTCTCTCCCTTCCTGGTGAAGCGGCCAAACTCCGGCTTCTCCAGTCCGGCGGGGCCGCAGCCGCAGACGCTCTCTCCGTTGCGGTCCATCCAGCGGCCGATCTCCGCCAGAGCCTCCGCGGACTCCTTCGGGAACCTCCCCTGGGCGTCGGGGCCTACGTTCAGCAGCAGATTTCCTCCCTTGCTGACGCACTCCACCAGCTTCTTAATCAACATAGAAGCGGGCTTGTAGTCGTGGTCCGTGGCGCAGTAGCCCCAGTGGTTGTTCATGGTGACGCAGCTCTCCCAGATCAAGGGCTTCCCTTCCGCGTCCCGCAGACCGTTGGGCGGGATGATCTGCTCGGGGCTGACGAAATCGCCGTGATAAGGCGTGGGCGCACACGCCGCCAGGGAGCCGAAGCCCTCCCCGCTGACCTCCAGGCGGTTGTCAATAATGACGTCCGGCTGGAGGGTACGAACCATGTTAATCAGGTCAGTGGCTTTCCATGCCTCGCCCCGCAGCTCGCCGTAGGAGAAATCAAACCACAGCAGGTCCAGCTTTCCATAGTTGGTACACAGCTCCCGGACCTGGTTGTGCAGATAGGTCAGATAGCGGTCAAAATCCCGGTTTTCGTTGCTGTAGGCGGGGTCGTCCCGCATGGGGTGGTGCTGGTCGCCGTAGTGGGGAAAATCCGGGTGCCGCCAGTCGATGAGGGAGAAGTACAGCCCCGCCCGCAGGCCGCAGGCCCGGGCCGCCTCCAGGTACTCCCGGACAAAATCCCGTCCGGCGGGGGCGTTGGTGGACTTGAAATCCGTGCAGGCGCTGTCGAAGAGGCAGAAGCCGTCATGATGCTTGGCGGTCATGACCACATACTGCATCCCCGCCGCCCTGGCGGTGCGCATCCACTCCATCATGTCGCAGTGAGCGGGGGCAAACTCCTGCATATAGGGATCGTAGTCCCCGCTGGGAATGCGCTCGACGCTGCGTACCCATTCCCCTCTTGCAGGGATGGCGTACAGGCCCCAGTGGATGAACATACCGAAGCGGGCCTTGGCGTACCAGGCCGTCCGGCGCTGGTAATCCTCGCGGGAAAATTGATAGGACATGGGGAGCCTCCTTCACGTTGTTCCTGAGATGAGGACATTATACGCCCGCTTTCGTGTTCTGGCAAGTGTTTCTTTGCGGGGGCCGTGGGGGGAAACGCATGAGGCAATCAAAAATTGCGTGAGATGACAATGGACAACCCGGGTCATTGGAGTTATACTGAATACGAAATAAAAAGAAAGGAAGATTTTCCCATGTTCAAAAAATTTACTTCTCTGCTGCTTTCCCTGCTGCTCTGCTTGTCCATCCTGCCCGCACAGGTCCTCGCTGTTGACCTGCCCGAAAATGACCCGCCTGTTGTTGTGGAACCGGTGGACCCGGAGGAGCCGAACGATCTGGGAACAGCAGTGCCGCAATCTACACCGCCAGTGCCAAACGATGATGAGGCCCCGCATAAATATTAATAAGGGACATCCAAGCCCAATCGTTCTTTCATTTCCGTTCGTATGATAGCAAGATTCTCCTCATCATTAACTACATCATAAATCGAATAGGCTTGGCGATATAACTTTGTACTTGTCTCTATGTCCCCCATGAAATAATAGCATTCAGCCAAAGTTGCCAGAGAACCAGCAAGAAACTGGTAATTACCATAATCTATGCAAACCTTTCGTCCTCTTTCCGCAAGTTTAATTGCATCTTCATAGCGCTTTTCTAGACAAAGTGCAATTGCATAGTTCTGATTGATTGAGCAAAATTGCACAACATATCCAGGCAACTCTTGGTTGTTTTCTTCAATATACGCAAGCAATTGACGATATATGTCAATTGCTTGCGGTCTTTCTTCCGCCTTTTTATAGGTTACTGCTATCTGATTGATTAGTTTTATTTCCTCTTCACTATACCTTTTTGAGTTAATTTGAGTCAAGTCAAAACGGGGAACAGTCAATCGAATAGCATCCATAAGTATGTTTAGCCTATCTGCAAAACTGTATGGTCCATCCAATCCACCCAAAGAAACTCTTGCTCCGAGTATAAACTGCCGAACAATCTTATCATCCTTTCCAGCCAGATTTTCCAACTGCGCCAATTTCTCTAAAGCCTCTTTACGGATTTCGGGTTTCATATCCTCCGCAGCCTTACGAAAACGAATCTCATCAGCCCGAATCTCCTTTTGCAGCGCCTCCACCGCCGCCTCGTTCTCATTCAGCAGCGCGAAGAACCTTCCACCTGGCAGGCCCAACCGTTGGAGCAGTGGGTTGACCAGCCCGCTGGAGGGCGCATGGACTCCCCGCTCCAGGCGGCAGAGGGTCGAAGGCTCACACAATCCTTCGCACAGATTAATCTGCGTCAGACCCAGGTCCTTCCGCCTTTCCCGTATGTATTCACCAATCAAAAGTTCTCTCACATTTACTCCTCCTTACGGCAAAGCGCCCGAATTATATCCATTATGTGGCATTTTTCACTTTATGTCAACAAGGAAAAAAGTTGTCATCTCGCGCAATTCGGGGAATTGCCGGAGATGACAATGGACACCTCTGGAAAATCGTGGTAATCTGGCCTTACGAATGGCCTTTCACGCCACCTTCCAGGCGATACAAAACCGGAGACTGAATATGAATGAACAGAGGTAGTAAATAGTGGGACACGCTCCCATGCAAAAACTGGCAGACACCTTGCAGCGCAACGGCTAAAGACCCTTGCGCTGCATTTGCGTTATATTCCGCGCGGCAAGCGGAAGGCGCCTCCCGGAATCCGCAGTCCTCCCAATCCGGCATGACGATTCATTCCATCATTTTTGAAAGGAGATCATCATGCCGATCTGTGAGACCAGTAAATGCATGTCCAATGCCGTCCTGAAGTACATGCGGAAGAGGGACTTATCTCTCTCCAAGATGGCCAAACTGCTGAGCCTGCCTCTGTCCTCTGTGCAGAACTACTGCAAACCCAAGGTCAATCCGCGTGTAGACACTATGGAGCTTATATCGCAAGCCACAGGTATATCCATGGTAGAGCTTTTCCTTTGCGGCCTCTCAGGTGAGGAGCTGGCAAAAAGCGCCGTTCATTTTGTGGAGCTGGCCGCCGAGCTGCCTCCGGATGAGTGCAGAAAGGTATTGCAGGCCCTCTCCGAGGCCATCGACCAGTATTCCAGCCGCACCCTGAGCTGATTTCATAGCGGGCAGAGGCTGCGGCCTCTGCCCGCCTTTTCCCACCCCACCATTTAAATGGTGCCGTCTTACAAAATAATGGTGTTTATTTCCAGTGTCGAATCCTGTAGAATAATGGCGAAAGGGGTGTGTAACATGGACTTACAGGAAAACATGGCTGAATACATACGCAGGCTCATGGCGCGGGAGGGGAAGGATGTGAAGGAGCTGTCGGAGGAGAACCGCCGGCGCTTCGCGGAGCTGTTTCTCGAAATGGTGAGGCTATGGGACCAGAAATGAACGCCCAGACAGCGCTGCGCTTCCGGCGGCCCATGCAGGTCCGGGAGCTGGCCCGGTACCGCTCCGGCGGAACGTTTCCGCTCTGTCCCCAGTGCGGGGCCGCCATGGAGCGGGAGTATCAGAATTTCTGCGACAGGTGCGGCCAGCGTCTGGGGTGGCGGGAGCTGCGCCGGGCGATGGTCGTGAGCAGGGACTGACGGGCATCATACACAAATTCCGCATTTTTCCGCAATCTCCTCTTGCCGCCACCCCGCTCCCGTGCTATAATGACAAGGAAATTCACCATTGGAGAAGCCTTGTATATGATCACACTGATACGAAAAGTAGACCCTGCGGAGCTGGACGGCGCGTTTTTGTGGGATTTTGATAACTACCAGTGCTACCATCGGATGTGGGTGAAAAAGGATGGGCAGTGGTCCTTGGAGCGCACCAGCGCCGTCCGCCAGTGGAACGATGAGAAAAAGCTGCAAATCACGAGGTATCTGGCTTGGCTCATCAAGGCGGGCGGCCATGTGTTCGGCGCATACGCGGAGGGCCGTCTGGTCGGCTTTCTGACGCTGGACAAGGAGTACGGCGGCTCAAGGGAGCAGTACCTGAACCTCTCCATGCTCTTCGTGGACTCCCGGTACAAGCGGCGGGGCGTAGGGAAATACCTGTTTGATGAGAGCGTCAAGGAGGCGGCCAGCCTGGGAGCGGAAAAGCTGTTCATCTCCGCCATTCCGGCGGAGGAGACGGTGGCGTTCTATTTCGCTATGGGATGCCGGGACGCGGATGAGATCATCTCCGAATGGGTCGATATGCCTTATGACCGGTATCTGGAATATCAGATCGAGCCGTCCCGGATAAAGCCGAAGCCGAAGAAAAAGCCTGAACCTGAGAAAGAACCCGAGTCAAAGCCTGCGCCGGAACCGGAGGCGGCGCCTGAGCCCATACCAGAAACAGAACCAGGGACAGCCTCTGAGCCGGCACCGGAACCAGGGACAACCCTTGAACCAACATCGGAACCAGAGACAAGCTCTGAGCCAATACTGAAGACAAAAGCGGAGGTAAAAACGGATGAAGAAAGTGCTACTGGAAGTGTGCTGCGGCAGCGCAGACGACGTGATCGAGGCGCACAAGGCAAACGCAGACCGGGTGGAGCTGAACAGCGATCTGTTCCACGGCGGTCTGACCCCCACGCTCGGGGAGCTGATCGTCGCCAAGCGGGAGACGGGCATGAAGATCATGACCATAGTAC
This sequence comes from Oscillospiraceae bacterium, assembly GCA_022800525.1. Lineage (GTDB taxonomy): Bacteria > Bacillota > Clostridia > Oscillospirales > Oscillospiraceae > Pelethomonas. Next base: position 14,632 of record JAAWQM010000034.1, read on the forward strand.
GCCCTCGTGAGGGCGGGTTCTGCTATACGGACGCGGAGTTCGCCACGGCCATCGAGGACGCAAAGCTGCTGCTGGCCCACGGCGCGGACGGTCTGGTCTTCGGCTTCCTCCACCAGGACGGAACGCTGGACGCAGAGCGGACAAGGACCCTGGCGGAGCTGGCCCAGGCGGCCGGCAAGGAGACCGTGTTCCACCGGGCCATCGACGTGGTTCCCGACTGGCGCAGCGCGCTGGACACCCTGATTTCCCTGGGAATCACCCGTGTCCTGACCAGCGGCCAGGAGCCCGACGTCTCCCAGGCCACGGACACCGTCCGGGAGATGATCCAGTACGCGGACGGGCGCATCCAGATTCTCCCCGGCGCGGGCATCACCGCCCGGAACATGGACCGCGTCATCGCGGAAACCGGCTGCGGGCAGATCCATCTGGCGGCGCACCGGCAGATGGAGGACGCCTCCGTGCGCAACAACCGGGCCATCTATTACGGCGGGTGCCTCTACCCGGCGGAGGACCGGTTCGGAATCATCGACGCCGGTTACATCGCCGGCATGACCGCGCGGCTGCGGGGATAAATCTTGGAAGCTGTATTCACAGGCGTTGAACGCCGCCTGGTCAGGTCTTTTCGCACCTGTCCGGCATTCCCCGCCCATGGATACAGCTTCATAATGGCAGGAGGTCCCGGAACGGTTCGCCGCTCCGGGACCTCCGTTTCTTCACGACGCCCCCGCAATACTCACATCCAATATCCGCATGGCATAAGGGCCGTCATAGCTGGCGGTCACATACCGGTCCGTGGAGAACGTAAACGCCTTCTGCGCCTCCAAAACGCTGCCATTGACAGACCCGCCGGTGACCGGCGTGACAGTGTCGCCGTCGATGAGGTACGCCAGACGGATCTCCCCGCCGAAATGTCCGCTCATGGCGTCCATCTGGAAGTCGGAGAAGGTCACAGCCCACAGGCAGGGCTTTTTCTTCATTTCCGCAAAGGGCAACGTTCCGTTGGCGCAGGCCAGCTTGCCATAGAAGCCGGTTGGCTTGACGCCCAGATAGCGGCAGAAGCGGTTGGGACCGTGATACGCCTGGAGCTTCCCGGCCTCCAGCAGGGACATGTCCTTCATGGGGATGCCCTCCTCGCTGTAGGGAACGACCGCCCGGAGGGTGACGTCCAGCCGCTCGCCTGTGACATCCGCACCCTGCACGTCCTCCCCCTGCTGCCAGGTGGAGTACTTGGCGTATACCGCCGAGGCGGAGGAACGACTCTGATAGTAGGACAGCACCTCCGCCACCTGGTTGCCGCTGAGGACCAGATCATACTTCCCGCTTTTCAGGACACGCCGGGCCCTGGCCCGGTCCCGCACAAAGGCCAGCGCCTCCGTCACCTTGCCGGACAGGGCCTCCCCGTTGAGGTCATCGTAGAAGAACGTGTTGTGGATCTCCACGTCCTCCGGCTCCCGGCACTGCACCACGAACTCGCCCTTCACACAGGCGTCCGTGTAGGACACATCGGCCCCCTCCGAGGAGAGGATGCGGAGCAGCTTCCGGTGGACGAAGACCTCCGCTGAGTTGAGGAAGGCGTCCTCATGCACATCCGGGGCGAAGAGGGCTTTGACCATTTTCCCCGCGCTCTCCGCCAGGGGAGCCTCCGCCAGCGGGCCGGTTTTCTCCACCATGGGAGCCTTCACCGGGTCGGGCAGCTCATAATAAGGATTGGCCGCGAACTGGGCGGCGTAGTACGCGCCCCGCAGTTCCTCCTCAATCTGTCCGTCGTCCATGGACGATACCAGCCGCGCGGCGGTAAAGCCCCGCCTGGGCCGCCCTCCGCCGGTGTCCTCCACGTCGCGGAACACTGTGACCTCATACTTGCGCACGTCCTTGACGCGCCGGGTATCCAGCTGCTTTTTCACGAAAAACAGCTCCGCCGTCTCCTCCACGGTCTCATTGACGCGCCACAGGGAGATGCCGCACTTCTCCAGCGCCTTCTGAATTCTCGCAATCATTTTTCCGCACCTCCCATCAGCCCAGCCGGATGCGGGCCTTCATATACGGGCCGCCGTCGGACACCTTGACCCACTCCTTGTAGCCCTTGCCGCAGAAGCCGCTGCCGCTGAGCTCCGGCGCTACGCCCATCATGGTGACGGACTTCAGCAGGTCCGGCACGTAGCCGGTGAGCACAATGGGAGAAAAGATCCTCCCCGTCAGCCTGCCGTCCTTGATCTCCCGGGCGGTGGTCACCATGCACTGGATGCCCCAGTTCTTGGGGTCCTCCATGCCGCTGTCGGGACTCTCCAGCAGGAAGCCGTCCTTCACGGAGGCGATCATCTCCTCCGCCGTCGCCTCCCCGCCCTGGAAGTAGGTGTTGGTCATGCGGGCGTACGCCTTGCGCTCGTAGCTCTCCCGGCGTCCGTTGCCGGTGGGGGCCACCCCCAGGCGGGCGGCGCTGAGGGCGTCGCACATGCCCGTTTTCAGCACGCCCTTGTCAATGATGACGGTATCCCCGGTGAGCGTCCCCTCGTCGTCAAAGAAGGCTGTGGCGGTTTGCTCCACGGCGCTGCCGTCGTGCATGGTCACCAGAGGGCTGGCGACATACTGGCCGATGAAGTTTTTCGCCTGGGCCCGGTCCTTGACGAACATATCCATCTCCACGCCGTGGCCAAAGGCCTCGTGGACGATCATGCCGGTGGTCTCCGGGTCGCAGACGCACTCGTACTCGCCCGGCGGGATGGGCTGGCTGTCCAACAGCTCCAGGACATCGGCGCAGACCTTCTCCACGCCGCCGTCCGCCTCGTCCAGCACCTCAGCCCCGCCCAGGACAGAAAACGGGCGATAGCTCATCTTGATCTCCTGGCCGCGGGAGGCCATCGCGACTATGGCGGCTGTCGTCCACATCCCTGTCTGGTCCAGGTCCCGGTTCTCCGACAGGAACAGCTTCCGGTAGGCACGGTAGGACACGCGGACCTGCGCGTCCAGAATACGCTCATCGTAAGCCAGCGCCTTTTTCCGCAGGGCGGCGACGCGCTCCACAATGGCCTCGTCCCCCAGCTCTCTGGGATGGATGCGGTAAGCGGTCTCCTTTTTCAGCGCCGCCGGTTCATCCGCCGGGACGGGGGTGGGCAGCGGCGCGATGCCCTCCAGGGCCCCGGCCTGCTCCGCCAGCCGCCGGGCCAGCGTGGACGCGATCTCCGGGATTCTCTCCTCAGAGAACTCGTTGAAGGAATATTCCGCGCAGCCTGTGCCGTCGAACACGCGGACCACATAGCCCGCGCCGCCCATGCCGGGTGTGGAGATGGCGGTGCCGCTGCGGCTGACGCCCCAGGAGCGGCTGTCGTCCGCCACCGCCAGCACAGAGGCGTAGGGATACGTCTCCCGCAGGGCGGCGACCAGCTTTTTCAGGCCGGGCTTGACCCGGTTGATGGTCTCAAACACAGCTTTTCCTCCTCTTGTCCGCTTACAGGCGGCCGCAGTTGTTGGTCAGCGCCTCCAGAATCTGATAGCCGCCCATGTCGAAGTCCTTCTTCATCTTCAGTGCCTCTTCCATCTCCAGCGTGACGAGCTGGCCGGATTTTGTGGCGACGATGCAGTTGCCGGCCCCCTCCGTAATAGCCTTCACCGCCGCGTAGCCCATGCGGCTGGCGGTGACGCGGTCCTGGGCGGAGGGCGAGCCGCCCCGCTGGATGTGGCCCAGCACGGTCACGCGGGGATCGATGCCGATCTCGTCCTTGATGCGCTGGCTGATCTCCATCGCGCCGCCCACGCCCTCAGCTATTACCACCATATAGTGGGTGGTCCCCGCCAGACGGGCCCGGCGGATTTTTTCCACCACATCCCGCTCGAAATCCAGCTTCCGCTCAGGGATCAGAACCGCTGTCGCACCTACGGAGAGGCCCACATGGAGCGCCAGATACCCGGCGTGGCGGCCCATGACCTCCACCACGGAGCAGCGCTCGTGGGACTGCATGGTGTCCCGCAGCTTGTCGATGCACTCAATGGCGGTGTTGCAGGCGGTGTCGAAGCCGATAGTGTAGTGGGAGCAGCCGATATCGTTGTCGATGGTAGCCGGGATTCCCGCCACCGTCAGGGTATAGTTCAGCTCAGCGGCCCGGCGGGATAGCTCCAGCGCCCCGCGGAAGGTTCCGTCGCCGCCGATGGCGATGATGGCGTCCAGGCCCAGCAGCCTGCAGGTGGACAGGGCTTTGTCCTGGCCGGAGACCTGCCGGAATTCCTCGCTGCGGGCGGTATAGAGGAGGGTTCCGCCCTTGTTGATGATATGGCTGACGCTGGAGGTGTCCATCCGGACAAAATCATTGTTGATTAATCCATTCCAGCCCCGGCGGATGCCGATGCACTCGATTCCCTTGCTGCCGGCGGCGCGGACCACGGCGCGGACCGCCGCGTTCATGCCGGGAGCGTCTCCGCCGCTGGTCAATACGCCGATGCGTCTGATTTGCTTTTCCATGTTGCATTCCTCCATGTTAATGTGGGCTAAAAGTATGTTGCGGTTTGAGATGAAAGCCCGCTGGCTTGATGATACCTTTCCCGCGCTTTCCTGTCAAGAACCCGCCGTGAAAAAAAGCGGGCAATTTAAGCGGTATGGACCGTCATTCTGCCTATGGTCCGGCGTCCGGCCCGGCAGCGTCCGCGCCGCTGCCATGGCGCGGCTTCGTTTCCGCGTACCAGAGGTTCCAGCAGAAATTGTAGGCCCGCCAGCTGGCCTCGTCGCCGCAGAAAATCTCCAGGCTCTCCGCCTCCGGGTGGCCGTAGAGCACGTCCGCCGCCGTCCGCAGCACCAGCCGCGCCGTTTCGGGCAGGTCGAAGCCAAAGATTGCCCCCACGTCGAAGCAGGAGATGGCCAGCCGCCGCTCCCCCTGCTCCAGGGAGCGGAGCAGCCCTCCGGCATACCACTCCGCCAGATGCCCGGGCTCCGCGAAGCTGATGAGGGGCATAGGCAGGTTGTCCCGCCGGGTCAGCGTCACCTTTTCCGTCACAGCATTCCCTCCTTCCTTTTCACAACCGCCCAGATCACCCAACCGGCCCCGCACATGAGCATCATCCATCCCATATATATCGCGCCAACAAGGAAAATCAGACGCCTCCACCCGGACAGCGCCATATATAGAAGGATATTCGCCGCGGCGGCCAGGAAAAAAATGATGACGGGCATACAGCGGAATCTGCGAGACTTCACCTTGAAGCAAAGCAGAAGCTGGACCGGCAGAACGATTGCCACGGAAACCGCCAGCATCAGCGCTGTAAGATTCACCCCTCCGATCCAGATGTCCAACACATCCATCGCCTCCCCCGGTTCGCGCTGTTTCCGAATGAAAATTTGAAAACAGCGCGTTTGATAAAAGCCGCAAAGCATGGCGCATCCCACTCCGGTCTTCAAGCCTGGAGGTAAGATCGATGGCCATTCTGATGCTATTATAATGATAAACTTGGGAAAATGCAACAGGACTCCATCAGAAACCGTGGATGAAGTTGGCAAAAAAATGCTTGACGCGCCGCCCACGCTGTGATATAATCTCTAATTGCGTGGAAACCGTTCCGCGAATTTTGGCGTGTCAATTGGAGGAGGCCCCGTGCTGAGTGATCTGCACTCCGGGAATAAGGTGGTGGGCGCGAAGCAGTCCCGCCGCGCCATCCAGGAGGGCCTGGCCCGGAAGGTCTTTCTTGCCTCCGACGCCGCCCCCGCGCTGACCGCGCCGCTGCTGCGGCTGTGCCGTCAGGCGTCCGTTCCCGTGACCGCCAGCCGCACCATGCGGGAGCTGGGACAGGCCGCCGGCATTCAGGTGGGCGCTTCCGTGGTGACATTGCTGTAAAATTTTCTTTTTCTTGGTTTTTTCAGGATATTTTTTGAGTATCCTGCAAAAAATAAACTGGAGCCCCGCGCTCCGCCAAATTCTGTAAGAAAGGAGAAAACTATGCCTACTTTCAACCAGCTGGTCCGCAAGGGCCGGCAGCAGGCGACCTACAAGTCCACTGCCCCCGCCATGCAGTACGGCCTCAACACCCTGAAGAACAAGGAGACCGACCTGCCCTCCCCCCAGAAGCGGGGCGTGTGTACCGCGGTGCGTACCGCCACCCCCAAGAAGCCGAACTCCGCGCTGCGGAAGATTGCCCGTGTGCGCCTGACCAACGGCTACGAGGTTACCGCTTATATTCCTGGCGTGGGCCACTCCCTCCAGGAGCACTCCGTGGTCATGATCCGCGGCGGCCGTGTCAAGGATCTCCCTGGCGTCCGTTACCACATCATCCGCGGCACATTGGACACCCAGGGCGTCCAGGGCCGTATGCAGGCCCGCTCCAAGTACGGCGCGAAGCGTCCGAAGTCCAAGTAAGAGGCTTCTGAAAGGACCCGGAGCGAGTCCGAATCGAATTGCCGAAATGGTTGAACATAGTTTTCTTGTTCCAATAGAGAGAAACTGTGACCCCAACCCTCTTTGGCAGCCGAAACGACAGGCAGCCGCTTTGCGCGGCAGGAGGGGACCGACATTCTCCGGCCTGCGGCCTGCGAACGGCCGGTCCCGCAAGCCGGCGTAAACGCCGCCTTGTTGAGTACCTATGATCTCATAAATTTTAATGAAGGAGGGAAGCATAGTGCCCAGAAGAGGTAATGTTCCCAAAAGAGAGATCCTGCCCGATCCTATGTATAACAGCGTGCTGGTGACCAAGCTGGTCAACTCCATCATGCTGGACGGCAAGAAGGGTGTGGCGCAGAAGATCGTGTATGGCGCCTTTGACATCGTCAAGGAAAAGACCGACAAGGAGCCCCTGGAGGTGTTCACCACCGCCATGGACAACATCATGCCCAGCCTGGAGGTCAAGGCCCGCCGCGTGGGCGGCGCCACCTATCAGGTGCCCATGGATGTCCGCCCCGCCCGGCGTCAGACCCTGGGTCTGCGCTGGCTGACCAATTATGCCCGCGCCCGCAGCGAACGGACCATGGCCGAGCGTCTGGCCAACGAGATCATGGACGCAGCCAACAACACCGGCTCCGCTGTGAAGAAACGCGAGGATACCCACAAGATGGCCGAGTCCAACAAGGCCTTCGCACATTTCCGTTGGTAAGTTAGGAGAAGCAATATGCCGAGAAAGGTATCACTGGAAAACACAAGAAATATCGGCATTATGGCTCACATTGATGCAGGTAAGACCACCACGACAGAGCGAATCCTGTATTATACCGGTGTGAACTATAAGATCGGTGAAACACATGAGGGTACCGCCACCATGGACTGGATGGCCCAGGAGCAGGAGCGCGGCATCACCATCACCTCCGCCGCCACCACCTGCTACTGGTCGGGTATGCGCAATCAGTTCCCCCAGACCCGCATCAACATCATCGATACACCGGGCCATGTGGACTTCACCGTTGAGGTGGAGCGTTCCCTGCGCGTGCTGGACGGCAGCGTGACCGTCATGTGCGCCAAGGGCGGCGTTGAGCCCCAGTCCGAGACCGTCTGGCGCCAGGCGGATCACTACAGAGTCCCCCGCATGATCTATGTCAACAAAATGGACATCATGGGCGCGGACTTCTACAACGTGCTTCGCATGATCGATGAGCGGCTCAAGTGCAATGCCGTTCCCATTCAGCTGCCAATCGGTAAGGAAGCCGATTTCTTAGGCATCATCGACCTGGTGGAGATGAAGGCCTATGTCTATCACGACGACCTGGGCAAGGACATCAGCGAGGAGGAGATCCCCGCCGACATGGCCGAGCTGGCTGCGGAATACCACGAGAAGATGCTGGACGCCGTCAGCATGTTTGACGACGAGATCATGGAGATGTACCTGGACGGCCAGGACATCCCCAAGGACCGCATCCGCAAGGCCATCCGTCAGGCCACCTGCGCGGTGGAGATGATCCCTGTCACCTGCGGTACGTCCTACCGCAACAAGGGTATCCAGCGCCTGCTGGACGCCATCGTGGATTATATGCCATCCCCCCTGGATATCCCCGCCATCAAGGGCGTCAACCCCAAGACCGACGAGGAGGAGGAGCGTCCCGCGGACGACAACGCTCCCTTCTCCGCCCTGGCGTTCAAGATCATGACCGACCCCTATGTGGGCCGTCTGAGCTTCGTCCGGGTGTACTCCGGCCAGTTGAACACCGGCACCGCCGTGCTCAACTCCACCAAGAACAGCCGGGAGCGCGTTGGCCGCATTCTCCAGATGCACGCCAACCACCGGGAGGACATTGAGACCATCTACTCCGGCGACATCGCCGGTGTGATTGGCCTGAAGAACTCCACCACCGGCGACACCCTCTGTGACGACAAGCATCCCATTATTCTGGAGTCCATGGAGTTCCCCGACCCTGTCATCCGTGTCGCCATTGAGCCGAAAACCAAGGCCGGTCAGGAAAAGATGGGCATTGCCCTGATGAAGCTGGCCGAGGAGGACCCCACCTTCAAGACCTACACCGACGAGGAGACAGGTCAGACCATCATCGCCGGTATGGGCGAGCTTCATCTGGAGATCATCGTGGACCGTCTGCTCCGCGAATACAAGGTAGAGGCCAACGTAGGCGCGCCCCAGGTTGCCTACAAGGAGACCATCAAAAAGAGCGTACAGCAGGACACCAAGTACGCCCGCCAGTCCGGCGGCAAGGGCCAGTATGGTCACGTCAAAATCCGCGTGGAGCCCAACGAGTCCGGCAAGGGCTACGAGTTCGTCAACGAGGTTGTGGGCGGCGCGGTGCCTAAGGAGTATATTCCCGCCGTGGACGCCGGTATCCAGGGAGCTATGCTCTCCGGTGTGCTGGCCGGCTATCCGGTGGTGGACGTGAAGGTCACGCTGTACGACGGGTCCTACCACGAGGTGGATTCCTCCGAAATGGCCTTCAAGATCGCCGGTTCCATGGCCTTCAAGGAAGCCTGCCAGAAGGCGGACGCCACCCTGCTGGAGCCCATCATGAAGGTGGTTGTCATCGTACCTGAGGAGTATATGGGTGACGTCATCGGCGACCTGAACAGCCGCCGGGGCCAGATTCAGGGCTTCGAGGCCCGCTCCGGCGCGCAGCAGATCGATGCCTTTGTGCCCCTGAGCGAGATGTTCGGTTACGCCACCGACCTCCGCTCCCGCACCCAGGGCCGCGGACAGTACACTATGGAGCCCAGCCACTATATTGAGATTCCCAAGAACATCCGCGAGAAGATCATTGACCAGCGGATGGGCGCCCGGGCCATGAAATAAGGGTCTACCCGGGAAAAAATACAAAATATTCCCTGCAAAGTCCGTTTTTAGGATTGCTTTTTCCAAGGACTTGTTGTAAAATATCAGCATAATGCGTTTATGCTAAGCCCCCAACACAAATCATTTAACCGTTAAGGAGGATTTTCCCAATGGCTAAGCAAAAATTTGAGAGAAACAAGCCCCACGTCAACATCGGCACCATCGGCCACGTTGACCACGGCAAGACCACTCTGACCGCTGCGATTACCAAGTTCCTGGCGTTCCAGGGCAAGGCTGACTACACCGATTACTCCAGCATCGACAAGGCTCCCGAGGAGCGCGAGCGCGGCATCACCATCAACACCGCCCACGTGGAGTATGAGACGGATGCCCGTCACTACGCTCACGTCGACTGCCCGGGCCACGCCGACTATATCAAGAACATGATTACCGGTGCCGCTCAGATGGACGGCGCGATCCTGGTTATCGCCGCCACGGACGGCCCCATGGCCCAGACCAAGGAGCACATCCTGTTGGCCCGTCAGGTGGGCGTACCCGCCATCATCGTCTTCCTGAACAAGTGCGATCAGGTGGATGACGAGGAGCTGCTGGAGCTGGTGGAGATGGAGGTCCGCGAGACCCTGTCCTTCTACGAGTTCCCCGGCGATGACATCCCCATCATCAAGGGTTCCGCCCTGAACGCTCTGGTCAGCGAGAGCAACGATCCCGCCGCTCCCGAGTACGCCTGCATCAAGGAGCTGATGGACGCTGTTGACAGTTATATCCCCACTCCCGACCGCAAGGCCGACATGCCCTTCCTGATGCCCGTTGAGGACGTCTTCACCATCTCCGGCCGCGGTACCGTCGCTACCGGTCGTGTGGAGCGCGGCCAGCTGAAGGCCGGCGAGACCGTTGAAATCGTTGGTCTGACCGATGAGAAGCGCACCACTGTCGTCACCTCTATGGAGATGTTCCACAAGACCCTGGATTTCGTCGAGGCTGGCGACAACGCCGGCTGCCTGCTGCGCGGTATCGCCAAGACTGAGATTGAGCGCGGCCAGGTTCTGGCTAAACCCGGTTCCATTCATCCCCACACCAAGTTTGTTGGTCAGGTGTACGTCCTGAGCAAGGATGAAGGCGGCCGTCACACCCCCTTCTTCAACAACTATCGTCCTCAGTTCTACTTCCGTACCACCGACGTGACTGGCGTCATCTCCCTGCCCGATGGTGTTGAGATGTGTATGCCCGGCGATAACGTCGACATGAAGGTTGAGCTGATTACCCCCATCGCCATCGAGAAGGGTCTGCGCTTCGCTATCCGCGAGGGCGGCCGTACCGTTGGCTCCGGCGTTGTCATCGACATCAACGAGTAATTTCTTTCAGGCGGTCACCGAAGGGTGGCCGCCTTTTTATCTCCCACTGCTGGAGGACGGGGACGTACTTTTCCCGCAAGGGAAAAGTACCAAAAGCTTGCTTAAACCTACGGTTTAAGAATCCCTGAAATGTGTTGATGATTGGCCCTCCGGCGATACCCTGGTTGGTTCTGACGCAATGCCTTCGTTGGTGCGCCGGACTTCTGCGGCTACCCGCGGGTCCTGATGGGGGGCGGGTTGCTGCGGCGCCGCTTCTGGGCAGTAGTGCGCCAGCAACACTGCCGGGCCGGTCGTTTGCCGCAGGGGAATGCAGTATTACAGTCCATGTCTGTAGGGGCGCATTGTGCGCCCGCAAACCGAAGAACTGATCTGCAATACCGGCATTGCACCCGTAGGGGCGGGTATTACCCGCCCGCATTTCAAGGATTGCTGTGCGTGGCGGTGAAACGGGCGGATGATATCCGCCTCTATACAGCTGGGTGCAGTTTGGAAGATGGTTCCTCTGAAAAATCGTTTAGGAGAAGTTGCAATGGAAGAAATTTCAATGCGTATTATGACCAGGGAGCTTTGCCATGAATTGTTCCGAGGCTGGGAAAACGACCCGGACATATACATGGACCTGGAGCATTTTACGGCATATTGTTATGACAAAAAAGCGGTTGACCGGTATTTTGAGGCGAAGCATGAGCCGTCCCGCATTCTCTTTGCCATTATGAAAGGCGACACGCCGGTTGGGGAGCTTCAGCTGAAACAGATCGACCGGGAGCGCAGGGAGTGTACGCTGAGTATCCATATGCAGAATGACGCGGTAAAGGGGCGCGGATATGGGACCTGCGCGGAGCGGCTGGCTGTGCAGTACGCTTTTGAGGTTTTGGGTATGACGGCTGTAAACGCTGATGTAATCGTAAAAAACGAACGCAGCCAGCATGTGCTTGAAAAAGTCGGATTCCAGTATATCAGGGAGGAAAAAGGGTTCAAGTACTACCGATATGAGGGATAGCAGCCTATCATTCCAAGGAAAGCGATTGATATTGATGGAAGCCCGCCGCTTGACAATAAGCGGCGGGCTTTCCTGCGTGTCAATCTTTTGCGTTATACTCCTGATACCGCTCCTTCCAGTCCGGCTCTGCCCAGTAGGCGGAGCCGTCCCGGAGACGGTCCACCAGCTTGTACTGGTACAGCTCCCGCCGGAGCAGCTCGATATCCTGGAACGCGATGGAATCCCGAATAATCTCGTTGATTTCCTTTTCCAAGTACCTGCGGGAAGGATCGAGCCGTTCCGCAATCCGGATCAACGCCAGGATACGCATGGGACGCTTGGGCGGATACTGGAGCAGTTTCCCGTCGGAATCGTAGTATTTTTCCAACTTTTTCTGGTAGACGCTTACATCAATCTCCATAACATCTCCTGTGGAGTCAACCGATCTCACCTGCTTGGATGGCATCGGCAATCTCCTTCGCGTAGTAAGTGATAAGCATATCCGCCCCGGCCCGGAAGATGGACAGCGCCGACTCGCACATAATCCGCCGCTCGTCCACCAGCCCGGCGGCGGCGGCAGCCTTTATCATGGCGTACTCCCCGGAGACGGAGTAGGCGCACATGGGCAGATCAAAAGCGTCCGAGCACTCCCGGATTACGTCCAGATAGCTCAGGGCAGGCTTGACCATCAGGATGTCCGCGCCCTCCTCCATATCCAGACGGCATTCCCGCAGGGCCTCCTTGCGGTTGTGGGGGTCCATCTGGTAGCTTTTCCGGTCTCCGAAGGAGGGGGCGGACCCGGCGGCCTCCCGGAAGGGACCGTAGAACGCGGAGGCGTACTTGGCGGAGTAGGCCATGATGGAGATATGCTGGAAGCCGTTCCCGTCCAAGGCTTTGCGCAGGGCGGCCACATGGCCGTCCATCATGTCTGAGGGGGCAACCATGTCCGCTCCGGCGGCGGCGTGGCTGACGGCGATCTTCGCCAGATGCGCCAGGGTCTCGTCGTTATCCACCTCATGTCCGTGGAGAATGCCGCAGTGTCCGTGGTCCGTGTACTCACACATACACACGTCGGTGATAACGGTGAAGTCCGGGAAACGGGCTTTGACAGTCCGGACGGTCTCCTGGATGACGCCGTGTTCCGCCCAGGCGGAGGAGCCGCAGGCGTCCTTTTCCGCCGGGAGGCCGAAGAGGATGCAGTGCTTCACGCCGTGCTCCAGACATTCCTCCACGGCCCGGCACACGCTGTCCAGGCCGTAGTGGTTCTGTCCCGGCAGGCTGGGGATAGGACGGACGCCGGAGAGGGTCTCGTCCACAAAGACAGGATAAATCAGGGCCTCCGCGCTCAGCCGGGTCTCCCGGTTCAGCCGGCGGATGGCGTCGGTCCGCCGCAGGCGGCGGGGGCGGTTGACAAGGTCCATTGTTGTTTCCTCCTGGAAAATTCAGTATTGTTTTTACTCCGCGAAGCGGCCGCTTCCCCACCAATGGGGGACCAGCTCCCTGAGATGGACAATCCTGCGGGGTTCATAGTCCAGCATGACTTCGATCTCTCCGCTGTCCCGGTCCAGCTGCATCATGAACTCACGGCACACGCAGCAGGGAGGTCCCACAGTCCCGTCCCGCATGACGGCGAGAATCTTTTCAATCTGGCTCTCACCATGGGTAATCATATTTGCCATGGCGTTGCGCTCCGCGCACATGCCGAGGCTCGCGGCGGTGTCGATGCACACGCCCACATAGATGTTTCCCTGCCTTGTCCGCAGCGCGGCGGCCACGCCTCCGGCGTCAATAAAGGGGGAGATGGTTCGCGCATTCTGTACCTGCCGTGCGGCTGCATACAGTTCATCCCAAATATCCATGGTATCTTCTCACTTTCTGCTGGCCAGCTCCACCAGCGATTCAATTGCCGCCTTTTCCGCAATTTTTACCTGGATGCCGTACTTTTGCGCCTCTCCGGCGGTCTGTTCCCCGATGCACAGCCCCACAAGTCCACTGAAATCCGCGTCCGCCCCCACGGCGGAGACGAAGCCTCTGACAGTGGAAGCGGAGGTAAAGGTCACATAATCGAACCGTCCGGCCTCCAGCTCCTTCCGAAGCTCCGCTGAGCGGGGATTGTCGCAGAATGTACGGTAAACGGCAATATCATCGAAAGCCATACCCGCTTCCGCCAGAGCGTACGTCAGGGCGGGGGAGCCCTCCTCCGCCCGCAGTAGCAGGACTTTGTCTGCGGCAGCTTTTGCCAGCGCTCTGCCCATATGGGCGGCGTCGTAAACCTCCGGAATCAGGTCAGCGGTCAGGCCGTGGGCCTCCAACGCCCTGCCGGTGGCAGGCCCGATGGCCGCCAGCCTCACACCGCCCAGCGCCCGCGCATCCCTGCCCATGCTCCGCAGGCAGCTCCAGAACGCGTCCACCCCGGCGGCGCTGGTGAAGCCCAGCCACTGGTATTCCTCCAGTCGTCCCAGCGCGTCCTCCATAGCGGGGCAGGGGAGAAGAGCCTCCGTCCGGACACAGGGGAACTCCGTCACATCCGCCCCCAGCTCCCGCAGCTTGTCCGACAGCGTCCCCGCCCGGTCCCTGGGCCGTGTGACCAGGATACGCTTCCCGTGGAGCGGCAGGCGCTCAAACCAGCACAGCTCATCCGCCAGCGCGCACACGCCGCCCACAATAATCAGCGCGGGGCTGCGGATGTCCATTTCCTTTGCGAGCGGATACAGCGTTTCCAGCGTTGCGCTACACCGCCGCTGGGCGGGGAGAGTACCCCGCTCCACCATGGCGGCGGGGGTGTCCGGGTCCATTCCGGCCCCCAGGAGTCCCTTGACGATGGCGGGCATGGCGGTCACGCCCATGAGGAATACCAGCGTCCCCCTTGTCCGCACCAGCGCGTTGAAGTCGATGTCCAGCGCCGCGCCCTCCTTGGCGTGGCCGGTGATAATGTGCAGGGAGGAGGCGCAGTCCCGGTGGGTCACAGGGATGCCGCCGTAAGCCGCCGCCGCCACGGCGGAGGTGACGCCGGGGACCTCCACGAACGGCACTCCTGCCTGTGCCAGCGTTTGCAGCTCCTCGCCGCCCCGCCCGAAGACGAAGGGATCGCCGCCCTTCAGCCGCACCACGTTGTGCCCCGCCTGCGCCTCCTCCAGCAGAATCTGGTTGATCCGCCCCTGGGGGACAGGGTGGTGTCCGGCGTCCTTGCCCACGTCAATCCGGCGGGCGGTCTCGGGGATCAGCTCCAGAACGGCGGGACTGACCAGCCGGTCATAGACCACCACCTCCGCCTGTTTCAGGGCGTTCCGCCCCTTGACGGTCAGCAGGCCCGGGTCGCCGGGGCCCGCGCCCACCAGCGTTACTTTACCTGACATGCCGCGTCCTCCTTCAGCTTTTTCGCCAGCCCCTGGGCCAGCGCGGTTCCATCCTCTGCGGGCCCGGAAACAGAGCCCTTCCACAGCCGGTCCCGCTCATCCACGTACATCCCTGTGACGGCGACGGTTCCGCCCTCAGCAACGGCATAAGCCGCCACAGGGGAGGAGCACCCGCCGTTCAGTGTTCCCACGAAGGCCCGCTCCGCCAGGGCGCAGATTTCCGCCTCCCCGCTGCGCAGGCAGTCCAGGAGCGCCGTGTCCATGCCCGCCCGGCACTGTACGGCCAGGATGCCCTGTCCGGCGGCGGGCAGCAACTCCTCCGGCGCAAAATACCGGTCGATGCGCCCCTTCAGGCCCAGCCGCCTAAGTCCCGCCGCCGCCAGGACCAGCGCGCCATACTCGCCTCCATCCAGCTTGTCCAGCCGGGTCAGTACATTGCCCCGGACCGGATGGACCTCCAGTCCGGGGTACAGCGCCTGTAACTGTAAGCTCCGACGCAGGCTTGCGCTGCCCACGGGTCTGGTCCGGTCCCACTCCGTGACGCCCAAGGGCAGCACCAGCACGTCCCTGGGGTCCTCCCGCCGGGTGAACGCTGCCAGAGGCAGGTCCTCCGGCAGCTCCATGGGCAAATCCTTGCAGCTATGAACCGTCAGGTCCACCCGGCCCTCCCGCAGGGCGGCGTCCAGCTCCCGGACGAACAGACCCTTGCCGCCCACCTTGTCCAGAGTACGGTCCAGGATTTTGTCCCCGGTGGTCTTCATGGTCACCAGCTCCAGCTCAATCTCCGGGTGAGCTGCCCGGATGGCCTTCATCACATATTCCGTCTGGGCTACCGCCAGCCGGCTCTCCCGGCTGCCTATGCGAAGCCTCATTTGCTTTCCTCCATCTCCGCCAGAACCCGCCGGATTTCCCGGGCGGCCCGGGCGGTTTTTTTGTGGTCGCTGCCGCCGCCCACGACGCCCGCCACCAGCCCGTCCCCCTCGCAGACCGCGGGGAAGAAGAAGTCGCAGCCGTCCGGCTGGTCGGAGCGGTTGAACAGGACGCCCGCCTTTCGGGCCTCCCGGCCCACGGCGCCGTTGACCTCGGGGCAGTCCGTGGCGGCGGCGGCCAGATAGGCTCCCGCCAAATCGCCCGTCTCATAGGTTCGCGGGACCCAGCGGAACCCCTCCGCCGGACCGGACAGGACAGGGGAGACCACCGTCACCTCCGCCCCGAACCGCGCCAGGACCTCCGCCCGGCGCAGTCCCACCGTTCCGCCGCCCACGACTACGGCGGACCGTCCCTCCAGGCTGACGAACAGCGGGAAGCGTTTACCTGCCATCCCGCTTGACCAGGACAACGGAAAAATATCCGCTGCCGTCCGGGGCGCCGGCGAACCGGGGATAGACGCGCTCGGTCTCCATGCCGCAGTTCTCCACCATTGCGGCCCGGTCCAGCAGGCCGTGCGCCGCCAGCGTGTCACGCAGCTTGCCGATCTCCCGGCCCGCTTTCATGAATACATAGTTGGCGTCCACCGTCAGGCAGTCGCCGATGTCCTGGTGGGAGGCGGGGACGATCAGCAGCCGGTCGCTGCCCTCACACAATCCCTCTCCCAGGACCGCCGCCACCGCGCAGAAGGAGGGGACGCCGGGGATGATCCGCGCCTCGTAGCCCATGGCCAGCACCCGCCGGTGGGTGTAGAGATATGTAGAGTAGACCGACGGGTCCCCCAGAGTGATGAACGCCACGGTCTTCCCATCATCCAGCAGGGCGGCGATTTTTTCCGCGTTTTCCGTGTAGGCCGCCTCCAGCTGCACAGGGTCCCGCACCATGGGCGCGGAGCAGTACAGCAGAGGCTTCCCCTCCGCCAGATTGCCGATGATGTTCAGGGCGGTCTTTTCTCCCGCGCCCTTGTCGGGGACAGCGATGACGTCCGCCTGGGAGAGGATGCGCTGGGCCTTGAGGGTCAGCAGCTCCGGATCGCCAGGGCCTACGCCCACGCCGTACAGGATGCCCTTTTTACACATGATCTTCGTCCTCCGGAATGTCTATGATGGCAATGCTTTCTTCTGCCGCAGCGGCGGCTTCGGACTCTGCGGCGGCTTTCAGGGCCGCCTGCTGGTTCACATACAGATTTTCCTGCCCGCGGGGATGCTTCCGCTTGTTGATGATGAGCACCGCCAGTCCGGCGATCACCAGCAGCACGCTGAGCAGCTGACTGACCCGGATGGGCTGGCCGAACAGCTCCCAGCCGAACAGCTTCAGGGTGTCCGTGCGCACGCCCTCGATCCATGCCCGTCCCAGGCCGTACCAGATGAAGTAAAAGCAGGTGTTTTCTCCGTCGAAGGTCCGGACCCTGGAGATGACAAACACGATCAGCAGCAGCCCTGCAAGGTTCCACAGGCTCTCGTACAGGAAGGTGGGGTGGACCTCGATGGACTCCGTGGCGGAGACCCATACCTTCATCCGCCAGGGCAGGGTGGTCTCGCCGCCGAATACCTCCCGGTTGACGAAATTACCCCACCGGCCCACTGCCTGTCCGATCAGTAGCCCCATGACGCCCAGGTCCGCGAAGGCCCCGAAGCGTATCTTTTTTCGTTTGCAGAACGCCATCAGCACAAAGAACGCCACGATGACCGCGCCATAGATCGCCAGCCCGCCGTCCCAGATGGCGGCAATCTTGCTC